>NZ_CAXTNP010000266.1:0-324 GCF_964245575.1 uncultured Nostoc sp. | reverse complement strand
CTATTTTTCTCACACAGTTGAATCAAATTTTTTCTTTGCATCTTTTCAAAAATCTGGGTCTTTTTAGTCCTTTAAATATGTATGGTATTGCTGAAGATAAAAAGTATTTTACTCAAGAGTATATCAAACTAATGGGCGCTCCTATATATGCAGCTAACTTGTGTTCATCATTTAGAAATACTAGCTATCAAGGAATAGATATGAATGATCGAGTGTACGAAATTGTGATAAATAAGCTTTTAGAAACAAAAGGAGAATTAGTCAACCAGTACTTTCAGCAGTATTGAGAAAGCAAAAGAAAAGCTATGATATATGTTCCTCCCC
>NZ_CAXTNP010000265.1:0-10851 GCF_964245575.1 uncultured Nostoc sp. | reverse complement strand
GTTCTGGAGTTACAAATGAACAAGTTTTAGTTACTACAGCATGTTCTGGAGTTACAAATGAACAAGTTTTAGTTACTACAGCATGTTCTGGAGTTACAAATGAACAAGTTTTAGTTACTACAGCATGTTCTGGAGTTACAAATGAACAAGTTTTAGTTACTACAGCATGTTCTGGAGCTATAAATGCTTCTTCTGTAGTTGACACAGCTTGTTCTATAGCAACGCACCATCAAAATATAGTCTATTTGGTCGTTTATAGGACTTACGCATTGACACAAAATACATAGTATGTATGGCTCAAAAAACCACATCTGTCGTAGGGGCACAGCATTGCTGTGCCCCTACAGCGCGGGTTTACTGATCATCAAAGAACAATTAATCAAGGCTGAAACGACCTATTTTCGTAAAACATACTATGATTAATTTGTACAGTGCGTAAGTCCTAGTTTATATACCTCTTACTCTACTCGTTGCAACTGCGCTACTCTGGGATCAACAATTTTTTGTCCTAAGCTAGCAAATTTAATAGCTACAGACATCTTACTACCTGTTCCGAAGACATGAGTGATTTCACCAAGACCAAAGGTTTTATGTAATACTCTATCGCCTACTTGCCAATTCTGCTTCGTGTCTTGCTTACCATTAGAATTAGAGGCAGTTTTGGTATAAGTTTGACGACTCAGGCGTTGAGTGGTTAATAATTCTTCTGGCAATTCGTCGAGAAATTGCGATCGCACAGCAGGTTCACGAGAACCATACAAACGGCGTTCCCGCGCATGTGATAAATACAACCTTTCTTGGGCGCGAGTAATCCCCACATAACACAAGCGGCGTTCCTCTTCCAAAGATGCCGGATCACTCAGCGATCGGTAGCCGGGAAATAGCCCTTGTTCTAATCCCACTAAAAATACTACGGGAAATTCCAAACCTTTGGAAGCGTGCAAAGTCATCAAAGAAACGGCTGTCTGTCCTTCTTTTAAATTATCCAAATCGGAACTGAGGGCGGCGCTACTCAAAAAGTCTTGTAGGGAAACTTCTTCGTTTTCTTCTTGAAATTGCAGTGCGGCGTTGTAAAGTTCCTGAACGTTTTGTACCCGATCTGTGGCTTCATCTGTGCCTTGACTCATCAAGTCTTGAACGTAACCAGAATCTTCTAATATTCCTTGCAAAACCTCAGTCACCGGAAGCGTACCGATTTGTCCTTGCCAACGGCTAATCATTGCAGCAAAGCTATTTACAGCTTTTGTGGCGCGTCCAGCTAATGTATTAACTGATGTTTCATCGCTGAGTATTTCCCATAAAGTTGTCCCTAATTGTTGGGAGGCGTTAACCAAAGCATCAATAGTGGTTTTGCCAACTCCCCGGCGGGGAGTATTGATAACTCGTAATAAACTGACTGTATCAGATGGGTTAGCGATCGCTCTTAAATAAGCGATGACATCTTTAATTTCTTTGCGATCGTAAAATCTCATCCCCCCCACAACTGTGTAAGGAATTTGATATTTCACCAACAATTCTTCAAAGGGGCGAGATTGAGCGTTTGTCCGATAAAGTATGGCAAAACTGCCCCAATTCAACTCTGGATTTTGATTTTTTAAAGTGCTAATTTGATTAATTACAAATGCCGCTTCTGCAAGTTCTTCATCGGCTTTGTGACAAGTAATCTGCTCACCCGGCCCCCGCGTCGCTTTCAGGATTTTATCAATCCGTTGGGTGTTATTTTCAATCAGTTCGTTAGCTGCTTGCAGAATGTTTTCACAAGAACGATAGTTTTCCTCCAACTTAACCATCGTTCGGGTGTCATCATCTACCAAACCATCGCCAAAGTCTTCCTGAAATCCTAGCAATATGGTGAAATCTGCCATCCGAAAGCTGTAAATTGATTGGTCTGCATCACCGACTACGAAAACTGAGCGATTTTGCCATTCCCATTCACTCTTTCTGGTTTCGCCATTAGTAACCAATAAATGAATAAGTTGATACTGAGTGCGGTTAGTATCCTGATATTCATCTACGAGAATATGGCGAAACTTGCGATGCCAGTAACCCAATACTTGCTCGTTTTGCTGAAATAATCTCGTAGGTACGAGAATTAAATCGTCAAAGTCGAGAGCGTTATTTTCTGCTAACTTATCTTGATATAAACTGTAGACTTGGGCAATTACCCGTCCGCGATAATTGGGTTGGTCTTGCTCAAATTCTTGAGGCGATAAACCTTGATTTTTAGCATTACTAATAGCGTAGCGAACAGAACGAGCATCAAATTTTTTATCGTCTAAATTTAACTGTTTATTGACTATTTCTTTAATCAGAGTCATCACATCTGATTCATCAAAGATAGAGAAATTGCGATTCCAACGCCGTCCTTTTTCGTCTACATATTTTTCAATATCAAAGCGGAGAATCCGAGAAAATAGACTGTGGAAAGTACCACACCATAAGTCTTTGATAGTATCTTTGTAAACTTGCGATCGCAATTGCGTTTGTTGGTATTCTGTCAGCAAATCAAAACGCTGACCGTGTTGTTTCATTGCCAGTTGTTCCGCAAACAGCCGTTGAATCCGGTCTTTCATCTCTCGTGCGGCTTTGTTCGTAAAAGTAACCGCCAGGATATTCTCTGGATCAACACGATGTTTCAGAATCAGATTGGCAATGCGATAAGTCAGCGCTCGTGTTTTACCGGAACCTGCGCCAGCAACAACTAGCAACGGGCCGCAGTAATGTTCGACAGCTTGACGTTGGCTAGGGTTAAGGTGACTGAGAAAGTCGATGGTTGTTGTCATGGATGCGAAAAAGCGATGTCTCCGACGGGCTACGCCTACGCCTGGCGTCACATCAATAGAGAGTTGCTATTGCCCAGGTTACAATATCCTAACGAAACTTGGTCAATAAAGATTGTGTGGCAATATTTTTAACCAGAATGGTACTCTATCATTGGCACACCAGCATAACCATTATCTCTATGGAATGCCACGGCCGTGCAAAAGCGTACCCATTGATGAAAAACCCGGACACGAATGGGAACAAGCAATTGCAAACTGCTAACAATTCAAGTGTTTCGCCTTTTCTTGGTGCCATTCGACTCATTTACTAATACCACTAATTTTCCTGTTGTTTGATTAGACTCCATATATTGGTGTGCTTCAACAATCTCGTCCAGATGAAAAACACGGTCTATATTGACCCGGTTTTGCCCCACTTCTACACCATCAATAAATCGTTGTAGATGTTCAATAGATAAGTCTTCAGTACCTCCGGTATAAACGGTCAATCTTACCGTGTGAGGAATATCATCCATTGGTGAAAAGTTATTTAATGTCCAGGCATTACCCAAAATACCGGTCATGCAGACAATGCCACCAGGGGCAACACATTGTAGTGAATCCAGCAGGGTAGAGGTTCCTACCAGTTCCAAAACCCGATCAACCCCCTTGGGAAAATTCTGACGGATAGAGATTGCGATCGTTCCTGTATCTATTACAACGCTATCAACCCCATTTGCTTGCAAAGCGTCTACTTTAGAAGAATTACGAGTAGTCGCCACAACGGTTAGCCCCAGTTCTTTGGCAAGGTGTGTTGCGGCCATACCAACTGATGAAGTACCCCCCCGAATCAATAGCGTCTGCCCAGCCTGCACGCCCAAACCGGACATAAGAGAACCATAAGCCGTCTGAAACATTTCTGGAATGGCTCCTAAGACTGACCAGTCGAGGTTACTGCTAATCGGAAATACGCAGGTTTGCGGGACACAGGTGTATTCGGCATAGCTGCCATCAAACGCTCGTCCCATGCCTCCCATAATCGCTGCTACCTTCTGACCAGGCTGAAATGGGGTGTCAGGGGCGGCTTCAACAACACCAACGCACTCAATCCCCAAAATTCTGGGAAGTTGAACGCTGGGAGAATACCCAAGACGTGTGAACATCTCAGAACGGTTTAGACCAAAGGCTTTGATCTCGATTAGCACCCATCCAGGCTGAGGAGATGGTTTTGTAATCTCTTGTAATTTAAGGGCTGTCGGATCACCGGGAGATTCCAAAACAATTGCTTTCATAACGTTATCATCGGCTGAATTAACTTTTTATACTGAGTGAATTGATTGTTTATTTTAATAGTAAGAAACTTTTACTGACAGAATTTACAACCCACATTCCGCACCATAAAGTGTCACAGGGCGATCAACACAAGTAATTAGTACTCATGAACTAAAAGGGAAAGAGATGATTATTCTCATATCTTGCACCTGGAAATACGGATAGTCTTGCAAGGGATGGTGCAGAGCGCTCATACCTTGGCGATCGCACTTTGGAAATTGAGTAATACTGATGAAGTTCAATCTGTCAACTAAACCATCAACAGCTCACAGAAAAAGGAAGAGATAACGGGCTAAGGTTGTACATCTGACCGTCATTTTCAGCGAGTGGGGTTTACCAAACTGTTGTCAATCAAAAAATACTGGGATTTTAACAACGTTTGTGTCGTAGCAATTTATGAATTGTCCCTACAATACGTTAACTTTTTTACGTAGATAAGTTAGCGATCAATTATTCCTGCGCGTTCTGTCGTAAAATCAGCGACGGGGAATCAAACATCATAAAAATACTGGGCAAGCTCTCACTTGTTCTGTTGTTAACAGAGCTTCACAGCTATTTTCAGTTAATTTAACTACGGATTTTCGTAGGGACACCGCAATGTTCCCTAGCCTGTGGTTTATTTGCTTGAAAAACGCTGTAATACCTAACCAAGAGTATTGTCATCAATGGGACTATTCACTCCTTGAGTACCCAATTGACATTGAGTAGCAATACACGATACATCATGATTCAACCCTTAAATTTTTAAAGATGAAAAATTTCTTTAATTTCAGGTTTAACCAATACAAGCAGGGGTGGATATGGATCTGAGCTTAATTGTATCCAACATTTTGAATCCGCCAATCCTGTTTTTCTTTTTAGGCATGACTGCTGTTTTTGTCAAGTCTGATCTAGAAATTCCTGCACCAGTGCCCAAACTCTTTTCGTTGTATCTGCTGCTTGCGATTGGTTTTAAAGGAGGGGTAGAACTAATAAAAAGCGGTGTAACTCAAGAAGTAATTCTCACACTCGCAGCAGCAATGATGATGGCTTGTGTTGTTCCAATTTACACCTTTTTTATCCTAAAGTTGAAATTGGATACTTACGATGCGGCTGCGATCGCTGCAACCTACGGCTCTATCAGTGCCGTCACCTTCATCACAGCTAGCGCTTTTTTAACTGAGCTTGGCATTCCTTTTGATGGTTACATGGTGGCAGCCCTTGCACTCATGGAATCTCCAGCGATTATAGTTGGTCTAATTTTGGTGAATATATTCACTAACGATGGCAAGCGGGACTTTTCGTGGCCGGAAGTTTTGCAAGAAGCATTTCTTAATAGTTCAGTTTTTCTTTTAGTCGGTAGTCTATTAATAGGTGTCTTGACAGGAGAACGCGGTTGGCACGTATTAGAACCCTTTACTCAAGGGTTGTTTTATGGTGTTCTCACCTTCTTTTTACTGGACATGGGATTGGTCGCTGCCAGAAGAATTAAAGACTTGCAAAAAACCGGAGTTTTCCTAATTTTATTTGCCATACTAATTCCAATACTCAATGCAGGCATTGGGTTGGTGATTGCCAAATTGATTGGTATGCCTCGCGGAGATTCGCTGTTATTTGCTGTATTGTGTGCCAGTGCTTCTTATATCGCTGTCCCTGCGGCTATGCGGATGACTGTTCCCGAAGCAAATCCCAGCCTGTATGTTTCTACTGCTCTAGCAGTAACATTTCCGTTCAATATTATTGTGGGAATTCCGTTATATCTCTACGGAATTAACCTATTTTGGAGGTAATAATATGCACGTAGTTAAAAAGATAGAAATTATCGCCAACTCCTTTGAGCTTGCCAAAATTTTAGATAATTTAGACAAGTCAGGTGTACATAACCATGCCGTAATCCGAAATGTTGCTGGTAAAGGATTACGAGGAACAACAGAAGATTTAGACATGACCATGCTTGATAATGTTTACATCCTCGCGTTTTGTATGCCAGAAGAACTTAAGCGTGTTGTAGAAAATATCAAACCACTCCTTAATAAGTTCGGAGGTACTTGCTACGTTTCCGATGTGATGGAGATTCGCTCTGTCAGATGTGTTGCGTCGATGTAAGAGAGTTATAAATTCAATGAAGCATTTCATGGAACGTCGTGACTTTTTGAAGTTGGGAATGACCGGGGCATTTGGGATGATGCTATCTGCCAGCGATTTCCTCTGGCGGGTGGAACAGGCTAAAGCTGCCGAAATACCCTCAACTTCCCCTGAATCCCTCAGTCCCGATGCAGCCTTACAAAAGCTGATGGAGGGGAATCAGCGATTTGTTGCTCATCAACCCCAATACCCCGATCAATCGGCACTGCGGTTGCAGGAAGTTGCTCAAGCTCAACATCCATTTGCAACTATTCTTAGTTGTGCGGATTCACGAGTACCCGCAGAAATTGTTTTTGATCAGGGCATTGGAGACATTTTTGATGTTCGGATTGCCGGAAATATCGCTACACATGAAGCGATCGGTAGTATTGAATATGCGGTTGTCTTGTTAGCCTCTCCGCTATTGATGGTGATGGGGCATGAACGTTGCGGGGCAGTAACGGCTGCTGTCCAAAACGAATCGTTACTCGGTGATATTGGTACTTTTGTGAAGGCAATTAAACCAGCAGTGGAAAAGGTCAAGAGTCAGCCGGGTGACGCGGTTGAGAATGCTGTGGTTGCAAATGTGCAACATCAAATTGAACGGTTGAAGCGATCGCAACTTTTAACTGAGCAGGTGCGATCGGGCAAATTGAAAATTGTCGGGGGTCGTTACGACTTGGATACAGGGAGGGTGAATATCATTACCTAATTCGGCAAACGTCAATCAAATTTTAGACAGTGGCGATCGCTTTTAGTTTCCCATGAGAAATAATGGCGATCGCTTGACTTTTAAGACATAGCCAATAATCCGAGAAGTGACAATTACCTGCACATCAGGATAGTCATTAGTAAAGCAATGAATATCAGTGTTATGCCGTAGGCTAATGCACCGCAATACATAAGATTTGGTGCGTTACGGAAGCCGTAACACACCCTACAATTTTTACAGTTAGGAGAGTGTCAATCTTGCACAGTCATTGGCAGACGAATGGTAAAAGTAGAGCCAACTCCCGGCTGACTTTTAACAATAATCTCACCACCCATCATCTGGCAAAAGTGGCGGCTAATTGCTAACCCCAATCCCGTACCTCCATACTTTTTCGTAGTCGAGGTATCTCCTTGTGTAAAAGGTTGAAATAACTGCTGCTGTTGACCTTGAGACATACCTATGCCTGTATCAGTAACAGTGAAAGTAATCATGCCCAAAGGAGCCTCCGGTCGAAATTCATCCTTTTCTCTGTTGACTGTCAGCGTCACCTTGCCTTTTGTAGTAAATTTACTGGCGTTACTGAGTAAGTTTAACAACACCTGCCGCATCCTAGTTTGATCGGCGTACATCATGCCAAGTTGCTCATCAAAATGCACTTCTAAAACATTGGCATTTTTTTCTATAGCTGGTTTGACTGTAAGGACAACGTTATGAATCAGCGTCGCAATCTCGAATGTCTCTGGATAGAGGGTCATTTTCCCCGCTTCAATTTTTGACAAGTCGAGGATTTCGTTAATCAAGTGCAGTAGATGCTTACCAGCAGAGTTAATTGTTTCTAAGTCTGTGATAAAGTCTGCCGATAAACCAAGATCGGTAGCGTCGTCTTCTAGAAGTTGACTTAAGCCAATGACAGCATTTAATGGTGTGCGTAATTCGTGGCTAACATTGGCCAAAAATACGCTTTTTGCCTTGCTAGCAGCTTCGGCTAATTCTTTAGCTTGTTGTAGTTCTTTTGTTCGCTCAGATACTCGCTCAATCAGACGATTTAGAGATTTGGCGAGTAGGCCAATTTCATCTTCAGTGGTAACGGGCGCTCGCAAATCGAAATTATGTTTCCTTGCAACTTGCTCCGCTACTTGGGTGACAGTGATAACTGGTTCAGCGATCGCTCGACTGGTACGCCAAGCTACAATGGCTGCGATCGCTACTGAAACCAGCATACTCACGATCACGATGAATCTCTCGACTATTTTTGCCTGCTCAACGGCTTTTTGCCTTTCTTGCTCTTGTTCTTGGGCAGTTTGCAGAATGTTAGTCAAGCTTTGAGAAAGCTGATCTAGCCGTGTGGCTGTTTGACCACGCATAATTGTTAATAACTGCGATCGGGCAGAAGAAATCTGCTGAGGCTGCACTTTTTGGGAGTCAATTTTCTGTAAGACGACCTCGATTTGGTCAACGTAAGCTTTTAAATTAGTCTTATAATCCTGCAATAACGTCTGTAAAGTCGAACTTGTTGCGGCTAGTCTTTTAGGTTTACTATCGATAAATCCGCCAATTTTTGACTCTAGTTGCTTGGCTTTTTCAACATTCTTCAGAAAATCGGCTTTTTTGCTTTGTAGCTGTTGTGAATTTTCCAATACAGCAACTAGGTTAGAGCTATGTAATTGCGCCCCGACTACTGCATCTTTATAATTACTCAGTAGTTGCCCTTGTTCATAGGCTTGATTGAATTGCCTAACTTCCCTTCCCCGGTAGTAATTGGCGATCACTAACCCAGTCAGTGAGCCAAAAAAGCCAATTCCGATAGCTACAAAGTACCCATAGCCAATTTTTTGATGGATGCGCCAGGAACTGGCTTTGAGTTTCCCTCGTGAGGGAAATTCTATTGTCGGGAGTTCGTCTGTCGATGGCTCTTCGGCTGACACTTTTTTGCTTTCTGAACTGCTGTTGATAGGGGTTGGCTTTTGAGGAAGGCATTTCTAAAACCTCCTTGCCTTCCCACAAAAATCACCAAATCAGTTTAGCTTGTGCAAACACTTTAAATTGGTGATTAACATTTACATTATCTTCTTTTATAGCAATAGCAAATTATTACTTACTATATAATTAACATAGTTTTACGTATTATAAGTAATTTTAATAGCAATTCTGCTAAGTACACTTGCTGATAGGGAATAGAATTCACTTTTTTCAACAGCAACAAATAATTCCCTGCACTAAAGACCTATCTAAGACTGTCTTCTCCTTACCACAACACTTTCCTCAATATGCGGTTGATAACAATGAGTTCTTGCCATCAGGTATGCCACTACTCTACCTTAAATGCTTCCTTATGAAATTAATACAATCAGGAAAAAAAACAAAAGCTTTGACATTCGTTGAGCATTGGACATGGGGCACTTGTACTGAGCGACTTGCCTTGAGCGAAGTCGAAAGGAGTTGAAGTATTGGGCATTGGCAAGAGGCACAGGGGCAGAGAGTAGGGAGCAGAGGGGAAACAAGCTAATAATTTTTTATTCTCCCCCTTGCCCCCTGCCCCCTACTCCTGCCTGCTGCCTGCTGCCTGCTGGAATACGTATTAATATCAATACGAATGCGCTAATTGACGGACACAGCTTAAGATAGCTTTAATATCGGCTAAAATCGGGTTTTAGGCTTATATAAATGAGAGGTGGGCTGATTTTTGCTAGATTTGTACTTAAATTTAGTACGATTATGAGCGAATGACACGCAATGGGATAATCACAACCTGAGGACTCCAGTTGATTCAAAAAAAGAACTCAGAAAGCTGATCAGAATACATTCTGCTGCCTTCTTAGTTCTATCCTCCTCCTGAGTGTCTACCTTGTAGTTGATGCAGTAGATATTACGGGGCAATTATAGTTATAGGACACTAAAACCCTTTTGTGCCCTTTACGCAATTGTAGTAACGTACTTGTGCATTAGCTAATCAACAGACTTTTGGTTGTAATTATCCAGATTAGAAAAACTCAACTGTCAAATTTATAGGAGTGAAAATGCCAGAACAAGAATTTACCGAAACCGCATCCAAAGAGACTACAGTGGCAGACATCAACAGCCAAACAGGAAGCATCACCAAACTCCAGCCTCCCGCACAGTCTCAAGATGAATGGCAAAAATATGGTGAGCAAATTTCTAGCTTTTTAGCAACATTGCCAGAATATCTGGGAAGCTTCTTTAATCAATATAAGCAACCCCTGATCACTGTTGGTTTAATTGTGGGATCAATTGTTGGGGTTAAAGTACTCTTGGCAGTATTAGATGCTTTGAATGATATCCCCTTGGTAGCACCTACTTTTGAGTTGATCGGTATTGGTTACTCTGCCTGGTTTGTTTACCGCTATTTACTCAAAGCCTCAACCAGGAAAGAGTTAAATAGTGAAATCACCACTCTTAAATCACAAGTGGTTGGTCAACAAATTCCAGAAGCTTAATAGTGATTATCGCTTCTCTATGAGACCCAACTCTTCGAGACGCTTTGCGTAGCAAGATCCACGAAGTGGTACGGCAAGCTCAGGGCAAGGCGCTATGCGTAGCTTGCTCCTGTGTAGAAGTAAGCTCTAATTGCAAATCACTGAAGTCTGATCGCCGACTTCTGGCGATCAGACTTCTAGAGGTCGCTTCCTCTGACCTTTGGTTTAACATAAGTTTGATGAACCCCTCCCTGACTTGAACTTTAGTTCAAGTCTGTCCCTCTCCGAATCGGAGAGGGAGGGTTTTGCATAGTAAAACCTCTTAGGAATGAGGATTAAATTAGCTCCATAACTTTTTTCTGGGGGCATAGCACTCAAATGCTTCTACGCAGGAAATCTGGAAGTTGATAAATCCTCATTCCTTAAAGGTCAGGATAAGCGCATCTCAAACCCTATTGACCTTTTTTTAATTAAAAATTAAAAGTTAAAAATTAAAAATTAATCAGAA
>NZ_CAXTNP010000264.1:0-10855 GCF_964245575.1 uncultured Nostoc sp. | reverse complement strand
GCTAGGTTGTTGAGGCTAGTGGCGATATCTTCCTCTAACCCTAATTCTTTTTGCAATTCTAGCGCTTTATAAGTATATTTAATTGCTAAATCTAATTCTTGTTGATAGTCCTGGGCTTCACCTCTATCTAATCTCTGTTTGTAAATGTTCGCCAATGTAATATACAAACTTGCTAATTTCGTGTCTTTAATTTCGCTTTGCTGTTCTATTTGGTGAATTAATATTTGTAAATCTTCAATGGGTAAAAAATAGTCATTATCACTATTAAAATTTTCTAACTCTGTACTTATTAAAGCAAAACGTATTGTCTCAACTTCTCTCGCAGAAATCACATTTTTAGCAGGACAAACAAACCGAAATACTCCATTACGCCAACTCCAAAAATCCGGTGCTTTTTTGATTAAATTAATCATCAATTGATGCGTCACCCACAGGACAATCGCAAAGGGAAATTTCCCCAAACCTTCCCTTGTCCACTGCAAATAACCAAAGAATTTTTCTTGTGCTGATTGTTCTTCCCCCAGCCTGAGAAAAAGCAACTTTTCTGCACCCGTGACAGTTATCACTGCTGGTTGATACTGTTGTAGACATTCTTCCTTTTCTAAGAGTTGTTGAATAGCGGCTTTTAAATTAGGTTATTGTTCGTCTAATGTAACAGTATAAGTACAAAAATGAGGTTTTAATTCTGTTTCATAGCGGTCAATTATTTTATTACGAAAATCAGCCTTATCACAAACACCAATGAGTCAATTAAATTTACCTTCTCCTGCTTCGATGGAGACAATTAAATCGTCAAAAGCATCTTGATTTTTTTTATCAAGGCTAATATTTTTATTCTGATTATTGGCTGTCATCAATTAAACCCTCCTCACGCAACAATTCAACAATAATAGGATGAACATCATACCAATTTTGACGATTGCGATATTCAAGCACATAAAGCCCATGTAGTAAATCGAGAAATTCTTGCTGTTTCGGGTCTTCTGGCTTGAAGTTTTGATAAATTGTTTGCAAAATTCGATAATCTACACTACCTAAAGGCATAGCAAAATCATTGCGGATATTATTAATTGCTTGGTCTAAAATTTCATCATTAATTATTACTTTATCTTCTGGTTTCCGGCGAATTAACCGCAGACAAATTCGACAACATTCATTAGAAATGCGAATTAATTCCCGCAACACGCCACCACTATTTAAAACTATTTTTTCTGCGGTTGATGATTCAAGTAAATTATTTGAGATTCGTTTAGTCAATATTTCACAAAGAATATTCAAAGTTTTTGGAAATGGTGTAGCATTTGCTAAATGACTCTCTCCTTTTTTAAATAACTTTCAAACAGGCATTGCTACAACTTGATCGTTAGTTTCATTTTCAATAGTTGGTTTGAGTGCTGTTTCCCGCAAAGCCGCAATCGGGATAGTATAAATAATCCTAAATCCAGGTAAACAAAGAGCTTTGATATTATCTTTAAACAGATTATTGACTACTGCTAAATCAAGTTTATCTACATCATCAATAATTACTAATATTTGTTTTTTTGTCCCCGCTTGAATTGCTGCGGCGATAATATTTAATTGAGCGACTAACTCAGAAATTTTGCGCTCAAATTCTTGTTTGAGTTCATAACTAATTTTCGAGTCAACTTTTAATTTTAAACTAAATAATTCAAATATATTAAATTTTTTAGAAGCTTCCCTTGGAATATTGGTTTATTCCGTGCGGACGCGGGTAGCGAACCATTTATCAATCGCATTTTTAGTAGAAGCAGGAATATCAATTTGACGCGCTTCCGCTTCCAACATTAAATTAACAGCAATAGAAAATAGGACATTAATATGATTTACGTCAGACATTTCTATAGTATTAGCAATAGAAAATAAAACAACAAAATATTTATCTCCTATTCTTCGGCTAAATTCCGCCAACAAAGTAGACTTACCACATCCCCGATGTCCTGTGAAAACAACCTTACCATCTAAATTGGGACTATCTTCAATCAACTGGATCAATTCATCAATAGTATCTTCACCATACTCTACCCGAAACCGTCGTAAATCTTTCTCTTCAATTAAGGGTAACAGTTCCAAATTGCGATAAGCTTGTTGAAACGACTTGAGTAAATCTTCAGTCATAGAATAGGGTAAATATAATTAACCTGCACCACAGTTAATTATCACCCATTTCCCCACAGATGAAAATCCAAACTGATCGTTCCTGGGTAGAGGGGTGATTTTATCCAAACCCCCACAACCCATCAAAATTGCGATTTAATTTGGTCACCATATTTACACCATTGCAACCCTTTTTCAATCTGACGCACTTTCACGTCTAGGCGCAGTCTTCCTCGATCTACGGAACTAGCTGTAAGTATCAGAGTTACTTTGACTGTAGAACTATTGCTCATAATCAAGTAAAAAAGTTATCATTAAAACTCAGTACTCAGCTAAGGGGCAATCCTTTTCTATGAAAGCAACAAGGGAGCGATCGCACAAATTGACCTCACCCAATGGCATGAACCTATTGAATGAAGAATAAAGACTGTAAGTGATGCTAATCTTAGATTGTTGAGCTAAATTAAATAAAAACTTCAGTTTTTGACAGTTTTCTTTTTTGGACAATAGTAATATAAGTTGTAAACAAAGTCTTTGACAATTAAGACTTGGTGATAATTTAAGTAAGTTATAAATAGATTAGTTCGTTTTTTAACAGGAGAAGTAGGGTGCTTAACAACCTTCATCAGTTCTTATCTCCCCGTCAATGGGGAATTTCTCTCGCAGGCTTAGGCTTACTTCTCGGTTTGGGCTTTATAGCCAAGCAGACTCAAGTAATACCAGTTACAAATTCTTCATTATCATCGGCTCAAATTCAGAAAACCACCGACAACTCTCTTTTGTCGCAGCTAAGAAGAGTTAAAGAACAGAGAAGTCAACTCAATGCGGCTTCTGGAGATAAAGACTTTTTTGGTCATCAGAGCGGAAAAACATTACCTACAACCACAGCGTTGGTTCCAGATTCTCAAGGAGCGACAAAAGACGCTGGAGTTTTACCAAAAGCGGATTTTCCTGTAAAAGATGGGATTTACCTCTATGGTCAATCCCCAAAATCAAACCAGCTTGGTCAAGGTTATATCATATTTCAAAAGCAGCAGGATAAGGTAACGGGTGCATTGTTTATGCCCCACTCAGAGTTTAATTGTTTTCAGGGTACACTCAACCCATCAGGAGAGTTGGCGATGACGGTTAATAGTTCGTCAAATGAAGCCAGTTCTACTCAGTCGAATCAGGTAGCTGCAAGCAATAGACTACCTCAAGTGAGCGAAGATGAGTTAAGCAGTTATCCTTACTCGGTGGCTCTGCAAGATTTTTATCATTTAAATTCCATCACTGCTAGCGATCGCCGCACGTTGCAAATGTGCAAGTAATCTTCAATTTAATACTCAATTCCTGGTTGCGCCTTAACGCCTTGATCGCGGAAAGGGTGCTTAATTAGGGTCATTTCAGTTACGAGGTCAGCACGCTCTATTATTGCAGCAGGTGCGCCTCTACCTGTAAGAATAACGTGTTTGTTAGCTGGTTTTTGCGCCAAACCCGCTAAAACATCCTCTACTTCTAAGTAAGACATTTTGAGCGCAATATTGATTTCATCTAACAACACCATGTGAAAGTCTGGGTTGCGAATATATTCTAATGATTTTTGCCAAGCGGCGCTAGCTTTATCGAGATCGCGATCGCGGTCTTGAGTTTCCCAGGTGAAGCCTTCGCCCATTGCGTGAAATTCTAACTGGTCTTCCCAATTACTAAAAACCCGTTTTTCTGAAGGTTCCCAACTACCTTTGATAAATTGGACGATCGCTACTTTATACCCGTGACCAAGCGATCGTAACACCATCCCCAAAGCCGCAGTGGTTTTACCTTTACCATTACCAGTATTTACAATAATTAACCCTTTTTCTGGTACAGCTTGTGCTATACGTTGATCCTGTACTTCTTTGCGTCGCTGCATCTTTTTGCGGTACTGTTCATCAGTCAGAGATGAAGACATTACCTGATCAATCAAGCGCCCAATCTCTTGGTCTGCGTTCAATTCTTGTGGTGTGTCGTTTGTCATCAACTTTGTATAGAAATAACTGTTAAAAGTGTTGAGAATGAACCAAAATCGTCTTACTTATCCAATTTTACTTAAATCACTTGATTGGAAATGTCCAATAAGTTTTCATGTGAAATATTAATAGTGTGTTAGCTGGATTAACATGATTTATAGACAAGTATGGGAATTTATATGATATACAAACTAAACTTATAATTTGAGTTTACTATTACTGTTTTAAATAATTTAATATGTTCATTAAAGCACTTTACTACTAAACTTTTGTTATTCTCTGGTTTGGTATAGTCATGAGTTAGACTACCAACCGAGGGCGTTGGTTTAAGTGTCAGGGGTATAATGTTTGATATCGGGAGTTGTGCATTTATGGATGCTGTTGTTTCCATTTTTCCCATAAAGGCTGCATATCCTCTGGTTGCCCATCATAGTTAAGCAATTGGTCTGAAATTATCACCCATGACTGGGCACTGCGTGTCCAAACGTTACCTACTGGGCGTAACCAACTTGTATCATCTAACGTTCCGGGTTTGACGTTGATAGTATTTGGGTTGTAAGTCCGTTCATGGAACAATCGCGTTCCACAGTCACCGCAAAACAAATTGTTTATTTCACGCCCGCTATCAGCTTTGCGAGTCCAAGCTTTCGGTTGTCCCTGAGCAATCACAACAGCATCTCGTGGTACGATGAGAGACATTCCAAAGGCACTAGACGATTGTTTCTGACATTCCTTACAGTGGCATACGTAAAGGGTTAACGCTTGGGCATGAATTTCATAACGAATCTGTCCACATTGACAACCTCCAGTATATGGAAGACTCATAAGTTTTATCTCCTTAAAATTTGTGTTGCTTCATCATACTAACTAGAAATATGGGATATGAGGAAGCAGGGAGAAGAAGACACAGGGATAGGGGGACATGAAGAGATTTTCATTGTCCACATCTCTCTAAATCTTCCTCATTCTTGATGCTCATCCGATTCATTATCCCCACTCCAATACTGTTGAGGTGCATTTCCGTGAACTTCTAAAATTTTTGGTTTTTTGATTTTATTATCAGGCTGATTAATTGCTTATAATTGCACATCAAATTTCCAGTTGTCACCAAAATCATAAAGATAGGTTATTTTAGCACCCGGTTCTAGAGACAAGTTACCAATCTGTACTTGGTCAGCAAATGGGGGTGTTTCCATGTAGGGATGACCTATTTTAATTGTGCGACCAAAACGGTCTTTATAACTAAACTCATATAAATGGTCGTAATCCAAATCAAAAGCATTGAGAATTGTTTCTGCTAGCCAGCCTAATGGTTTTTTTGCTGGTATAGCAATGCGTCGCCAAGCCTGATAAATGGACACTTTAAAAATATATATTTAGCAGTTACCCTAATAAACCTTTACCTGCCAAGTATCACAGTGGGTCTATCAAGACCGTAAGCTTAATGAAATGTGAATAATATTTTCAGCTTCTAGTTAATAATCCCAGGAATTTGATATGAATAGTAACACTCGTCTACAGATGATTTTAGCTGATACACCTATTCATACAGTATTAAGAGCGATCGCTCAACTAAATTTACCTAACTGGTGGTTAGCTGGGGGTGCAGTCCGAAACACCGTTTGGTCTGCAATTTTTGGTAATGAGTGTAAATTAGGTATTAAAGATTTTGATATTGCATTCTTTGATAAAGAGGGGAACCGTTCTCAAGAACTAGCAGCAAAGGCGACTCTTGCAGAACAATTTCCTCATGAACAGTTTGATGTAAAAAATCAAGCTAGTTTTGCTCGTTGGCGGCCTGGTAGCAGACCCTACACTAGTACGGAGGATGGCATTACAGATTGGCTGCACACTGCTACTGCTGTAGGAGTTCGGCTAGATACACAAGGCCAATGGCAATTTTTTACTCCCTACGGGTTAGATGACTTATTTAGTGGGATTATTCGACCTACGCCAGCACATATTGATAATGTAGATGCCCACAATAAGGCAGCTATATTCTTGCAAAAGTGTCCTTATCTGCGGTTGGTGTAAAAGTTACAGTCGCGTTGTAACCACTCGTTTAGCATTCAATAATTTAGTGAAAAAATATCCTAATCTAGGCGTTAACAAAGCTGTAAAGTCATCCTTTATTCTGTTTGATGCGTGAGTAGAGAAGTTCGCGATCGCTCTGAGGATTTACAATTAAGCATGGACTATTACCGCTACTTCCATTACTTACAATAACTACAGTAATACCAGATTTTGGACAAACTCCTAAACAACTGGTGCTAACAACCCGAAATTCTCCCCATAATCCCTCAAATTTTAAACGAGATTTTAACCAATTCTCTAAGTCTTCGGAAGCTGTTGAGCTTTTGCTAGTTGGATGAAAACTATTTGAGCGCTCGTTTGCACATTGTGAACACACAAGTACTAAACCAGATTCCCATCGGGGAGAAACACTAGGAATAGAAGTTTCTAAGGGGCGAGAATTTATTAAAGGCGATGTCTGCTGAGAATTGGATGCAAACCTTTTGAAGATACGTTGCAGCAATCTTTTAATACGTTGGATCAGTTTTTTCATGGACGATCCTATTTTTTTCTCTGAACAACTTAAAAAGACCTCTCTCTGCTTTTACTACGTAAAACCGTCCCTCTCCGAGGCAAACAGGGATAAAGTTGAACTTTAGTTCAAGGGAGGGGTTTATTGAACAGAATAGTGGAAATTTCCTGTTTAGTCTGTTCTACTAGATCATTAAATAATCAGCGTTTCTGAGCAATTTGCTGCAAGTATGCAATTAGCTGTTCTCCTGCGGTGTCTATGTGTCGTTTCAGTAATCTGACAGCAGCTTTTGTATCCTGCTTTTGACAAGCCTCTAAGAGTTGATAGTGTTCTTTTTGCGATCGCTCTTGGTAATCCATCTGCGCTAATTGTACCCGAACATAGCGATCGCAATTAACGTGTAAAGTTTTAATCATTGTCAGCAACCGAGGACGTTCAGCAGTGGCGTACAGCGTCGCATGAAATTCCCAGTTGAGTTTTGCCAACACACCTGCATCAGTTGCTTGATCTGTCGCTTCCAGAATCACAGCAGCTTTTTCTATATCTGTTTCCCTGAACTTGGGTATTGCTAACTGCATCGCTTTTACTTCTAAAGCGCTACGAATTTCACAGATTTCTTGCGCCTCTTGTGCTGTCAACACCGATACGATCGCACCACGATTTAAATGCAGTGTCACCAATCCTTCTGCTTCTAGCTGCTTAAGCGCTTCCCGCACGGGAATCCGACTAACGCCAAACTGAGTGGCGATTTCATCCTGTCTCAGGGATTGTCCTTCCTGAAATATACCGCGCAGAATCGCTTCCCGCAAAGCATCGGCAATTAAATCTGGGGTACTGCGTTGTTGTTGCAGCACATTCGCTGCCAAGTCATTTAAGTTCATATTTTATATTGTATACAAAATCCAAAAATTGTATACAATATCCAAAGTAAGTTTTTGAAACATCCCTTCAATACCACAGGAGAAAGTTATGAGCATCGCATCTCAACCAGACCGAGTTATCATCTTCGACACCACGCTACGGGATGGCGAACAATCACCGGGCGCAACCCTGAATGTAGAAGAAAAGCTAGCGATCGCTCATCAACTAGCTCTCCTTGGTGTTGATGTGATTGAAGCAGGTTTTGCTGTTGCTAGTCCGGGAGATTTTCAAGCTGTTAAAACCATTGCTGAACAAGTCGGAATAGCAGGTGGGCCAATCATTTGCAGTTTAGCTAGAGCCATTCGCCAAGATATTCACGCCGCCGCCGAAGCCTTGAAAGAAGCGGCTCGTCCCAGAATTCACACAATGATTTCTACCTCTGATATTCACCTGAAATATCAATTGAAAAAATCTCGCAGCGAAGTATTAGCGATCGCAGCAGAAATGATTGCCTATGCCAAGTCGTTTGTAGACGATGTAGAATTTTCACCAATGGATGCTAGCCGCACCGAGCCAGAGTTTCTCTATCAGGTTTTGGAGATGGCGATCGCAGCAGGTGCAACTACAATCAACATTCCTGATACCGTTGGTTACTGCACACCCAAGGAAATCGGAACTCTGATTCAAGGAATTCGAGAACATGTTTCCAATATCGATGGAGTGATTCTTTCCATTCACACCCAAAATGATTTGGGTTTGGCGACAGCTAACGCTTTGGCAGCAATTGAGTATGGCGTGCGTCAGGTGGAATGTACTATTAATGGTATTGGAGAACGAGCAGGTAATGCAGCTTTAGAAGAAATTGTGATGGCGTTGCAGGTTCGCAAACCATTTTTCAATCCTTACTTTGGTCGTCCGGTTGAATCAGATGCAGCCCTGACTAATATTAAGACTCAGGAGATTTACAAAACCTCATCCTTGGTTTCCCAATTAACCGGAATGTTAATTCAACCCAATAAAGCGATCGTGGGAGCAAACGCTTTCGCCCATGAGTCTGGTATTCACCAAGATGGGATTATCAAGCATCGCCAGACTTATGAAATTATGGAAGCTGCTGCGATCGGTTTGCCAGAAAATCGCATTGTTTTGGGCAAGCACTCTGGACGAAATGCTTTCCGTACCAGGCTCAAGGAATTAGGGTTTGAATTGAACGAAGCAGACTTGAATAAAGCCTTCAATCGATTCAAAGATGTCGCCGATAAGAAAAAAGAGATATCAGATTGGGATTTAGAAGCGATCGTTCGAGATGAAACGCAGATTCAAGTAGAAAGTGGCTTCCAAATCGAACACGTCCAGGTAATCTGCGGTGACTGCACTTGCCCAACTGCAACTATTACAATTGTCACTCCCGAAGGTAAAATCCTCACGGATGCGAGTGTAGGCACTGGCCCAGTGGATGCGGTGTATCAAGTAATCAATCGATTGGTACAGATTCCCAATCAACTGATTGAGTTTTCCGTTCAATCTGTGACTGAAGGAATTGATGCACTAGGAACTGTGACAGTTCGCTTGAAGCATCAAGAGCGGATATTCTCTGGACAAGCATCTGATACTGATATCGTGGTAGCCGCAGCTTACGCTCATCTCAACGCCCTGAATCGTCTTTATCGTTACTTGCAAACTGAGAAATCCGAGTTTCATGAGATAAACTCTGCCGTTGTCTCTGGGTAGATCGGATGCGTTGCTAAATATAGGTATGAATCGTTGATGTAGAGACGTAAAATTTTACATCTCTACAAGGGTTTTGGTTGCACAAGTAAGTACAGTTTTGCAAAATCTTAGTGCATAAGCATTGCAGAGCAATACATTGTCATTGCAAAGGGATGCATTAACATTGCAGAGCAATGCATTGGCATTGTAAAGGGATGCATTAACATTGCAGAGCAATACATTGGCATTGTAAAGGGATGCATTAACATTGCAGAGCAATGCATTGGCATTACCAAATTTAATTTGCTACAAACTTAATGAAATGCTGTACTAAGGTGACTCAAACACGCCCATTGGCCCAAGCCGAATCGTCAGTATTTCCCTTTGTGTCCTTTGCGCCTTTGCGGTTCGTTTTTCCATTATTTTGCGTAAGTCCTGAAATAATTATCGTTGGGATAAGGCAAGGAGAAAAAAGGGTTTTATTGTGCAAAATTACTTAGGGGACTTCCAAATAAAAAAATACTCAAAAAACTGGCGAAAAAACTCTCTCCTCCTTATTCCTCCATGTTCTCTGTGTCTGGAGTGGTAGCCTGAAGCCGATGCAGCGTCTACGTTTATTTGGATAATTTATTTCTTGGAAGTCCCTAGACTAATATAGTTGGGATCAGTAATTTCTCTCATGCGAGAAAAAACTTGACAGCGAAATACTTTTTTAGTATATTTGTACTATGAAATACTTACGTGTTGTATAAAACTTTAGCACGTTTTACTACGCCAATAGGAAAGCACAAAATAAATGAAGCTATCTAAGGTAGACTTGAGCAGTTTAGTTGCGATCGCTCACTCTGATGGATATTTGCAGTTGTTGCTCGATCGAGGTGACGAACTAGAGTTTTTGGAAATTCCAGCACCAGTACAAGCTTATGAAGGATTACAAGAACTGAACGAGACGATAGCCCAAACGCCTGTGCTACCTTTTAAAGAAGAACCAATCGCTATGTTACCAGTTAGCTCATCAATGGCGATCGCTGTAGGCTACGATCACGACGAACACATTTTGCAAGTTGAGTTTCAAAATGGAGGTGTTTATCAGTACTTAGGCGTAGACGAGGATACTTGGGAAGATTTACATTCCTCTAACTCAATTGGCAGCTTTTTCAATCAAGCAATTAAAGGTAGATATGACTGCGATCGTCTAGATCATGCAGATTATACTATTGACTAATAACTGTATGTAAGGTTTTCAATAATTCTTGTGTTGTGTAGGGTTTGGGTAAAAACGCTGTATGTTCATCTGTTTTGTCGATTGGTACTTGTTCGCTTGTTGCAAGTCCACTAACAACAATAATCGGCAATAACGGATTGATATTTTGCAATGTCTGAATAGTAGTTGCTCCATCCATCTTGGACATCATCATATCGATAATTGCGGCACTAATTTTATCTTTATGCTGGGCATAAATTGCTAATGCTTCGATGCTATCACCAGCAGTCATTGCCCTGTAATTATAATTTTCTAGGGATGTTTTAGTAATTTCCTGAAACTTCTAGGTTTTGCGGCAAAGGTTCAGTGGAAAAAAGTTCATCTGATATCAAGTCCGGCTAATTAGTTATAATTAGCGCATCTGTGCAAAAA
>NZ_CAXTNP010000263.1:0-10868 GCF_964245575.1 uncultured Nostoc sp. | reverse complement strand
CCCTGTATTCAGACTGCCACTGTTAGCGATGCCAGTCCCATCACCGCCCTGAGCAACGCCGATGCTGGCAGCACCCGTGCCCTTAATGGTGTCATTCCCTGAAAGCGTATAAATCAAACCTCCAGTTAAAATATCGATACCTATTGCTGGAGATACATTTAACTGTTCCCCGATTAAAGTGTCGGAACCAGGGGTGCCGATAAAATAGGGTGGAACGGTAAGTCTAGCCATGTTCAAAACCTCTTTATTAGATTAGTACAGTCAGTTTGCTCATTGAGATGAGTAGTCTATCAACAAAATTTTCAGAATCCTTTCTTCAAGAGCCATTCAGTGATTGAGTCAGCTGTTGTAGAAGTCACTTCAGGCGAATGAAATGCCAACGAAATAATCAGATTCCAGAGCATCAAAACTTGCGATCGCGTCCTATGAATTTTTTCTGGCTTCAGATAATGGCTCGTCTGGCAGGCTGATAGCCATTTTCATAACCAGGAAATCATCTATGCACATTACAAGAAAATAAAATTTTATTACTTTATAATTCTCAGTATAATTACCACTATTTTAGGTTTTAATACAATCTACTCTTAGACGTATTACAAATATTTATTAAGTAAATTTATTTAGTTTATCTTTAGCATCTAGCCATGAACCATCGTATAACTGCACCTACAGGGCAAGTAAATCGATAGAATAATGCTCTGTACAATTGGTGCATTATTTCCATGACCGCCACATCTCCTGCTTTCTTTTCCCCTCAAGAAATCGCTGCTGAAAGTCTTAAACCAGAAGAATACGCAGAAATTGTCCGTCGGTTAGGACGTCATCCTAACAAAGCTGAACTGGGAATGTTTGGGGTGATGTGGTCAGAGCATTGCTGTTACAAAAATTCTCGACCTCTACTCAAACAATTTCCCACTGAGGGGCCCCGCATCCTCGTGGGCCCTGGTGAAAATGCTGGTGTTGTAGATTTGGGCGACGGACTCCAACTAGCTTTTAAGATTGAATCCCACAACCACCCATCAGCTGTAGAACCATTTCAAGGTGCAGCAACGGGAGTAGGCGGTATTCTCAGAGATATTTTTACAATGGGTGCGCGTCCCATTGCTGTATTAAACTCACTGCGCTTCGGTTCCTTAGAAGATGCCAAAACTCAAAGGCTATTCCAAGGTGTAGTGGCGGGAATTGCCCATTATGGTAATTGTGTTGGAGTACCCACCATTGGCGGCGAAGTGTACTTTGACCCGGCTTATTCTGGTAATCCCCTGGTGAACGTTATGGCACTAGGATTAATGGAAACACCAGAAATCGTCAAATCTGGAGCATCTGGCTTGGGCAACCCCGTGCTTTATGTTGGTTCCACCACTGGGCGCGATGGTATGGGAGGCGCAAGTTTTGCCAGTGCAGAATTGAGCGATCAGTCAATAGACGATCGCCCTGCTGTGCAAGTGGGCGATCCATTTTTGGAAAAGTCGTTAATTGAAGCTTGTCTGGAAGCGTTTAAGACAGGTGCAGTTGTCGCCGCCCAAGATATGGGAGCCGCCGGTATCACCTGTTCTACCTCAGAGATGGCAGCAAAAGGCAGTGTGGGAATTGAACTCGATTTAGATAAGATTCCCGTCAGAGAAACGGGGATGGTTCCTTATGAATATCTGCTTTCGGAATCTCAAGAACGAATGCTGTTCGTTGCTCACAAGGGGCGTGAGCAGGAATTAATCGACATTTTTCACCGTTGGGGACTTCAAGCGGTTGTCGCTGGTACTGTCATCGCTGAACCCATCGTGCGGATTCTCTTTCAGGGTGAAGTAGCAGCAGAAATTCCTGCTGAGGCTTTGGCGGAGAATACCCCACTATATAATCGGGAATTGTTGACAGAACCGCCAGAATATGCACGTCAAGCTTGGGAATGGACACCTGATTCCTTACCTCCTTGCACAACTGCTGGAATAGAACTGCAAGGAAGCGTGCAAAGTTGGAATGATATTCTGTTAACTTTACTCGATACACCCACGATCGCATCTAAAAACTGGGTATATCGTCAGTATGACCATCAAGTACAGAACAATACAGTAGTACTACCAGGTGGTGCAGATGCGGCTGTTATCCGTTTGCGCCCCCTTGAAGAAATCCCCAATCTAAAATCCCAAATCCAAAATATAAAATCAGGAGTGGCGGCGACAGTAGATTGCAATCCTCGTTATGTTTATCTTGACCCCTACGAGGGAGCTAAGGCAGTGGTGGCAGAAGCTGCACGCAATCTTAGCTGTGTAGGTGCAGAACCTCTGGCGGTGACGGATAACCTGAATTTTGGCTCTCCAGAAAAACCGATTGGTTACTGGCAATTGGCAGAAGCTTGTCGCGGTTTGGCAGAAGGTTGTCGAGAATTGGCAACACCCGTCACAGGCGGTAATGTCTCTTTGTACAATGAAACGCTCGACTCCCAAGGCATTCCACAACCCATTTATCCCACCCCAGTAGTGGGCATGGTGGGCTTGATTCCCGATATCACCAAAATTTGTGGTCAAGGTTGGCAAGCAGTCGGCGATGTGATTTATCTTCTCGGATTGCCTCTGGCATCCAAAATCAGTTTGGGAGCATCGGAGTATTTAGCCACTATCCACGGTACTGTTGCCGGAAAACCGCCACGGGTAGATTTTGACTTAGAACGCCGCGTCCAGAAAGTTTGTCGTCAAGGAATTCGTAATGGTTGGGTACGTTCAGCCCATGATTCTGCCGAAGGGGGATTGGCGATCGCAATAGCAGAATGTTGCATTTCTGGCAATCTTGGTGCCGAAATCAATTTAGAAATAGCACCAACGCAGTTAAACCGGTTGGATGAAGTGTTGTTTGCCGAAGGTGGTGCCAGGATTTTAGTTTCTGTAGCATCAGCACAACAAGAAATTTGGGAATCATACTTACAAGAACATCTGGGCCAAGAGTGGCAAAAACTGGGTACGGTTCGTAATTATCAGACGGGTTTGGGGGTTTTCACTACTGATAACCAAGCCTTAATCAAAGTTAGGATCGAAGATATGAGCGATCGCTATTCCCACGCGATCGCCAGACGTCTCGCCATCCACACCACTACCCCCAGTTAAACAAGTTAAAAGTTGAAAGTGAGGAGTTAGGAATAAACAGCATAACTCCTAACTCCTAACTCTTTTATTAGCGTCCCTGAGCATAATTACGGTACTGTTTTAATAGATGGTTAAAGATTTGTTAAGAATGCCACCATCTATCTACATAATCCCAGTGACTTGACCCCCCCCACCAGGAGCAAAGCTAGCATGATTTCTATTCATTCTGTCACTTCGGATGAATACCCCGAGCAGACCAACAACCCAATTAATAGTCATGAAAATCAGCCTGACAAGCCAGAAGAAGCTTGTGGTGTTTTTGGCATCTACGCACCAGGAGAAAACGTTGCTAAACTGACCTACTTTGGATTGTATGCTCTCCAGCATCGGGGTCAAGAATCATCTGGTATTGCCACCTTTGAGGGTACACAAGTACACCTCCACAAAGATATGGGCTTGGTGTCTCAAGTCTTTAATGAATCCATCTTGGATCAGTTGCCTGGTAGCCTTGCTGTTGGTCACACTCGTTATTCAACCACAGGTTCTAGCCGCAAAGTTAATGCCCAACCCGCAGTGCTGGAAACCCGTTTAGGTTCATTAGCTCTTGCACATAATGGCAATTTAGTCAATACAGTGCAATTACGTCAAGAGTTGCTTGAGAAAAAATACAACTTAGTTACGACAACAGACTCAGAAATGATCGCTTTTGCGATCGCAGAAGCGATCAACGCTGGTGCAGATTGGCTAGAAGGTGCAATTCAGGCATTTCATCGTTGCCAAGGAGCTTTTAGTTTAGTTATTGGCACTCCTAACGGTGTTATGGGTGTCCGGGATACCAATGGCATTCGCCCCCTAGTAATAGGTACTTTAGCTGGTAATCCAGTCCGTTACGTTTTGGCTTCGGAGACTTGTGGTTTAGACATCATTGGAGCCGAATACCTGCGAGACGTAGAACCAGGCGAATTAGTTTGGATTACTGAAGAAGGTTTGGCTTCCTATCATTGGAGTCAAAAGCCCCAGAGGAAATTGTGTATCTTTGAGATGATTTACTTTGCTCGCCCTGATAGCGTCATGCACAACGAGAGTTTGTACAGCTATCGGATGCGGTTAGGACATCAACTAGCTAAAGAATCCTTTGTAGATGCCGATATTGTCTTTGGTGTTCCTGATTCAGGTATCCCTGCTGCGATCGGATTTTCCCAAGCTTCTGGTGTAGCTTACGCCGAAGGACTGATTAAAAATCGCTATGTTGGACGAACCTTTATTCAGCCAACACAAACCATGCGCGAGTCAGGTATCCGCATGAAACTTAACCCCCTCAAAGATGTGCTGGCGGGTAAACGAGTGATCATTGTAGACGACTCGATTGTGCGGGGTACTACCAGCCGTAAACTAGTCAAAACCTTACGTGAGGTAGGTGCAGTCGAAGTACATATGCGAATTTCTTCTCCGCCTGTAACTCATCCCTGCTTCTATGGCATCGATACCGATTCTCAGGATCAGCTGATTGCTGCTACCAAGTCAGTAGCGGAAATTGCCAAGCAACTGGAAGTAGACAGCCTCGCCTATCTCAGTTGGGAGGGAATGCTAGAAGCGACACGAGAAGACACCAATAGTTTCTGTTCTGCCTGCTTCACCGGAGATTATCCTGTAGCGATTCCTGAGCTAGTGAAGCGCTCTAAGTTGAGTTTAGAAAAGGTAGTGGTGTAGAGGATTGGGAGAGTGGAGATGAGGGAGATGAAAGAGATGATGGAGCAGGGGAAGAAATCAATTCAAAATTCAAAATTCAAAATTCAAACATTTTAGAACTTCAGCAAGACAGCAAGAACTGCCTCCTCTTTCCCAATGCCCACTTGCCCTGAGCGACTTGTGCCGAGCGACTTGTACTCTTGCTAGTCGAAGTAAGCCGAAGGGATGCCCACTTGCCCTGAGCGACTTGTGCCGAGCGAAGCCGAGGTAAGCCGAAGGGATGCCCAATCCGTCTAAAATAGGTAAATCCCCTAACAAAGATGGTTTATGAACCAGCCGATATCTGAGAGAGTGCGCTGGACTACCGCCGATTTAGAGTTGTTTCCAGATAACGGGAACCGCTATGAAATTATTGACGGAGAATTGTTTGTGACCAGAGCGCCTCACTGGAATCATCAAAAAACTTGTGTCAGAATTAGCACTTCTTTGGATAATTGGTCACAGACTACTGGTTTGGGAGAAGTTGTGACTGCTCCAGGCATCATTTTTGGTGATAATGATAATGTGATTCCTGATGTTGTCTGGGCTAGCAATGAGAGGTTGCCCCTGCTTTTGGACGAGGCGGGGCATTTGACTGGTGCGCCAGAACTGGTAATAGAGGTACTGTCTGCTGGTATTGAGAACGAAAAGCAAGACAGGGAATTTAAATTAAAGCTTTACTCAGCAAGAGGTGTTAGAGAATATTGGATTGTGGATTGGCGCAACCAACAGGTGGAAGTATATCGACGCGAGCAAGCGAGTTTAAAGTTAGTTGCTACGTTATTCAATGGTGATGAATTGAATTCACCCATATTGCCTGATATTACTTGTGCGATCGCATCTCTCTTTACTTAACACAATAGCAAGGGATCGCTCAAAGGGAGTGCGCTATCTTTATAATATGTTAATTAATGCGGGATTTCAGGTATGGATGCCGAGGAATTACTCAGGCGTTATGCTACTGGAGAGAGAGATTTTACTGGGGTTGATTTGAGTAATGCTAACTTGAGTAGAACCGACTTGCGTGGTATTAATCTGAGTAGAGCTTATTTGGATGGTGCAAACCTAATAGATGCCAACCTCTGTGGTGCTTGTTTGTCAGGTACTCACTTCGACGTTAGTGAAATGATTAATACTGATCTCAGACAGGCTAATCTCAGTGGTAGTGATCTGAGTGCAGATCTGAGTGGGGCTAATCTCAGTGGTGCTGACCTAAATAGGGCTGACCTGTATAGTGCCTCTCTGGAGAACGCTCTATTGATTGAAACTGACCTCTCTTACACCAAGCTGGAGGCTGCTGTTTTTGAGGGGGCTAACCTCAGCTATGCTAACTTGACGGGTAGTACTGATGCTGATGTCAATAATGCTATTCTTTATCACACCATCATGCCCAATGGAAGTATTGTGAGCAATGACCATAATTAGTGCGATCGCTCCCCTCGCTAGTTGAGGAACGAAACCCAACATTCATGACCGATATCTAATTAACAAATAGAAAGTACAGCTTAACTGTGCTGCAAAAACTCAACTTTGGGCAATAACGGGTCAGTCACAATACCCACACCGCTAAAACCCCAGCGTTTGAGTAAGTTTCCCAACTGTGTACGCGCAATAGATTCCACAGTAAAGCGATTTGCTACTTCTGCCGCATGGGTGTTGAGATAGCTTAAGGCATCAAAGTTTTCCTGAAACAGTAATAAATAACCTGATGTTTCGGCGTCAGGACGAGCTATGAGATAATTACCGTCAGTTTTTGAGCGCACCAAGTAATAGACTTCGGACAGCATGGAGATGAGAGAGATAAAGGAGATGGGGTTAAACCAATGACCAATGACTAATGACTAATGACTAATTAAGATTTTCTAGGCGAATGCGTGGATCGGCGGCTTTTAACATTAAATCGGCGATTAAATTACCAGCAATCAGCAACACTGCGCCCATTACTAAGCTTGCCATTAACAAATATAAATCTTGAGCTTGTAAAGCCTGTAGAGTCAACCTCCCTAAACCGGGCCAGTTGAAGAAAAACTCGGCAATGAAAGCACCATTTAATAAACCAGCTAATTCAAAACCCAATAAAGTAATCAAGGGATTTATCGCATTGCGGAGTGCATGAACGTAGATCACACGGTTCTCTGGCAGTCCTTTAGCACGAGCCGTTTGAATATAATCTTGACGCAGAACATCCAATAATTCGCCGCGAGTGATGCGTTGTAAACCAGCAAAACTAGTAATTGAGAGGGCGATCGTGGGTAAAATCATGTGCCAGCCAATATCTAAGATTCTGCCAAACCACGACAGTTCGGAGTGATTGATACTAGTCATGCTACCCACTGGGAAAAAAGGCGAGGTGATTTGGGCTAAAACCAGCAGCGCTAAGGCAGTGATGAAACTGGGAAAGCCTTGTCCGGCGTAGCTAATTACCTGTAAAATCCGGTCTGATAGCTTATTTTGGTTAACGGCGGCAAAAATCCCTAGAGGAATGGCGATCGCCCATGTGACAATTAAAGATGCGATCGCTAATAGCAAAGTCGCTGGTACTCGTTCCCACAACAGCGATGCTACTGAACGTTGATAAATAAAACTCGTGCCAAAATCTCCTTTTGTCAAAATTCGCCATAGCCATAGCCAAAATTGCTCTGGCCAAGACTTATCCAAACCAAACTGCCGCTTGATTTCTTCAATTCTTTCTGGCGATATCTTCGGGTTTTGCCGCAGCGTATCTATATAATCTCCTGGAGCTAGTTGAATAATGAAAAACGACAACGCTGACGCCAACAACAAAGTCAGTAGTGCCTGCAATACCCGCTTTCCCACATAAACAAAAGTTTCGCTCGTGACTAGCGTTATTAGCCAATCCCGACCTGTCTCCAATGAAATTCTCGTAGATGTCATTTGTCCTTTGTCCTTTGTCCTTTGTCCTTTGTTATTTGTCATTTTGTCCTTTGCTAATGACCAATGACTAATGACCAATGACAAATAACTAATATTCAATTAGAGAGATAATCGGTACCTCAGGCAGATATTTACGCCCTTCTAAATCCCGTAGCTCGATAATAAACCCAAATCCGACTAGTTCGCAGCCAATCTTCTGCACTAACTTTGCTGTTGCACTTGCAGTTCCACCCGTGGCAATTAAATCGTCCACAATTAAAATTCGGCTACCTTGGTGTAAACCGTCTTGATGCACTTCTAGGCAGTCCATACCATACTCTAGTTCATATTCAATTGAATGAACGGCTCCTGGTAACTTACCTTTTTTGCGGACGGGAATAAAACCAGTTCCTAATTTATAAGCCAGAGGTGAACCAAAAATAAATCCCCTCGACTCTATACCAATGACATAATCCGCCGTTATCCCAGCTTCATTGCATTTTTGTGCTAGAAAGTCAATAGTGTAGCGCAGTCCCTCTGGATCGCGCAGCAGGGTAGTAATATCCCGAAATAAAATTCCGGGTTTAGGGAAATCTGGGATGTCACGAACGAGAGACTTCAAATCCATAAAATGGGGAGTGGGGAGTGGGGAGTGGGGAATGGGAGATGGGGGAGAAAAATTAATAACCAATGCACAATACTTCGACTCCTTTCGACTTCGCTCAAGGCAAGTCGCGGTTCCTGAGCGTAGTCGAAGGGCAGTACAAGTGCCCGATGCCCAATTTCAGATACCTGAAAAATCGTACACTATAATGTCATACGCTGGGGGTCGAGGCTGAAGCTTCGCCGTTTATTGACGATAATTAGAATCTAAATCAAGCTAGAAGAGGTATTGCACTAAATAAATGAGGTGAATTAAGTTATGTTTTAAAATTTTGATTTCAATATAGGGAAAAGTTTGAGTAGAAAGAGTTAAGTAATGTATATATCAGGTAGTCATGCTACTGCTATAAGTCTAATGCTCAAGTCTTGGCTACCGATCTTAAATTTGTTTTATCTAGTCTGTTGGAACCGCACAAGGTATTTATAGAATGAATGTCTCAGCAAGTTTAACGCCGTTCAACAGTCCAACTCAAGATTCACTGCCGATGGTTCTGGACACTTTACCAGATCCTGCGATCACTTCTAAAACGTGTCCTCGCAGAACCAGGGTGCAAATTGACCTGATTTTATTGGCAATTGAAGCTTTAGAGCTTAGTGGTTCAGAAGCAATCCTGACTTTTGCTCAAGAGTTGGATCTAAAAGAAATTGTTAAAGACAGGGTGAATTTATGGCGGATGCGTAGCTCTAATCCGCTACGGAGAGCGCACATGCGCCGTCCCTTAAGTATCATGGAAGCAAAAGCTTTGGTGGTCATTGCTTGCTACATAGCGCGGCGTTTAACTGTTGTGATTCGCCAGTTACTAATGATCTGTCAACAAATGGAAGAAAAGCAGATTCCATTAGAACAGAATTTGCGCCTATCTAATTACCTAGAGCGGTTTAGAGCGCATTTTAAGAGCCGCATGAATGCTCGACGTTCTGGTGTCCTAGCATTAACTTCTGATGCAAAATTAGATGAGCTAGCGATAAATTTGTTAGGACAATTACTATTTTGTACTGGTACAGCTGGAATGCAACGGTTCTGGATTAGTCTTTTTGACGGTGAAGTGGAATGAATATTCAACGTAAGTACAGTTTGCCTAATTGTACACTGCTTTTAGAAGGGTTAAGTGATCTCAGTAGGGCTGCACATTTCCAGGAAATGCGCCCGGAATTATCAATATTGGTAAATGCAGAATGTTATTTATCTGGTTACAACCAACCCCTAACGGGAGGGCGGGAATTTTTTGAAAGTTTGGTGAGGGCTGTTAGTGGCTATGCCCAAGAATTTTTAAGTAGTGTACCCAATCCGCAGGCACACAACCAGGAATCGGAGCTAGTAGAGTTTCGCAAAATTGACAGCAACCGACATAGATTAATTATACATTCAGAAGGCGCTCCAGAGGGGTTCAATCACTCTAACAATTCCAAACATCCGCCGATTGAAATAGATTTGAATACGGTGCAGTTGTTTGATTTAGTGGAAGCAGTGGATCAGTTTTTTGCTGATACCCAAACTTTACCTGAACTTTCCTTAGAACTACAACCAGTTACTAGACGCTATGGCGGTGCTAGTCAGGCTGTGATTAGGCAGGCTGTTCCTGCTGCTGTGGGTGTGTCAAGTTTAGCAGTAGCTGCGATCGCCTTTAACTTGATTCCACCTCCCCAAATGCGTCCACCGCAACCTAAACCAGATGAGCAAACTAGCTCTACAACAAACAATATTGCTGCTCCAGCATCAGCTGCTGCAACGCCCACACGAACATCCACAGCTAATACAAAGCCGCCAGTTAAAGATTTAGAAGCACTTTTAAATACAGTTCCAGAAATTACCGATCCATCCCAGTTGCGTGCATTAAATCGTCAAGTTTACAACCAAATTCATCCAGCTTGGAATAATCGTTCAGGATTACAACAGGATTTGATCTATCGTCTGGGTGTAGCTGCGGATGGAGCGATCATCGGTTATAAAGCGCTGAATAAAGAGGCAAATACAGGAGTGGGGCAAACTCCTCTGCCTAACGTACTTTACAATCCAGCTAGCCGCCCTGCCATTTCCAATGAACCGATCGCCCAATTCCGAGTAGTATTTACTACAAAAGGTGTGCTAGAAGTTAGTCCTTGGCGGGGATATGCTAGGACGCCAGAGGTAGTAGGTGCAAAAATTACTGACTCTAATATAGTCAAAGGTTTAAACCAAAAGCTTTATAGTACAGTTCGGCAAACTTGGAGTGGCACTCCCACCTTTACGCGAGATTTAAAATATCGGGTAGCAGTCAACAAAGATGGTGTAATTGCTGACTATGAACCACTCAACCAAGTCGCCTTTGACTATTTTCGCGAAACACCCCTTCCCAAGATGTTTAACGCTGTCTACGGTTCCAATGTAGCAGCTCCCAACAATAAAGAACCTCTCGCCCACTTTCAAGTGATATTCAAGCCTAATGGCACGCTGGAAGTTACTCCTTGGCAGGGATATCAGTAGTTGGGGACTGGGGACTGGGGACACAACGACTGCGCTCAGTGCATCGCTCTTTACTGGGGACTGGG
>NZ_CAXTNP010000262.1:0-10917 GCF_964245575.1 uncultured Nostoc sp. | reverse complement strand
GGGGATGAAGGGGCTGCCGACGGCAGCCCCTTCATCCCCCTTTAAAATGATTATCATTATTGTTGAGGGAATAGTTTATTTTCTGGAAGTCCCGTCCTGTGACTATGCCTAAATGGTCTATATTTTTAATCTCAATATCTTTTACCTTAACCATGACAACAAAGTGTTCACAACAATGATATAAATTTAAATTTTCACATTTTTCGCTCCTATTTATCTAAGAAATTTTCTACTTAATCGAATGATAAAAAGGGGGAAGGGGGATGCTGCGAGCGCAGCCTCTCCTTTAATCATAATAATTATCATTATTTTGGAGGCTCTATAGATTTAATAGGAGTTATTCTTATTTAAGTCTAGTAAACCCTCAGATAAACTAGTTTTTATGTACTATATAGAGGCGTTTCATTGCGGTGTGACAGTTGTGGGTGCGGAATGTGGGATATATGCCAACAGAAGAACTCTTTGGGAAAGCAATGCTACTCGACTGAATCGATAAAGCCATTACGAAAAGAATAGACCTCAGGACTTACGCAAAAATCGCCAAAAACCTTAATTTATCAAACCGCCAAGACGCCAAGAACGCCGAGAATTCGTAGAGTGTGCGTAAGTTCTAGACCTCATAAAGCTCGATTTAGGAATATAACTGTACAGATGCACTATGCGCTCCTAACTCCTAATTCCTTTTTTGTATATGATATACAAACACCATCAACAAAAGCTCTTGAGATGGATTGCATTGTTCCTAGTGGGGACATTTCTGCAATTGTTGTTTTACATCCCAACACCAGTCCTATCCCAAAATTCCAGTAGCTGTAGCAATATTACAGCCCCACTCACATCGGAAGAACAAACTTATGCTCGTGCTGCTTGGCAGTATTTTGTCAAAAATTATCAGCCAGTAACAGGATTTACCAATTCTACCGGGGGTTATCCTTCTGGTACACTCTGGGATATGGGTAATTACCTGATGGCATTGAATGCTGCACGCTGGTTGAATATTACTGACCAAGCAGATTTTGATGCTCGTCTCAACAAATTTTTAACGACTCTCAGTAGCCTAAAGTTATTTGAGGATGCTTTGCCCAATAAAGTCTATAACGCAGCCAATGCACAAATGGTTGATTATGGCAACAATCCCCTTGAGCGGGGTATTGGCTGGTCTGCTTTGGATGTCGGGCGAATACTTGCGGCGTTTGATGTCATCCGTACCTGTCATCCGCAATATAATGATTGGCTCAAAGGAATTGTAGCAAAGTGGCAAGTGGCGCGATCGCTCAAAGATGGACAACTTTTTGGCGCTGCTGTTCTTCCAGACAACAAAACATTACTGGTGCAAGAAGGACGACTCGGCTACGAAGAATACGGCGCTAGGGGTTATCAACTTTGGGGTTTCTCTGCACCCAAAGCTATTTCTTTAGAACCATTTAAGTTAGTCGAAATTAATGGTGTGCAAATTCCCGTTGATACCCGTGACTTTAAAAGCACCAACGCTAATAATTACGTTGTTAGTGAGTCTTATATCCTTGATGGGATTGAGTTTGGCTTGCAAGGTGAGTTAGCTGATTTTGCAGCCAGGGTTTTAGATGTGCAAAAACGGCGTTATGATACCACAGGGCAGTTGACTGCTGTCACAGAAGATAATATTGATCAAGCGCCTTATTTTCTCTACAACACCGTTTATGCAAACGGTGCAAACTGGGCAACAATCACGGATGCTAATCAACCTTATCCACAATTTCGCAGCATCAGCACCAAAGCTGCTTTTGGTTGGCGCTATCTTTTTCCAGATAATGCTTATGCTCAAAAAGTTTTTGATGCTGTCAAGGATCTCCGCAGCCCTGATGATAGTGGTTACTATGCTGGTATCTATGAAGAATCAAAACAACCCAATAAAGCTTTGACAGGTAATACTAATGGGCTGATTTTGGAGATTTTATACTACAAAGCTAAGGGAAATCACCCTTTAATTGCTTCTGGTTCTGTAACTGTGTCTACTGGCAATCCCAGTGAAAATGCTTCTCCTGCAACACCTTCAAATCAACCGAATTCTCCTATTACAACTCCTACCGCAAATCAACCGAATTCTACTGTTACGACTCCTACCGCAAGCCGTGCGGATAGTTCTAAACCTACAGAAGTGGCTGTTGCACCCATTCCACCAGTGGATAGTCCCCAATCATCATCTAACCTCAAACTAGATCGACCACTGTCAGTAATTGAACGACGTTATGCTGAGGCGGCTTGGCGGTACTTTCAAGCGAATTATCACTCCAAGAATGGGCTGATTGACGATCGCAGTGATTTCAAAGGTGCAACCCTCTGGGGATTGGGAGATTATCTGGCAGCACTCCATGCAGCGCGATCGCTCGATATAATTACCCCTAAAGAATTTGACCAGCGCACCCGACATCTTTTAGCAGCCTTGACAAAGTTACCGTTATTTGCTGAAGAATTGCCGGGTCGGGGTTATGATACGCGATCGCTGCAATCAGTAGATTATGGTGGAAATCCGATTCCAGAAGGCAACGGCTGGTCAGCTTTAGATTTAGGTAGAATGCTGGCAGCGCTTTACAACTTAAAAACTTGTCATCCAGAATACACGGCTGCGGTAGATAAAATTGTGTTGGATTGGTCATATTTGCGTGTGGTGCGTGAAGGTATTCTCTCTAGTGCTACAACCGCCAAAGAACAAGATGGGCGATCGCTTACCCGCGTCAACCCTGAAACCCGCTTGGGTTATGAAGAATATGCCGCTCGTGCTTTCCAATTATGGGGATTTAATGTTGATGGTTCTGCTGTTGGAGGTGAATATCAAACTGCCTCAGTAGAGGGAATGAAAGTCCCAATCCAACGCCGTCGAAGAGATACTAACTCCAAAGTTAATCAATACACAGTTAGCAATCCATTCTTACTCTATGCACTGGAGTTTGGACTAGATCCACAAATGCGATCGCTCTTTGAACCAATTTTTCAGGCGCAAGCTGAACGTTACCGTCGCACTGGAACTCTCACAGCCTCAGCCACCACCCTAATTGATCGTAAACCTTACACTGTCCACAGTACAATTACTGGACATGGTGAGTCTTGGGTGGTTTTAGCAGATGACGGGCAAACTGTACCAAAGGGGCGATTGGTAAGTACAGCAGTCGCTTTTGCCTATCATGCCCTGCTTCCAGAAAACAAGTACAGTCAAGAGTTACTCCAAGGAACGACTGACTTATACAATCCATTAGCCGGATTTTATGAGGGTTTCTATGAAGCTACAGGTAAAACAGCAGTTGGTTTCACCAGCAGCACTAACAGTATGATTTTGCAATCCTTGCTGTACAAGGTGATGAATCGACAACCCCTAATTCGTCCGACTCATAGCATGAAATCTCCTTGGTGGCAAGCTGTTACCAAAGGAGACTCTGGACGAGGTTTACCTACTGCTGCCACACAACATACCAGGTTAATTTCTGATAGTTCTGGAAGTTACTGGGTTTCAGGGAGCAAAAATACTGGGTTAGTAACTGGCACAAAAGTCACAGAATAAGTTGAAACGCAACTCACTGTAATTACAAAGCTGTTTTTGTTATTAATCAGTTGTATTTGGGAATACTTGTACATGATGCAGTTATTAGTACAGTATGGCGGAAATAAACATACCATTTCAAATGGCGCAAAAGCTTGGAATACAATTCATTTGCCTTTTGAATGCGTGACTTCCGCCTTGCGGTACTAGCTTGAACTTCAAAATCTCTGATTATTCCTTCAAATCTATGAACAAGGCAGGACTGGCGCTGATGATGCTAATTTTACTAGGAAGCATCTTTGCAAGTAAAAATTTAATGGCGATCGCTGATGCCTCAAAGCAACTCGAAAACCGTAAATTAAACCGAACAACTTCCAATTATCCTGTACTACTGGGGCTGTACACCCCAGATTACATCGGAAATCAAAGTACAATTGACAGCCAATTGCGCCAAATCGATCAATGGGTTGGTAAGCGCCATTCTATTGCTGGATTTTTCTTTGATATCGAAGACTCGAATCCTGCCTACAACATCCCAGTTTCCCTAGAACAACTCAAGCACAACGGATACACAGCCTTTCTTAATCTCAAATCGACTCGTTCAGCAGCACAGATTGCTAGGGGAGACGTAGATAATTCTCTGCAAAAAGTGGCAAAAGCATACTCTGACTGGGCAAAACAAGGCGAGGGTCGTTTTGCGTTTATCGCTCCGTTGCAAGAGATGAACATTCCCGGAGAAGCATACAGCCAAGACCCACAGAACTTCAAGTTAGCTTATCAACGTATCCAAAAGATATTTAAAGAAGCTGGTGTATCTTCACAGGCAATCCGTTGGGTATTTGCGCCTAATGGTTGGAGTGAAAAGACTGAACATCGCTTTGAAAACTACTATCCTGGGAACAAGTCGGTAGATATCGTTGCCTTTAGTTCCTACAACTGGGGATATTGTAGTAATTCTTCTTGGAAACACTGGAATAGCCCAAAAGAAGTTTTTGAACCATATATCAAGCGGATGAAAGTTATGGCTGGCAGTAAACCGATTTTCATCGCTCAAACAGCTAGTACGAGTAATACGCAAAATGGTTTACAAAACACTGCCAAAGACCAATGGTTACAAGACTCTTACACTCAGCTAGCTGGGATGGGTGTAAGAGCCATTCTTTATTTCAATATTAATAAGGAATGTGATTGGGCAATTAACAGTAATAGCGGCAAATCTGCTGGTTATAAAGACGCGGTAAATAATTCGGCTTTCGGCTATTTATCGCCTGCTGAATTGGCAAAGAAGATATAAATGGCAACAAGCGGCATCAAAAGCATGATTTTACAATCAGTTTTGTACGCAACGGCAAATCAACAACCCCTGCTTTGTCCGAGTCCGGTGATGTGGCAATGCTCTCCTACTCCATCTACAATGGTTGCTGCCCCTGATAACTTTTACCCTGATGTCCAAACACCAACGCCACAAACCGTTCCAGAACCGATTGCTCCTATAGTCACGCCACTACCACTAAAACCAAAACCAACACCAGAAAAACCTGCTATTCCTTCGCCAACAACTTCTTTCCCACGATTGACCCAAGAAGCGGATCAAATTGCCGCCGGGCGAGCTTGGAAATATTTTGAGCGTAACTGGAATCCCCAAACAGGTTTAGTAAATTCGGTAGACAACTTGCCGTGGACAACTTGGTGGGATCAGGGTAGCGCCTTATTAGGAATTCATGCGGCTTACCAGTTAGGGTTATTGCCGCAAGATATTTTCCAAAAGCGGATGAACACATTGCTACAGACGTTAGAAAAACTGCCGCTACCTGCAACTGGTTTGCCTAACAAAGCTTATAGCACGCGTACTGCCGAAATGCGCAAACTCAATGACACCCCCGATCCTAAGGGTACAAGTGGTTGGTCAGCTTTGGATATGGCGCGATTTTTATTAGCACTGCATGTTATGCGATCGCATTATCCAGAGTATAGGGATTCGCCCAAAGGCGACAGCTTCGCTTCACGCATTAATCGCATTGTCGCTCGTTGGCATATATCGAAACTTGTCAAAGATGATTGGTTAAATGGTGCCATTCCTAGAGCAGACAAACTTCTCGAAGTGCAGGAAGGGCGATTAGGCTACGAGCAATACGCTGCCCACAGTTTAAAGCTGTGGAATCTTCAAGCTTCAAATGCTCTTTCCAATCCACCAGTAAAAACGGTTGAGATAGATGGAATTAAACTGCAAATCGACGAGCGTAATTTCAAAAACTCTGGAGCTACTAACTACCTAACCAATGACCCTTATTTACTCTGGGGTTTAGAAATGGGTTGGAATGATGCTGTTAAAGCTCAAGTGCAAAACCTTTTCAAAGTGCAACAACAACGGTTTAAACGTACTGGGATTTTAACTGCTGTAAATGAAGATTCCTTAGATCGTCCTCCTTACTTTCTGTATTACAGTGTCTACGCCGATGGTCAACCTTGGCAAGCCGTAAACACCACGGGAAAAACCTATCCCCAATTGCGGTTTTTCAGTACGAAAGCGGCATTTTCTTGGTTTGCACTCATGCCAGATGAGCCTTACACAAAAAGGCTGCGAGACTTTGCTCAAAATTTATCCGATAAAAATCGTGGCTATTTTTCAGGACGATATGAAAACTCCAAACTAGGTGTTAACGCTTCAGTTGACATTAACACGAATGCGATCGTTTTAGAAAGTTTGCTTTACCAAGCCAGAGGCAGACATCCACTTGTGCTTGACCCTTCGGAAATGAAAAATTAAAATTTAAAGTAATTAAATTTTTAATTTTTAATCCTCAATTTTTAATTCTTTTAATTACTGGTACTAACATGACTTCAGTTTCTATTAGTGAGAATTCCTCAAGTTTTACTGGCAACAGTCGCTCATCACTCAAAAAAAGAACGCTGTTGTTTCGCTACCTGGCAGAAATAAATTTAATTTTTGGCATCTGGTATTTGCAATGGCGCATTACCCATTCCATCAATTTTGATGCGCTCTGGATCTCTATTCCTTTGCTGATAGCAGAAATTTATAGCTATTTTGGTGGCGTAATGTTTGTAATTGGGTTATGGCGTCCTTTGGTGCGACAGATTAAGTCTCTCGACCAGATGATCCCATCTATACCCAGATCCGACTGGCCAACAGTGGATATGTTTGTCACCTGCTACAACGAGCCGCCGGAAATTGTAGAAGAAACTGCCAAAGCTGCTCTAGCAATAGATTATCCGCCAACAAAGTTACGGGTTTATGTCCTTGATGATGGTAACTCGGCTGATATGCGAGCTATGACAGAAAGATTGTGTATTGAGGATTTGCAGTCAGCACAACTACAGCGAGAAGCAAATCAAATTGATGCAGAACACTCTAGTTTGTTGGAACGCTTGAAGCAACTGGAAAATCTCACACCTAATACTCAAGCTGCTGAACAATGGCTGCAATCATCAGAATCGGTGGTTAACCAGTTTGCTAGCGAATTTGTGCAAAGTCTACGACAGTTTATTCTTTGGTTACCTCCACAGCATCAAAGTATAAGCGATTCTCCTGCAAAGACGCTACGCGAACGCTTAACTACCGAACGAAAAACCTTAGAAGAAGCTATTCGCAAAAAAGAACTGGAACTTGTGGAACTCTCCCGGTTTCGCTACATTGCTCGTCCCAAGACGCCTGGTGTGGCGCATCATGCTAAAGCAGGCAACATCAATTATGCAATTTTTTCTGGAGAAACAGCAGGAGATTTTATTGTTACTTTAGACGCCGATCACATTCCCAAGCCAAATTTTCTCAAGCGAGTTCTGCCTTATTTCTATACCTATAATCTTTCAACAGGAAAATACAACCAGAATCAAATTGCTTTTGTACAGACTCGCCAGGATTTTTACAATATTCCTCCAGGCGATCCTTTTGGACATCGAGCAAATTTATTTTATGGGCCACTTCAACAAGGTAAAGATGGCATGAATGCTGCGTTTTATACAGGCACAAATGCGATATTGAGGCGTGAGGCATTAGTTAGTGTAGGACTGCAAAATTTTGCTGATGAATTTGCCAAAGATGAAAAACGTTTAGATGAATTTGATTTAGTTGGTGGGGTATCGAGTAATAGCATTACCGAAGATATGAATACAGCCATGCGTCTGCATAGCGCTGGCTGGAAATCTATTTATCATAACGAACTTTTGGCAGAAGGTTTAGCGCCAGATGACTTGAGTTCTACTCTTAAACAACGGCTACGCTGGGCACAAGGAACTATTCAAGTGCTAATCAGAGAAAATCCACTGACAAAATCAGGGCTAACCTTTTGGCAAAGGTTGCAATATTTTAAGACGATGTATAGTTATTTCTCTGGTTTTGCAACTCTGGTTTTTATTTCTTGTCCAATTATCTATTTTTTTACGGACATTGTTCCAGTTAAAAGCTACGGATCTGACTTTGCCATACACTTTTTTCCAGCTTTTATTATCAACCGTCTTACTTTCCTAGCAGCTACTTGGGGCATTCCAGCTAGGGAAGTTTGGCGTTCGGAACAATATGCGATCGCTTTATTCCCCTTATTAATCCAAGCCGTATGGAGTGTGTTCACAGGACAAAAAATCAATTTCCAAGTAACACCTAAGCAACGCCAATCCGGGATTTATCTTCGGCTCGTTTGGCCACAGTTACTGGTCTTCGTCCTCACTATTTTAGGAATATTGTGGAGTCTTTACCGCTTTGCAATTGGTCATTTAAATAATCCTTTGGTTCACCTACTTAATGGAGCATGGGCTATCTATAACTTGTTACTTTTGTGGGCTATTATCCGCGCATCTGTTTGGCAACCTCCGAAAAAGGTCTAAGAAGGACGTAGGCACAAGGAGAAGACCTCTTAACTCCTTTTTTAATTTGAAAGAAAACAGCTATGAACACTTATTCAGACTTAAACAAATTTGGTCAACGAACTGTCTTAACAATTTATGCTCATGCTGATGATGAAGTTCTACCTGCTGCTGGCACTCTAACTCTGATGTCCAAGGCAGGATGGAATGTTCGTTGTTTAATTTTGACTGATGGTAGTCTTTCCAGTTCGTCTGTTAAGGGTACACGTCATCAAGAAGCAGATGCAGCTGGAAAAATCATCGGTGCAATTTACGAGTTTCATGCACTTGAGGAGTGCAATTTCTCAACACAAGCAGTGATTAAAGTTACTGAAGAAGCTATTGGGCGTTGGCAACCGGATCTGATTATTACTCATGCACCACAACCTGAAAAATATGGACATAGAGATCATGAAGTGTGTGCGATCGCAGTTTCTAATGTTGCTACGCGCAAAAATATATCTCTATGGTATTCAGCACCGCCTGTTTTTTTGCGTGGTTTTGAACCTAACTTTTTTGTCGATATTACCTCTGTAATTGAGGAAAAAGTTGCAGCTATCGGTTGTTATGAATCAGAGCTAAACAAAGCATTTATGCAACTTGATGCCATACTAGTTTTATCTCGTTTTTGGGCACGCGAGTTAGGTCAAAAAGATGGTTATTTTGAAGCTTTTGAAATTTCCCGACAATGTGTAGATGGTAGCTTTTTTTCTGCAATAGTAAATAATAATTGCCAAGCAATAAAACACAGCTAATTGCATATAACATCCAAAAACCCTGCTTTTTATATTGCGGTTTGCTTAGGTCGATGCCAAAATATAAATATATGTTGTCAAGCTAAAGAATAGGAAAAAACCATGAATTTGAGTGTAACCGTACTAGAATTATCTGGGATTTTAGATGGGATTAGAGGTAATGAACTACGTCGTGAAATTAGCGGACTTCTGACCAATGGAGCCGATATTTTGTTAATTGATATGAAAGAAGTAAAGTTTATCGATAGTTCTGGTTTAGGTGCTTTAGTATCAGCAATGCAAATGGTGCGAAATGCTAATAGTAAACTTTTTATCTGTTCTATCAGCGATCAAGTCAGGATGTTATTTGAACTGACTAAAATGGATAGAATTTTTCAAACCTTTGCTGACCAAGATGAATTCAATCGTCAAGTATTGGCAATACAGTAATCAACTAGACAAGACAAAATTTGAAGATGCAGATTTGATTATCCTAACCAAAGTTAATTTTAACCAAAGATAAGTCATCATCAAGATTATCTTGAGCATTTAAGGTGAGAATGTTCGCTAACAATTGATTTAGGTTACAGGTATCTTTCAGGCTATATTCCGTTAGTAAGTCAATGAAAGCATCAATACCCCAAATTTTACCGTCTGACTGATTAATTTCATAAGCACCATCACTAAAAATGTACAAAGTGCTATTTTCTTCAATCTCAAAAGCAGTATCCTCAAATTGGACATCAGGTAAAAAGCCAATTGGTAAATCTAAAGAACTTAGCTGTTTAACTTGGATGCTTGTTGTTGAGGTATTAGATAACAATAAAGCTGGTGGATGTCCAGCGTTGGCATAAATGAGTTGACGTTTAAGGCGGTGATAAACTCCATACCAGATTGTGAAGTATTTATCACCGTGCTTCGTCATTTGGAAGGCGTGATTGAGCGCTTTTAAGACTTCACTTGGTTGACAAAAGTTAGTGTTTGGTAAAGATTGCGATCGCAAAACATTCAACACAGATACAGATAGGAGGGCTGAACCTACTCCATGACCTGATACATCTAACAAATAAATTGCCAAATTATCCTCGTCGATCCAATGATGGTCAAAGCAATCACCCCCTAGCTGTGCTGAAGGAATAAACAGATTTTCTGTAGTTACTGCTCCTACAAGTGGTGAGGGTAAAAGCGATCGCACATAATCAGCAGCCTCAGCTAATTCTGCTTCCAAAATTTGTTTTTGGGTTTGTAAATCTTGATTTAGTTCCTCCAAAGCTTCTTTTTGACTTTGTAAATCCTGATTTAGCTGGTGTAATCTTAGCCCTGCTCTTACCCGTGCTTTCAATTCATTCATCTCTATTGGTTTAGAAACAAACTCGTCTGCTCCAGCATCAAGTCCCTTAACTCTATCTTCCTCCTCTCCTCGAGCTGCTCCTCTAGCAGTCAATAGAATAAAAAAAGTAGTTGCCAATTCTGGATCTGCCCTAATTCGACGACACACTTCTAACCCATCTAGCTGGGACATCATCCAGTCACAGATAATCAGAGCAGGACGTAGTAATTGTGCTAGTGTAATTCCTTCTTCGCCATTTTTGGCGATACTGATATCATAACCTTGATTATGGAGTGTTTTTTTCAGTACTGTTCGCACTATAGGGTCATCATCAATAACCAGAATTTTAAACATAAATTAAATTTTGCTAAGTAAAATGAAAAGTAAAAAATTGCTTTAATTAAACTTATATGCAATTTAGTTTGAAACGTATAGTGAAAATACTCAAATTAAATAAATTAATTACCGAATATGATCATCTC
>NZ_CAXTNP010000261.1:7704-10924 GCF_964245575.1 uncultured Nostoc sp. | reverse complement strand
GGACTGGGGAATGGGGACTAGGAGGACAAGAGGGAATTATTGAAAAAGTTACTCCCTTGTCTGTTCCCAATTCCCAATTTCCAATCCCCAATCCCAGAGCAAAGCGACCCTTGGCAATTGTTGCTACTCAAGGGGCGCTGCAACCCCACTTACCACCACCAGAAGCTTTTGGGCAATTCTGTCTTACCTTGAAGCGGGGGATGGAATTAGACTTGAATGCCTTCAGTGAGAAAATAACCATTCTGGGGTACGAACGAGTACCTCTGGTGGAAATAGAAGGACAGTGGAGCCGACGGGGCGATATTGTTGATGTGTACCCAGTTTCATCTGAGTTTCCAGTCCGGCTAGAATGGTTTGGTGATGAAATCGAGCAAATGCGGGAATTTGACCCAGCAACCCAACGTTCCGCCCTCGACAAAGTTGATCAGTTAATTCTTACCCCCACTAGCTTTGCTCCCATCATCATGGCGGCACTGAAAAATAGTTATAAGTTAGGAGTTATGAGTTATGAGTTAAATTCTGACTCAGAACTTAGCACTCAGAACTCATCATTATTGGAGGGTAGTCGTCGCTTTCTGGGGTTGGCTTTCGAGCAACCAGCGTCCCTGCTAAACTACTTATCAGAAAATACCCTGATTGCCATTGATGAACCAGAACAGTGTCATGCTCATAGCGATCGCTGGGTAGAAAATGCCGAGGAACAATGGAGAATGGGGCATGGGGAAGAATCTACCTCTACTCCCCTAACATTGCCGAAGATTCACCGTTCTTTTGATGAGTGTTTGGCTGATGTTGCCAGGTTTAAAACCTTATATTTTTCGGAACTGTCAGAGGAAAATGATGGGATCAATCTTGCCAGCCGTCCTGTTCCAGTCACGCCGCACCAGTTTGCTAAACTAGCTGAAACCATCCGCCAAGAACGCGATCGCAATTTTTCGATCTGGCTGCTTTCTGCTCAACCTTCGCGTTCCGTCTCGCTATTGCAAGAACATGACTGTCCGGCTCAGTTTATCCCCAATCCCCGCGACTACCAAGCAATAGATAAGCTGCAAATAAATCATACTCCCATAGCCCTAAAATATTCTGGTCTGGCGGAACTAGAAGGTTTTATCCTGCCTACTTACCGATTGGTAATTGTTACAGATCGGGAATTTTTTGGGCAGCATTCATTGGCGACTCCCGGCTATATCCGCAAGCGTCACAAAGCTACTTCTAAACAAGTTGATCCTAATAAGCTGCGTCCAGGCGATTATGTGGTTCACAGAAATCATGGTGTTGGCAAATTTGTCAAGCTGGAAAGTTTGACAATTAATAACGAAACCCGTGATTATTTGGTGGTGCAGTATGCTGACGGGTTACTTAGAGTCGCAGCCGATCAAGTAGGTGCTTTATCCAGGTTCCGCGCCGCAGGTGATAAAGCACCGGAACTCAACAGGATGACCGGTAAAGCTTGGGAAAATACCAAGAATAAAGTCCGCAAAGCGATTAGGAAATTGGCGGTGGACTTGTTGAAACTGTATGCAGCGCGATCGCAACAACAAGGTTTTAGCTTCCCAAGTGATATGCCTTGGCAAGAGGAATTAGAAGATTCTTTCCCCTACCAACCCACAACGGATCAACTCAAAGCTGTCCAAGATGTAAAACGCGACATGGAAAGCGATCGTCCAATGGATCGCTTAGTTTGTGGCGATGTCGGTTTTGGGAAGACGGAAGTGGCGATTCGTGCTGTTTTTAAAGCAGTCATCGCCGGTAAACAAGTGGCACTCCTTGCGCCAACGACTATTTTAACACAGCAGCATTACCATACACTCAAAGAACGTTTTGCTCCCTACCCGGTAAATGTCGGTTTGCTCAACCGTTTTCGGTCTGCTGAAGAACGCCGCGATATTCAAAAGCGATTGGCAACGGGTGAATTAGATGTAGTAATTGGTACGCACCAACTTTTAGGTAAAGGCGTGACATTCCGGGATTTAGGACTGTTGGTGGTGGATGAAGAACAACGATTTGGGGTGAACCAGAAAGAGAAAATTAAAAGCTTGAAAACTCAGGTCGACGTGCTAACCCTCTCCGCCACTCCCATTCCCCGGACTTTGTATATGTCTTTGTCGGGAATTCGGGAAATGAGTTTGATTACTACACCACCCCCAACCAGACGGCCGATTAAAACCCATCTTTCACCAATAAATTCTGAAAGTATCCGCACTGCAATTCGTCAAGAATTAGACAGAGGAGGACAGGTTTTTTATGTAGTTCCACGAGTAGACGGAATTGAAGAGACAACAGCGAATTTACGAGAAGTTATACCGGGTGCTAGGTTTGCGATCGCTCACGGTCAAATGGATGAAAGCGAGTTAGAATCAACCATGCTCACTTTCAGTAATGGCGATGCAGATATCCTTGTTTGTACGACAATTATTGAATCTGGCTTAGATATTCCGCGAGTCAACACCATCTTAATTGAAGATGCTCACCGCTTTGGTTTGGCACAGTTGTATCAATTACGCGGTCGTGTGGGACGTGCAGGTATCCAAGCTCATGCTTGGTTATTTTATCCAAAGCAACGAGCATTATCTGACGCAGCACGGCAACGATTACGAGCAATTCAGGAATTTACTCAGTTAGGTTCTGGATATCAACTGGCGATGCGTGATATGGAAATCAGAGGCGTGGGTAACTTGCTCGGTGCAGAACAATCCGGTCAAATGGATGCCATCGGTTTTGATTTATACATGGAAATGCTGGAAGAAGCAATTCGGGAAATCCGAGGACAAGAAATTCCGAAAGTGGAGGATACTCAGATTGACCTCAACCTGACGGCGTTTATTCCAGCAGATTACATTACCGATTTAGATCAAAAGATGAGTGCATACCGGGCGGTGGCGACAGCTAAATCTAAATCAGAATTAAAGCAGATTGCTGCCGAGTGGAGCGATCGCTATGGTAGTTTACCAGTGCCTGCAAATCAACTTTTGCGAGTTATGGAACTCAAACAGTTAGCGAAAAAACTCGGATTTAGCCGCATCAAACCAGAAAACAAACAGCACGTTGTTTTAGAAACGCCAATGGAGGAACCCGCTTGGAATTTGTTGGCGGCGAATTTACCAGACAATCTCAAAACACGCTTTGTGTATTCTCCAGGTAAAGTGACGGTGCGGGGGTTAGGAGTTTTTAAAGCAGATCAACAATTGCAGAATTTGATTGATGCTTTCGGGAGAATGCA
>NZ_CAXTNP010000261.1:0-7604 GCF_964245575.1 uncultured Nostoc sp. | reverse complement strand
GCAGATCAACAATTGCAGAATTTGATTGATGCTTTCGGGAGAATGCAAGGTGCGATTCCAGAGGCGGACGTTATTTGAACAGTAGTTTAAACTTATACCTCTTATAACAGTGCAAGGACATAAAGAAAGATAAGCACCTTATCCAGTTAAAGTTGCTTTACCTATAAATAAACATAGTAAGCACAGGTTTCAGCAGTCTTGGCAATTAATTAGTTGGCGAAGGTATAATTAGTAATGGTAATCTGCTAATCACTGTGATTTACCTAGAGATACAAATTCAACATCCTCTAGGGATATTCAGATTTACAACAATCTCATTTTCTTACCCTAGAAATAAAGCATGGGTGGTCAAATATTTCATTTTTCACCGGATTTTTTGAATTTGCTAATCGATACAATTCCAAAACTTTGTAAGAGCAAGAAAGATGTTATAATCTTTTTTTCAAGTGCAGGAGTTAGCCAAAAAATTTTAGCAGATGTTAGTGAAAAAGTTAATAAAGATGCAAGCAGTATTAATAAATATGAAATTGCTAGAACCGTATTAGTTCGCCTTAATGAAGCTGGAGATCATGTACTTCGTGAAAGAAGAGAAATTGTCAAACGAGTTGCTGAATTTGATGATTTCTCTAGATGCTGGCCTAATGACCGAATAGCAGCTATGGGGTTAGTTGCTAAGGTGAGAGAGATGATCAATGTTAAAGACTCTTTTACCAGAATACAGCAAGATTGTGAGTCAAGACTTGAGGAAGATAGGAAAAAACGTCAAGCCCAAGAACAAGCAAGAGTGGAAGATTTAAAGCAGAAGAGACAGAAATGACAAGAGCTTAGGTCTGAATTAATAACGCTTTATCAGGAAACGAATCCTCAAAAACGAGGCAAAAAACTAGAGTCTGTATTGAATCACTTCTTTGAAAGTGAGAAGATTTTGCTTAGAGAATCTTTCACCATAACAGGGGAAAATAACGAAGGCGTAATCCAGCAAATTGATGGAGCAATTGAAGTTAGCAACCATCACTATTTAGTCGAGATGAAATGGTGCAAAGAAGCGTTAGGGCCCGGAGATGTGGCACAGCATATGATGCGAATATTCTTGAGGAGCGATGCTCGTGGCATTTTCATTTCTGAGTCAGGTTATACTGATGCAGCGATTATTGATATTAAAAAAGCACTTAGCCAGAAGCTAATCATACTTTTTACTCTGAAAGAACTTGTACTTCTCTTAGAAGGCGATGATAGTTTTGAGTCTCTTTTGAAATCCAAAGTTGAAGCTGTACAGCTTGATGGAAGACTCCTGTATGCTCTTTGAGTCTATCTTTGTGTTACTTCTTTTTGTGTTTTACACTTGTTGACTTTCCTCGGTTATGTGAGATCACCTCCGCTGTAACTTAGGAAACCTAACACTTGCTTATACTCACACCCTATGACTTCTGCTATTGAGAGCGATCGCGCTTTGCTCTCACCCTAATCGATCGCACCCTAACAACCCCAACAGAGTGCAAGCATAGATAATTTATAGTATGACTTTCATAACGATTGACAGCCATGACAGAGCTACTTGAACAAGCGATCGCTAAACTAAAAAATTTGCCTGCCAATGAGCAAGATGCGATCGCGGCAATGATTTTGGAAGAACTAGAAGATGAACACTCTTGGGATGAAGCTTTCGCCCGTTCTCCTGACGTACTCGCTTTCCTTGCAACCGAGGCAATGGCTGAATACCGTGCAGGAAAAACCCAAGAGTTAGATCCAGATACATTGTGAAGTCACGTATAACCGCTCAGTTTCGTCAAGGGTTTGCTGATCTACCTGAGCAAGTTCAAGAGCAAACCCGTGAGGCATACCGCCTCTTCAAACAAGATCCGAGCCATCCAAGCTTGCGCTTCAAAAAAGTACATCCAGAACTACCAATTTATTCAGCACTGATTAGTAAAAGTTATCGAGCAGTTGGACAGTTAGATGGAGATACTGTTATTTGGTTTTGGCTTGGTTCGCACGCAGAATATAACAAGTTGCTCTCTCAGTTGTAGCTATACAGTGCGATCGCATACTCGATTTAGATCAAAAGATGAGTGCTTACCGTGCAATGGCGGTGGCGAAATCTAAAGCAGATTAACGTAGATTGGCCTTTATTGGAGCGTTTGCACTTACAATTTAAATTTATACATGATTTATAAATATTCAAAAAATACTTCAGGTACTAATTTGAATTCCCCAGATTTCAAGCGAGAGATATGTATCCATAACGCTCTATGTTTATGAGTTTGTGATTCTGAAAAAACTAAATTTTCCAGTTGATAAAATTTTGAATCAACAAAGTCACATTGATAAAGCTGAATAATTTCATGACCTTGCCTACCATTAAATGTAAACAGGTTTTCTATACAACCTAGATATTTAATATTTGTTAAGTCTGCTTGAATTTCCTCTTGAAACTCCCGTTCTAAGGCGGCATGACTGGTTTCGCCAAATTCAACACCACCGCCCAAAGCGCGATAAAATGTTTCTTGCTTTACGGGATCGTAGCCTTCAGAAAGAAATATGCGTTCGCCATCCCGAATTAGCCCCAAGGCTATTACCCGAATTTCGCCTGCTTTATTCATTTTTGTAACTAATTATCGTAAATAGACTGAGGACGACTTTCGCTACCCTCAATAGGCCAATCTGGATTTTCGCCACCGATGTACAGTTCTTCAATGGTGACATATTCCTGACTTAGCTGGGTGAGAGCGTTGATTAAAATATCCAGAGCGATCGCATCACTGGTTCCTAAGTCAAACCAACAACGTCCCCACTGTCCCTCATATTCAAACTCACCTATGTTGTGCATCAGTGCTAGTAGGCTTTTGTCATAGCCTTGTTCATCATAATTCATGTAGCTGATATCGAGTCCAGTGTCCTGCACCTGAAGATTCTCTGCATTAAATGCACCCAATTTACCCAGATAAAACCAGGAATTGAAAACTTCTTCTACATACTGCTTTTCACGCCCAGAAGGATTTGTGCTGAATTTCAGCCAAATCCACACATCAAAAGGATTAATTTCGCGGAACTGAATCTCCATTTTGGTCTAGTATCTCAATTACTGTTCTGCAAATAAGCATATCAAAGTAGGGAGTGGGGAGTGGGGAATGGGGGCTAAGGATTCTTTAGGGTAACAGCATTTTTGCGTTCACTCTCAATTTGTTTGACTAAATCGCCTGGGAGTTGGGATTTTTTAGTCAATGCTTTGTCAAAATTAGCGATTGCTTCCTGGATCATCTGCTGGCTTTTTTCTTTTTGCCCCAGTTCTTTCAGGATTTGGGCTTTGAGATAATAAATTTCTGGATTATCAGATGTGGTTTTGATCGCCCGGTTGACATACTCTAGTGCCTGTGGATACCTTTTTAAATCCCGGTAAGCAAGAGCAATACCCCGATCTACTAGATACCGAGGAGCAGCATTTTGTTCTAAGCGTCCAATTGACTGATCTGGGCTAGCAAAAGGCAAATTAACCGCCAACAATAAATCCATATAACCCTTGATTAAATTAAGTTCTGGATCATTGGCAGAAATTGCTTCAGCTTTGTCTAAATATTCATAAACTTGCCGCAACCGACTAAAAGCTTGCGGCACACCGTTGACTGTACCCTCACGAGTGAGAATTACTGCACCCTCTAAAAAATGACCAACGGCAGTGTATAAATTGCCACGCAATGGATCGCTATAAATCAGTTTTTGTCCAGTTTCTAGAGTTTTCTGGCTGTAGGTGTCTAATTTAGCCCAATCCTTATTACTGTATGCTAAAGATGCGCTCATGGCATAAGCTAGAGGTTCATTTGGCTCTTTGGATAGTGCTTGTTGCAGATAACGCTCTGCTGCTGGATAGTTGCCTTGTTGGAAAATCGCTTTAAAAGCGGCTTCTGTTTGGTCGCCAATTTGATGAGGTTCACGATTGCGAAATGGATCGCCAGCCAGTGAGGGATTTACCCACAGATTAAGTGCGATCGCAACGCCAAAAGCAGTTTGAGCAAGGGTAATAAGTTTACCAGACACTACTAATCTAGGCAAAGAAAACCTTTTAGTCATTTTAACCCTCAGAATATTTGCGGTTGAAATAGTTGTATGTGTTACTTAGAATGCAAAAAATGGTTAATTTTAACTTGCCTCTGCTTCAACCAAAATTTTTTTATATAAAGGTTGACTTTGGTAATTTTTTCATGTTCCCAGGCTGGTTATAGCCAAAGTTTTAAGGGTGAGTCTGCCACAATGGAGAAAAAGTGGATGATTCTTGCTGCTAGATTAAGGTGTTAATCCTTTCTTTTAATTTTCCAGATGCTCTCAGTGTAGCTAATCAGTAATTTGCTGACTTTTTGGTAATCTTAACAAATGCTCTATCTCCGAAATCTAAATTATCACCCCACAGCGTGCCCAACAGCGATTCTCAAATCGATCAACTTGGAATTAGCACCCCAGCAGCTAGGTCTGATTATTGGCGCGAGTGGTTCGGGTAAAAGTACCTTACTAGAAATTTTGTCGGGACTAGCCGAACCCACTAGCGGCGCACTCTTCTGGCGGGAACAAGAACTTATAGCCGAACAGCTGCAACAGTTAGCTGGGTTGGTATTTCAATTTCCAGAACGGCACTTTTGCGGTGGTTCAATTTTAGAAGAATTGCGTTTAGGACATCCTGAGTTAGGGTCAGAACGAGTCAGACAGGCCCTTACTGAGGTGGGATTAGAGGATTTATCGCTCTTAGCCGCCCCCCATGCTTTGAGTGGTGGTCAGCAACGACGTTTAGCTTTGGCAGTGCAATTGATTCGCCAGCCAAATTTACTGTTATTGGATGAACCTACAGCTGGGTTAGATTGGTCAATGCGTCGGCAACTGGTAAATTTATTAGCGAAACTGAAACAAGATTGGACCCTGTTGGTAGTGACACACGATGCTGGGGATCTGTTAGCGATCGCAGATCGTTGCTGGACACTCAACCACGGTGAACTACAATCAGTAGATCCAAAGACACTAGAAGCCAAAGTTAAAGAACCTCTACCAATGGTATGAGAAAAGAGTAGGGGGAGCAGGGATAGATGAGGGGGCAAACGGAGAAGGAGAAGAACTATGCCCCATGACAAATGACAAATGACAAATGACAAATGACAAATGACAAATGACAAACCTATTGCCTGAGATGGCAGAAATCTGGCAGCAAACTCTCAATTGGCAACCAACTGTCCAACAGCAAGCGCAATTCCAAAGGCTTTATGAGTTAATCCTAGAAGGTAATCGCCAACTCAATTTAACTCGGATCACTGACTCCCAAGAGTTTTGGGAAAAACATCTCTGGGATTCTCTGCGAGGAATTGCACCCTTGTTATCAACAAATTTCTCCCCTACTTCCCCTGCTCTCATCGATATTGGTACAGGTGCTGGTTTTCCAGGTATTCCAGTGACAATTACTGTACCTAATTGCACAATTACTCTTCTGGATTCCACTCGGAAAAAAATTACTTTTATCGACAATATACTAACTGAACTTGCCCTTACCAATGCCAAAACTCTTATTGGTAGGGCTGAAGAAATCGGTCAGCACCCCCAGCATCGACAAGCTTACGATATTGCATTGATCCGTGCTGTAGGGGCAGCCTCTGTCTGTGCAGAATATACCTTACCACTGCTCAAACAGGGAGGTTTAGCCATAATTTATCGCGGTAATTGGACAAAGGAAGAAACCACGGATTTACAAAATGCTGTTAACCAGTTAGGTGGTGTGATTGAGTTAATTGAAAAATTTACCACTCCTCTAAGTGATAGCACCCGTCATTGCCTTTATGTGCGTAAGGTAGCAAACACAGCACTTAATTTTCCTCGTGCTGTAGGTGTACCTTCTCAAAAACCGCTTTGAGGAGGAGTCCGTGCGAGAAAGAGGGTGTTGCTAAGTGAAAGGATGAATTAGCCACATAAAACGACTCCTCCCCGCAAGGGGGGAAGAGGTGAGCAAAAATCAAACTATGTCAGAGCAGGGTTGGTAAAGATATTAGACTTCTTGCAAAAGTCCTTAACATCCCCACTTCTAAGAGGAAATTTTTAGGAGTGGAGTTCTTATTTTTGATTTATGCAAAAAGTAAACAGAAGTTAAGCGATGGATAAGGACTCTGAGGGTTTTGTCGTAAGCTTTCTAAAATCTCTTGCTAGAATTCATTAATTGATTCTTGCAACTAAATGGGTTTCTCCAAAACGAATCGCACCCCATATCTCAGCCTAACCACTACTTACCAAGGATTCGCATTTTGATCGTTAATTTTCACCCAATAGCGAATACCTGGGCTACTCAGATTAGGATCGTCGGATTGTGCCCAAAAACCCCAACCTGCATATGGATCGCTGCCATCATGAAACTCTGCCATCCTGAACCCAGATAAATGATAACGTTCTTGACCAGCTTGGTCACATTTACCATCTGCTACTTCTGGAGACACCAAGGAGCTACCTAGAACGTTAGGAATAGCGAAGATTTCTCCACCAGACCAAGAGTTTTTCGATGCACCACCAGGCGTAATAGCGGATTGAGTCTGATTTGGAATCGGATTAACGGCGAGTTCCGTTGATTTCCGAATGCAAAGTAGTGACAGGGATTGATTTACAGAAGTATCACCAGAATAGGGCTCGGTTTGATTATCATATCTAACTTGGGCGTAGGTTTTGCCACTGTTGTATACATTGGTATATATAACAGTGTTGATAATCCAAGTCATGGCTTTCTTAGTAGATGGTGGATTCCATATTGTTCCAGGGTTTATTGGCTCACGGTCTATTGGTTCTTGGTCTATTGGTAATTGTTTTGCGCTAACTGAGGATGCTGAAACCATTGAGGAACCTATTAAGACTACAAAAGCTAACAGTTTTCCGAACTGTTGGATCAATTGCATACCTGTGTCATTTCCTCTAGTGCTATTTTTTGTGCTAGGGTCTGTAGTGCCGTGAATAACTGCCATTTTTTTCAGCCAAAAACTGCTTGTATAGCAGCTATCAACTTGCTAGCTATAAATAATGCAAAAAGTTACATAACTTTATAAATTGGTAAAAGTAGCAGTTTACACTGCTGGAGATCAGCGTGTGGTGACAACGTGTGAACGGAGTACACAAAAACAATTTCAGGAGATCGAAAACTTTTGTCAGTTGACGAAGTAATCAGGGTTTGAGCCCAATACGGTTCAGTTAGCGCCAAAAACCTTAAATTGTGTAGGTTGGGTTGAGGAACGAAACCCAACATTTCCGGGGCTTTGTTGCGTAGCGTTTTGCTTAACCCAATCTACAATTTTTCACAAAGCCAAGCGTATTGTGTCATAACCAGTTTCAAGAAGAGATAGAAGTTTGCACAATTTAATACCAATTGTGCAACATAAAATTACTCTTCCCCGCTTGCAGGAACGAGGTGAGCAAAAATCAAACTTTGTCAGAGCAGGGTTAGGAAAGATATTGCTTGGAGGAAATTAACCAGACAAAATATTAGCCCTAATTCCTCAGAATATACCAAGTGCCATTACTTGGTCGCCATACTGCGAAGTCACTTTTAATAGAGAAATTATAAATGCCAGGGGCAGGAATATCACCATTTACGCCCAATT
>NZ_CAXTNP010000260.1:0-10951 GCF_964245575.1 uncultured Nostoc sp. | reverse complement strand
TTATTTATGCAACGCCATCTGAACACCTGCAAACATAACTAGCAACTTGGGTTATGTAGTAGCGAATTCTATTTGCCTAATACTTTTCCAACTTTCAGTATAAAAACAACTGCAAACAACTGATTACCAGTAAGGCTTTCATCATAAAAGTAAGCTAAACTTTTATAGCCAAGTGTTACCTAAAAATATTTCATAATTAAAGGTAGAACATCCCAATGGAGAACATACAAATGCTGGAATCATATCGTAAACACGTTGCCCAAAGGGCAGCACTCGGTATTCCCCCTTTACCATTGGATGCGAAGCAAACCTCAGAATTATGTGAATTACTGAAAAATCCGCCAAAGGGTCAAGAGGAGATATTATTACATCTATTGAGCGATCGCGTTTCTCCTGGTGTTGATCCAGCAGCTTATGTCAAAGCCGGATTTCTCACCGCGATTGCCAAAAAGGAAATCACCAGTCCTTTGATTTCGCGCATAGAAGCAGTGCAATTGCTGGGCACAATGGTAGGTGGTTACAATGTGCAATCTTTAATCGATTTGCTGCAATGGCCCACCGTATCCGTTTCAGACTCATCTGAAACACCTCTAGTGATGGGCGGACAAGGAAAGGAACCCATCGCCGCTTATGCCGCCAACGCCTTAAGCAAAATCCTCTTAGTGTATGACGCTTACCACGATGTTTTAGAGTTGTCTAAAACCAATCCTTTCGCCAAGCGGGTGATTGACTCTTGGGCGGAAGCTGAATGGTTTACCACTCGCCCCACAGTAAAAGAAGCGATTACTGTTACCGTTTTTAAAGTTCCTGGCGAAACCAATACCGACGATTTATCCCCCGCCCAAAGCGCCACAACTCGCCCAGATATTCCCTTACACGCCTTAGTGATGTTAGAGTCACGGCAACCGGGAAGTTTGGCAACCATTGCCGAACTGAAGAAAAAAGGGCATCCTGTAGCTTACGTGGGAGATGTAGTTGGTACAGGTTCGTCGCGGAAATCTGCCATCAACTCAGTATTGTGGCACATGGGAAATGATATACCTTTTGTGCCAAACAAACGCGCTGGGGGTTATGTTTTAGGTGGTGCGATCGCGCCTATTTTCTTTAACACAGCTGAAGATGCCGGTGCTTTGCCTATCCAGTGCGATGTCACCAAACTAGAAACCAGCATGGTAATTACCATCCATCCCTACAAAGGCGAAATTACGAATGAAGCAGGCGAAGTCATTTCCACCTTTGCCCTCAAACCTGATACCATCCTCGATGAAGTCCGTGCAGGTGGACGCATCCCCTTACTTATCGGCCGTACCCTCACCGACAAAACTCGTCTTGCACTTGGTTTAGAACCCAGCACAGTATTTACCCGTCCCCAGCAAGCCTTTGATACAGGCAAAGGCTACAGCCTAGCCCAAAAAATGGTCGGTAAAGCTTGCGGATTACCTGGTGTGCGTCCCGGCACATCCTGCGAACCGATCATCACTACAGTTGGTTCCCAGGATACCACAGGCCCCATGACCCGCGACGAATTGAAAGAACTTGCCTGTCTTGGTTTCAGTGCAGACTTAGTGATCCAAAGTTTCTGCCACACAGCAGCTTATCCCAAACCAGTAGACATCAAAACCCATCACGAACTCCCTGATTTCTTTGCCTCCCGTGGCGGTGTTGCCCTCCGTCCCGGTGATGGTATCATCCACTCTTGGTTAAACCGGATGCTGCTACCCGACACCGTGGGAACTGGCGGCGACTCTCACACCCGCTTCCCCTTGGGTATTTCCTTCCCCGCCGGTTCTGGGTTGGTAGCTTTTGCAGCCGCCTTGGGTGTTATGCCTTTAGATATGCCAGAGTCAGTTTTAGTAAGATTTAAAGGTGAGTTGCAACCAGGTGTCACCCTGCGAGATGTCGTGAATGCCATTCCCTACGTGGCAATTCAAAAAGGTTTGCTGACAGCAGAGAAGCAGAATAAGAAAAACGTTTTCTCCGGGCGAATTTTGGAAATAGAAGGTTTGCCAGATTTAAAAGTTGAACAAGCTTTTGAACTCACCGATGCTAGTGCCGAGCGTTCTTGTGCAGGATGTACAATTAAGCTGAGTGTAGAGACAATTTCTGAATATCTGCGTTCTAACGTAGCACTGCTGAAAAATATGATCGCACGGGGCTATCACGATCCACGTACCATGCTGCGCCGTGTGGCCAAGATGGAAGAATGGTTAGCAAATCCCGTCTTATTAGAAGGCGATGCCGATGCTGAGTATGCCGAAATAATTGAAATTGATTTGAACGAAATCAAAGAACCAATTGTTGCTGCTCCCAATGACCCCGATAATGTGAAATTATTATCGGAAGTTGCTAACGATCCAGTGCAAGAAGTATTCGTCGGTTCATGTATGACGAATATTGGTCATTATCGGGCAACAGCGAAAGTTTTGGAAGGTGCAGGTGAAGTGAAAACTCGCCTGTGGATTTCACCACCAACCCGCATGGATGAACATCAATTAAAAGAAGAAGGTGTATATAGCGTTTTTGGGGCTGCGGGTGCTAGAACAGAAATACCCGGATGCAGCTTGTGCATGGGAAATCAGGCGCGAGTTGCTGATGGGACAACAGTGTTTTCTACCTCTACCCGTAACTTCAATAATCGCATGGGTAAAGATGCGCGAGTGTATCTTGGTTCAGCAGAATTAGCCGCAGTTTGTGCGCTGCTGGGACGGCTCCCGACAGTGCAGGAATATTTGGATATTGTAGCGAGGAGAATTCATCCTTTTGCTGATGATTTGTATCGCTATTTAAACTTTGATCAAATCGTCGGTTTTGAGGATGAAGGGCGCATGATTTCTAAAGAGGAGCAGGCTTTGTTGGTATAGTTTAATTAGGTGGGTGTTATGCCCACCTAATATTTAGCATTTCCCAGAGGAATATTAATGACCAGTCCATCTTTTATAAATGAAAAAAACCTTTATGAACAAGACTTTTACTTGTGGACGCAAACAATTGCCCAGCAGTTAAAGGAAAATAAGTTTAATGAAATAGATATACCTAATCTAATTGAAGAAATTGAAAGCATGGGGAGAAGTGAAAAACGCGAGTTAAAAAATCGATTAATTGTACTATTAATGCACTTGCTAAAATGGCAATATCAATCAGAAAAACGTAGTGAAAGTTGGTGCAGTACCATTTCTGAACAACGTATCTGTATTGAAACATTATTAGAAGATAGTCCCAGTTTGCAACCTCTACTTGCAGAAGTATTTGAAGATTGTTATCAAAAAGCTCGTCTCAAAGCATCTGATGAAACAGGTATTAAATTAAATTTCTTTCCTAAAGAATCTCCGTTTACATTAGAAGAAACCTTAAAAAGTAGTTATTAAGTTGGAGTAATGAATTTTTATACCGTTAGATATGGGTGCTGATGAAATTTATCCTGCCTATGTTTTGGGGATTTTTCGACAGTTGGGGTTGACAAATGAGAAAGTTGAGAGTCTGTTAAAATAGATAATATTTCAGTATTTTTACCGTTAAAGGTTTTGTATAAATACAATAATTTGTATATAGATTATTGTAATTAAAAATTTTCATGCCCTACCTAAAATCAAAACATTTAACAACTAACTTGAAGAGACGGAATGAGGAGTCAGGCAAAGCGAATCGTAAATTAATCTACATTGGCGGAGAAATTCGTTTTCAGTCTGAACAAGATTTAGAAAAAGGCATGGTATGACAAAATGGACAAATGCAAATATGTATTTATGTCAAGCCACTAATGGTGTAAATATAAATACTTTAGATTTATTCATCTATCTCCTTAAAGGTGCTACCCGTCCTTTTGATGATTCTATTTTGGAATGGTGGAGGTCACAGGAAAAAAATACTCCTACTAATTTGGGATGGTATATTGATTTAGCTATTAAGACTTGGAACTATAGGATTAAGTAAACAAGAGAAAAGAAAAAACTTATTGATTTCATAGATGTCAATTTTAGTCAAGCTTTAGGAGTAAAAGATAAATAATAATGTTTTAATCTAATTGACTATTCTATCAGCGCGATCGCACCCTCGCACTTTGCACACAGACCTAACCCCCCAACTCCCTTACCTACTAGCGTTGGGGGATAAATCCGGCTCCCCTCTTTGCTTCAAAGAGGGGTTGGGGGAGAGGTGAATCCATGCGATCGCACCTGGCAAATTAGGGATGCGATCGCTGTAAAAAGATAAATCTTTGCTTTCTTCACAAGTTCCTCAAATTATTTTACTATAAACATAAATATGGGGCGTAAAGCTTTAAGAAATTTAAAATCAAAGCTTGCCAAACATAGTTGGGGGATTAGTCATTTTTGACAAACCAGCATCTGGAAACCCGAAACCGTAAAGACCAATTACTAATGAAATCGGAGGTCTATATGATGTTTAAAAAGATTTTAGTTGCATTAGATCGCTCAGAAATAGGGCAACAGGTTTTTGAGGAAGCGTTGGGTTTAGCAAAGTTAACACAAGCTAGCTTAATGCTACTGCATGTTTTATCTCCCGAAGAAGAAGGTAGTCCTTATGGGCCTATGCTGTCTAATTTGGACTATTATCCGGGATTGAGCAGTCAAAGCTTCGAGTTATACCAAAACCAGTGGGATACCTTTAAAAAGGAAGGCATCCAGATGTTGCAATCTTTCTGTGCCCAAGCTAACACAGCAGGTGTAACTACGGAATTTACACAAAATATTGGTAATCCGGGTCGCATCATTTCTGACTTAGCCCGTAGTTATGGTGCTGACCTAATTGTGATGGGGCGTCGAGGTCGTTCTGGGCTGATGGAAATATTTCTCGGTAGTGTGAGTAACTACGTTCTTCACCATGCTCCTTGTTCAGTGCATGTTGTGCATCTTTCACTTACTCCTTTAACAGATGAAGTTGTCAAAAAAACTACTAGCACTTTCAAGGCTAACTAATTACTAACATTGCATAAATCTGAGCGAACCAAATTTTGAATTTGGTTTATTCTTGCCTACCTGCTTCCCTCAATCTCCACAACCGATCCTTAACTGCACAGTATTGGGCTAAAATTGAGCGTAGGCGTAGCCCGCACTTTGACAAGCTCAGTGACCATTGTAGACATCGCTTTTTCAGTGAGAAAGAAAAAGTCCACTACCCAAAATTAGAGTTGAGGGCGAAAAATGGATCTATGAAAGAAGATACTATCGAGATCACTGGTTTTCATGCTCATGTTTACTTCGATACCACGAGTCGGGATGTAGCTGCGCGTGTACGTGAAGGATTAGGCGCTAGGTTTGAGGTGCAACTCGGACGCTGGTTTGACAAGCCCATCGGCCCCCACCCAAAAGGAATGTATCAAGTTGCTTTCTTACCGAATCAGTTTAATAAAGTCGTTCCTTGGTTAATGCTCAATCGTGAGGGATTGGATATTCTCGTCCACCCTGAGACAGGCGATGCTGTAGCAGACCACGTGGTTCATTCCCTATGGTTAGGAGAAAAGCTAGATTTGAATATTCAGTTTCTTCGACAGCTTAATTAGACTTTATCCAATTAAGGGAAGTAGCCCACTTTATTGGGTAAAAGTTCTGGTCTGGGGTGTGAAACTTCTTCTATTGTGACTAATTGTGCCTCTTCTTGAAAAAGTCTAATGTCTTGATAAATAAAAAGGTTTAAGCCTATGTGTAGAAGCTTTTAGCGGCTTGCCGCAGGCATCACAAGAAAGGAAAAATTGATAAAGTCGAACTTAGAGGTTGTTTGAAAAGTTTTTCACTATGACTTTAGGCACTTTTAGATCCCCCCTAACCCACGCCAGTCGCTCTACTTGGGGGTTTCCCCCATGAGCAACTGGCGTGGGTTTAGAGGAATCTAGAACTTTTGATACTGACAAGAGGACTTTTCAAATATCCTCTTAGACCCTGACTGAAACTTCAGCTAAGTCTAGCGGAAAATTGCTCCTCTTGTGGTATTCCCAAGAGAAGGAATTTTCTAAGAGAGACGTAGCGTTCAGTATCCGCAGTAAATAGGTATTAAACTCCTTAATTGCAGATAATTGTTTATTAGCATTATTTTTGAAAATAGAAATGACAAATCTGTTTTACAGAATGCTATGCTGTTAATCGGCATTCTCATAAAAAGAAATTTGTCCGATGAAAAATATCTCTGCGAAGGAAAAAATTGCAGGCATTTCCCGATTTGATAAAGTTAATTTCAGAGTCACAAAGAAACAGATTTTATTTAGTACCTTTATACTATGCCTTGGTTTGCTGGGACTGGGTGGTTTCTGGTTTAAATCCAGATATAAATTTGATAATCAGATGAGTATAAAACTACAAGAATTATCTAATGTCGATTATCCAATCAATCCCGCGCCCTTAGGCAAAAGTTTTCAAAGATATTCTAATAGAAAATTAACACTTATTAAGAAAGATAATACACATTTCGATTTCGTGCTGGAATCAGCAGACAAAAACACGGCAAAAATAGTTATAAAAAATGTTGATTTAGAGTTATTAGTCCCGAAAGCACCCGAATGGGTTAAAAAAGATCAAGGTTTAGAAATAATCGCTTTTACAGATCGGGAGTGGAACAGACAACAGATTAGTTTTCCTGCTAATTCAAAAAATATAGAAATTATTGGAGGAGACGGTTTTGAAAAGCAAAACCTCGTAGAAGTAGCTTTGGCTAATAATTGCTTAAATGCAGGGTTGTGGGAAATTTTACTTTTCACTAAAGAGGATGGTAATAAATCTCTTTATTATCAAAGTTGGTTTACTTTTCCGATGGGACATTACAAAAATATTTTTGAAAATATTAATAATATTTCTTATTGGCAGCATTGGTGGAGATTAGAACACTGGCAAGATCCAAGTGGCACAATAGTAAAGACTAATCTTCTAAGAAACATAATTGATCAAAAAGAAGTTGCTACTCAGTTTCCTCTTGATGAAAAGATAATTGTATCGGGAGAGCAAACTAGAAAAGTTAGAACTACACTGACATCAAATATTACAACTTGGAAAGGTTTTTTCGACGCTAAAAATGAAATTAAATTTGCTAGTTTTCGACCACCAGGATTTTACGATCCAAATAAGCCTTGGGGAAATCAATACTGGAGAATAGGCAAATTTGACAAAGCCATTTTAAGGAATATTAAACCGATTGGTGTTGAACAAAATTTACAAGAAATTGAGCTAGGATTCACAGATACCAAGACTGGTGAACAAAATAGATTATTCATTAGTGGCATTAATCTGAAAACGCTTCCTCAATTGCCTGTAGAAGACTATCCTAAAGGTTTATATATGCCGATGGGAATTGGGATACCTCCTTTTTATCAAAGCTACGATGAATTAACGAAAAATCATCCCGATGTCAGCCCCTACTTCAGTTTTTTACTAGATTCACAGGATCGCTGGATAGATCATCACCACTTAGCAGTTGATGGTTCGGTGATACACCTTGATAAAGATAATCCAAATCTTTTGCATCTTTACTTGCTATCCTACGAAAGGAATACTTTAATAGCTCATTTTTTGATAAATTTAAAATAGATAGATCATTTATCTTATTCTTTCGTAAGAGAAGGAGAATCTTAACCTATGAAATTGAAGTAACTGGTTGACTTTAATATTTACTCAATCGGTACTTGCTTGAGTAAAGCTATCCACATATCAGATGGATCTGAGTAATAATCAAGTTCCTCCACTTGATATTGATAAGATTCACAACCTTCTCGTACAATAATGCGATCGCAGAGTTTAATGCCTTTCCCGATTCCAGTCATATACCCGATTGTTCCTTCATTGAGGCGCTCAAATACATAGTCGCTTCCACAAATTAGTTGGCTATAATCGTGTACTTTATGCTTCTGTTTTAATTCGGTTCCTGGAAAGCTAACTAGGGCTAACTTACTTAAAAAACTAAAACTTAAGTTCATACTTGTCCTGATCAAAGACATAAGTGAGTTTTCCCCAAGAAGAAATCTATAACGAAGAGTTTTGGACCCTAAGTGAATCTCAATTCCTTTCAATCACCAATCCAGAATTGAACAGGTGGACAATCTAGTTAGTAATCAACCACATTGACAGCTAGTAAAGGCAATTTATCACCCAATGTCTAATTAAGCAGTTCGTTGAGAAGAGAATTAATAATAATTTTAAAATAATTGATATTATTTTAAAATTATTTTTTATTAAATCTTAATTATTAGTTATTAATGTTTGAATTAATGTTTGAATTAATGTTTGATTTTACTCAATGATATCTTTTGCCCAACAACTATTTAAATTTACAGTACCATCAATTGCAGCTTCAACTGTAAAATCACCGAATTATTGGACAAGAATAGGTCAGATATGACATTTTTTTACTTAACTAGATAATCCTAAAATTTATAAAGCTTTTATGTCTTGAGAATGTCATCTATGTATCTTTTTTAAGATAAATAGCATCTAGTCCTTACTAGTGGTTTTTAGGGCTACATCTACCTGCTCTAGTAATACTTCTAGTGTGGAGGAGTTATCTAAAACGACATCTGCATGAGCCACTTTTTCTTCGATAGATAATTGGCTGTTGATCCTGGCTCGTGCCTGTTCTCTATTTAAATGGTTTCGTTGTATCAATCTTTGTAGCTGTTGGTCTTGAGAACAACGCACTACCCAGATTTCTGTAACTAAATCAGTCATCCCAGCTTCAAATAATAGAGGCACTACTAACATCAGTGTTTGTGAGGAAGATAGGGCAATTGCTTTGAGGAAGCGATCGCGCACATCAGGATGAATCAAATTGTCTATCCAGTTGCGTTCATCTTGACGATTAAAGATAATTTCGCCTAGCTTTTGGCGGTTGAGGCTGCCATCTGGTAGTAAAATTTGTTCGCCGTAACGTTGAGCGATCGCACCAAGAATAGGCGAACCTAAAGATACTGCCTCTCTAGCATAAATATCTGCATCCAGAATCGGCAGGTTATAAGCGCTAGCCAAATAATTGGTGACAATGGTTTTGCCTGTGGCAATACCGCCAGTTAAGCCGATTATACGTTTAGTCATTAGTCATTAGTCACTTGTACTCTCGCAACTCGTGCCGAGCATCTCGACTTGCTCCCATGGAGCCGGAGCCGAGGTAAGCTGAAGTATTGGTCATTAGTCATTAGTTATTCTCCCCCTGCTTCCTCTGCTTCCCCTGCTCAAGAACTGCTCCTTCATCTCCCTTATCTAAGAATTTGTCGCCCATGTTATCAATGCTTGGGTTAAACCATCTAAAGTATATTCTTGGGCTTCTACATCCACACGCCTGAATAAAAAATCACAGGTTTTGGAGGTTTGAGGCCCGATAGAGGCAATACAAACGCCCTCTAAGAATCGACTAGCATCAGATTTGTTGGAAAATATCTTGTCAGTAAGTTGACAGAAAAATTGCACAGTTTTAGAACTGGCAAAAGTAATCACATCTATCTTGCGGTTTTGGAGAGCTAACTCTGCCTCTGGTGGAATACCACTAGGACAACAAGATTGATATGCGGCAACTTCTATCACCTTTGCTCCCTTGAGAGTTAATTCCTTAACCAAAATTTCTCTTCCGCCGCTTTCAACTCTGGGAAATAAAACCTTTTTACCATCTAGTTTCTCTGGAAAATTTTCCACTAAAGAATCGGCAACAAAGTTGGGGGGAATAAAATCTGGTTGGAGAGAGCGTTGTTTGAGACAATGGGCTGTTTTATCGCCAACAACGGCAATTTTGACGCCAGCTAAGGCCCGGGTATCTTTACCTTGGGCGTTTAGCCTTTCAAAAAAGTAGTCTATGGCATTGGTAGAAGTGAGAATTAACCAGTCGAAGTCAGATAAATGAGCGATCGCATTATCCAAAGCTTCCCAACTGGAGGGCGGGCCGATTTCTAAGGTAGGCATTTCGATGACTGTTGCACCTAATGCGATGAGGCGATCGCTAAATTGGCTCGACTGTCCAACTGAACGTGTCACCAAGATTGTTTTGCCACTGAGGGGAAGAGGAGATGAGCGGAAGTTACTTAACATAGGTTGGGGTATAGGAATACTCTCATTCACAGCCGGAACCTGGGAATGCCTTTCTCCAGACTCCTGCCTGATAATTTCGTCTAAATATATATTCTCAGGTTGTAAGTACTTCCGTAGCCCAACAACTTCGCCAATAACAATTACTGCTGGAGAAAGGGATAATTCGGTGGTTTGTTCCACAATATTGCCCAGTTGCGCTGTCCAAATTTGTTGGCGAGGAGTTCCTGCCCAACGGATGATGGCAATGGGTGTTAAGTGCGATCGCCCGTGTCGCACCAGTTGATGTACAATTTCTGGCAGATGTTGCCCTCCCATCAAAATTACCAGTGTCTCTAGCCGTGAGAGTGCCTCCCAGTCTAAAACTTCTGGTTCATGACCTGTAAGCACTGCAAAAGTGCGACTCAATACCGGATCTGTGAGGGGAATTCCTGCTAACAAAGGTGCTGCAAGGGCTGAGGAAATTCCTGGTACTAGTTCAAAATCACAACCAGATGCTTTCAGCGCTTCAATTTCGGAAGTACAACGCCCAAAAATCAACGGATCGCCTGATTTGAGCCGGACAACTTGTTTCCCTTGCTGGCAATTCTTTACTAGTAACTTGTTAATCTCAGCTTGGGTTGTACTGGGTTTTCCACCGCGTTTCCCAACATCTAACTTCAAACAATCAGGTGGTACGCACTGCAACAATTGAGCATCTACCAGGGCATCGTAGACTAAAACCTGAGCAGCAGCTAAGAGATTGTAAGCTTTTACCGTCAAGTATGCCACATCTCCAGGCCCGGCACCTACAAGATAGACTTTACCCTTTTCTTGAGTCTTAGTCATTTGTCATTTGTCATTTGTCATTTGTCATTTGTCATTTGTTAATAGTTCTTCTTCCTGTGCTTCTTTCCTAGTCGCCAGTCCCCAATGCCCAATTCCCAGTACCCAATCCCCAATCC
>NZ_CAXTNP010000259.1:0-11135 GCF_964245575.1 uncultured Nostoc sp. | reverse complement strand
GAACATAATCTGCTTTATTTTAGTCCCTATTTTTCCTTAACCGAGCAGTATTGGATTGGAATCTATCAACGTAAATTTGTAGCGCTTCTTCATCTTCTCTGTGTTCAAGGATATATTGCCGTAATTCGCTACGGGTCAACGATGTCAAATAGTTTATTTTCTGGAAATCCCTAAGAAAGATGTGACTAATGCATAGCATAATTGGTAAACTGTTGTAAGCTTAAAAACTGTAGGGCTGAAATAAAATTTCAGCCCTACAGTTAATTCAACAATTTTCAAGTATGCAGTGCTAAAAATAAATTTTAACTATATTTTTAATCTACATTTAAAGCACAAACTTGAAAAGGTGAATTAGCTCCTCTTGGATTACCAGCATATAAATTCCTTAGATTTGAATTTGGCGTTCTAACACCGTTATTAATATCATACACAAACTTATCTTTACCACCTGAAACATCTCGATAAATACCGAGTGTAACATTTGGTGGTAGTATCCAACTTACAGTACTTGTACAACCTTGTGTTGAAAAGTTTCCGCTTGAACGGGTTTTTTGACCGTTTTGAGGTTGTGCTTCACTTGTTACGCAAGCACAATTAGTATCAGCTAATGCTGAATTATTAGGTAATACAACCATACCAGTTATTATTAGTACCATTAAAATAATAGTACTAACTATTGATTTGATTTTTTGTTTCAGTTGTGAAAACATAGTTAACTCTCTTTATAGTTGAATAGACAACGGACTTATTTCTTAGTTAAAAACATGATCTAAACATAGTTGAGATCATGAAAAGCAAATAGTTTATTCTTGAACATAATTCAAGTCTCTAAGAAGTTTCAAAAATATTTCAGTTACTTCCCGTGTGCGTGAGTCAGTGTCACGAACCTCTGCTACCCATTGATCATATAAAACTTTTGCTAAATCTGGCTCATTACCATCTCTCCAATTACCACTTTTGGGCAAAACCTTAACTATTTCGGTAGGTGGGATAGTCTTATTAAAAAATACATGAAGATGATATTTAGCTAATCCCTCATCTTGTCCAACTGACGCTACATAAATAAACCAGTCATCACGACCTAGATTATGTACTTTGAGTCCTCTCGATTCACATCGAACATCTAGAATTTGGTACTCACGAATTATTATTTTTGTAGGCATAAGCTGAATTATCATTGTATGTTAGATAGATGCACTGTTGTGGAGCGACAGATTATTTGACCACAGCGACAAATTACAAGTCAAGTTCTTCAAACTTGTAAGCTTCGCTATAGAGGAATTTAATTTTTATGGTTTCTGATATAAACCTGTAGAAATTGCTTGAACAAGCGATATAGAAGAATTTGGATTATTGACAAAGAATCTGCCGTTTTGGTCAAATAATTCGTTGTTCTACAGCTGTACAGCAATTGCTGGTGATTTAGTCCTTTTAACTAGTTATTAAACAGGTTACTGCTGTATTAGTAACAGAAAAATCATACAAATGATAACTTTTCATTGTAAGTGCTTTAGATCACACTTACACGATGACATAATCATTGCTAATTTTCGTAAGCTATGCGTTAGTCACATCTTTATTTAGGGCAAACGCATCTTATTAGAACTTACGCATTGACAGAAAATTGATACTATGCGGCCAAGCTCAATTTCTGTGTTAGGTGTTCTAAAATAAAGTCACGACTTTTAGGACGATCACCTACTTCTCAAATCTGAGCTTTAGGGCTAATTTGTAAACTCAAGTAAAGTACTTGTCTTGTAAGGGTTTCAGCAATTCGAGTCAAGAAAACACTTATTCACTGAAACTCAGACCTAGTAATGAGTTGAGTATCCTTAAGTCAGAATTAAAGTAAAAAAATCAGAGGTAGGCAATCTAGTTTGAATGCGATCGCCTTTTCCTCTATAAAACAATTTTCCTTGAGTGTTAAATAGTGCCCTAATAGGGATTTTTCCACCCTCACCTAGCTTATTTGGTACTAGATTAGTACCAATCCAGTTCTAGATGAAAATAAAGTCAGTACTATGATTATCGTTGTTGGCGGGATCAAAGGCGGTTGTGGAAAAAGCGTTACAGCTGCTAATTTGGCAGTTCGGCGCATAGCTGATGGCTATGAAGTATTGCTAATCGATGGGGATGATCAAGAGACAACTAGTCTTTGGGCTTCTACTCGCAGCGAGAATTACCCAACGGCTAGTCAAAAGCTAACCTGCGTTCAACTTCGCGGCAGGGCGGCTAGAGACGAAGTTTTAAAGTTGGCTCCCCGTTACCAAGATGTAATTATTGATGTGGGCGGAAGGGATACAACTACTCAAAGGGCTGCTTTAACGATCGCTAATCTCGTTATTTTACCTATTCCCCCAAGGGGGCCTGATATTTGGACTCTGGAAAAAGTCGCACTACTTTTAGAAGATGTTCGGACAGTAAATCCAGAACTAAAAGCTTGGGCGTTCCTTAATCGTGCTGACGCATCCGGGCGGGATAATGAGGAAGCAATGCAAATTATTGAAGAGACTCCTGGTGTTGAACTAATTCCACCACGATTTGGAGATAGAAAATCCTTCCCCAATTCTCACACGCAGGGTTTAGCTGTGACTGAAATCAAGCCACGCGACCAAAAAGCAGTGCTGGAATTAGAAGCACTCTATCAGTACTGCTTTAGTACTAAGATAGTACCGAAAAGACATAAAAAAGGTACAAAATGACAATCCGAAAGCCGAGTCGTAGCAACACATCAGAGCCAAAGCAGATAGATATTGAACGGGTAATTAATGCTGGTAGTCCACCACCAAAAGCGGATAAGCAGGAGGATAGTCCCAAGGAAGTGCGGTTCCAAATGGCAATCCCACCTGAGTTATGCAAGCTCATTGATGATGCTCGGAAGTTGACTAAGACAAGTCGTCGGGCATGGCTGTTAAATGCAGCACAAGAAAAATTGGAGCGGGAAGGAAAGCTGTAATTATAGTGATGGCAGGAGTGAGCCTAGCTCGAAGGGGCGAACCAAAATTTCACGTCCACACACCCAATTTTTGAGCTAATCTTCAGTCATAGGTTAGATAACGATTGCTGATAACAGTGGCGAGTTTGGCGTGGTGGTGATTAGGTTTGGAAGTGTCAGTAATTTAGTAAAACAATGGAAAGGTTGGTATAAAGTTTCTCTTAAAATAGACTAATAATTGAGGTAGTGAAATTAGTGTGCAAAAATATCCAGATTAAATCAAGTCTGATTTAGTAAGATTAATTCAAGATTCTCAAGATACTTATCCAAAGTTGGCATTAAGACTAAAGGAAATGAGTAGATGGATTGCTCAGAAAAAACCTGGACAACTTGTATCTAAAAAACACGTAATGCTTCTTTTAAAAGAACTAATAGATGATGCTACTTTTTGGTTAGATATACAGTTAATACCTCAAGAGGATAAAGAGGCTCTACTGTCCTCAGTAACACCTATAGAGAGGTATTGGTATGAATATTTATTTCCATTGTGGATTAATGAGCCAGACCCTAAAAAAGACACTTGGAAAAAAGAATTAATGGCTGGTAAATTTCAAGGTAACGATACTTTGTTAGTTGAAAAGATATGTGATGCAATAGAAAGTCTTGGAGGTAATACATTTCATTGCTATATTGCGGATCTATCAATGGCAACAGATTTACTAACTTCTGGAATAACCAATTTACCCCTCTGTGTCCAAATAACCAGTATCCGAGATACACTTTCTGAATCAAAGCAGCAAAATTGGTTAGATACTTTACAACATTGGCGAATTGATAGAGGATTGTTTGTAAATTACAACCCAACAGTACCTCAGATTGAGTCAAGGATTGGACTAGAAGCCTTCCGGTGTAGTGACCAAATCTCTAAAAAATGCTATTGTAAAATTGATATAGACAGATAAGCGGTTTAAGCCATAATGTCCTATCAAGTAGAGATCCCTAAAGAACAGAGAATTGCTAGAGCTAAAGAAGCTCTTGAGAGCGTCAGAGAGTTAAGACGCGCTAAAAAACGTATGGGTGTTGATGCAATATACCAGTTTGTTAAGGACGTTGATGGAGATTGGTTAGAAAATTGGACAGATGCATCAGATGTTGAGATAAAGACAGAAAGAGCCACTGTTGCCTTTCACTAATCTCGGTCAATCAATTCTGACTAATCGGTGTCAAATCGTTGTAGGCTGTGGATCACTGGGTCTACAGTCGGGCAATGAAAATCAATCGGCATGGACGCGCCAAAGTTTTAACGCAGTCAGAGATACAGCTAATTTTCAGTGATGGCTTAGATAATCACCGCGATCGCACTTTGTTCGGTGTCTGTCTCTTCAGTGCTTGCCGAATTCGTGAATGCTGTACCCTGTTCACCCAAGACATCTACACACCCAAGGGCAATGTCAGACCCCGGCTGGTGATTAGGAAGTCAAACACCAAAGGGAAGCTGGCTACTAGGTCTATACCAGTGATTGAAGACTTACGGCGGTTACTGGTTGAATACTACCCACTGGCAGGGGACGATTTTTTGTTTCCCGGTCGCAGTGATGGACATATTAGCGAGGACTCAGCCGCTAGGATTTTGAGAGGAGCTTGTCAGCAAGTAGATATTTTTGGAGTGAGTAGCCATAGCTTCAGGCGTACTGCCTTAACCCGGATGAGTAACGCTGGCATACCACTGCGGGTAATTCAGGAAATCTCAGGGCATCGGAATTTAGAGCAGTTGCAGAAATATTTGGAAGTGAGCGACGAACAAGTATTAGGAGCGGCGGCGAGTTTGGCTATGTTGTCACCTGTGGGTAGAAGTGGTCTTGAGATAAACACTAATAAAAAGCTTGAAATTGACGCACATTATCCCCCTTAGGAAAAGTGGACTAGACGAAAGTTACCCAAAATTACCTAGATATTCTTGATATATATTCAAGCAATATACTGACCAAAAAAAAAAAAGTATTTCACGTCAAATGGTGTAATTTTTCATCAGTCGTTGCTATACCCCTGCTTGTCGATGCTTCCCCCGGTTAGGGAAAATGTCGGGAAATGGATGTTAGACGACATTGACCAAATTGCGGCTACTGAGCAGGTGTAGCCCCGGTATCGCTACATCACATCTTGCCCATCTGGTACAAGTGCAGTTAAATCGATTTCTAATTCAATTTTGCGACCATTCCCTTTACGATTATCGTAGGGGTTTAAATCGTGCTTGAGGTTGTGGTCATCAATTCGAGTTTGGTAATTCCCTAAAATTGCCTTGATGGTAGCTGGTTTACTTCCTGTGAGAGATTGAATGGCAGTTTGATTTATGTGCCATTTTTGGGCTTTCTCGGTGCAATTATTATTGTGAATTTCTAAAGCATAAATAGCGCGTCTAGTCAATTCTTCAGCGCGTCCAGGATGGGTTTTGTAAGAGTCACTTTTTAAATCTTCTGTTGATACTGCTGTCAAGTCTTCTGAAGATTGCTTGACTTTACCAGTGATGGTTTTTGCGTACACATGGATTGCACGACGAACGAAATCAGCCAAGGAAATACCAGAGTGAGCTAAAGCACTTTCTACCATAAGAGCCGTCTGTGCATCCAGTTGCATCTCTGAAATATTCATCTCGTCAAGGGTGATTTGTAATCGTGTTTTAGTTTCAGTTTCAGTTTCAGTTTCAGTTTTAGTTTCAGTTTCAATTTCAGATAGCTGTTCAGAGCTTGGTTTTTCCCATTGAGCGAAATATTTAGAACGTTCGTTATCGCTTGTGATATCCCACCTATCTTTACTTGTGGTCACATACCAGAGAGAAAGATGCTCATAGCGTTCAGCCTTACCTTTACCAGATGAAGTGAGATAGTAGCCAGGTTTTGGTTTCTCACTGGAAGGGAAAGCTTCTTCAATCGCTTTCCTAATAGCAGTTCGAGGTCGTTTAATACTGTTTTCGTTGGGAATTTCATCAATAATCGCTTGCCAATATTCCAAAGTTATTTCACGAATTACAGACTCTTCCTTTTTACCTTTGAGCTTTTTTACTAATTCTTGCCCAAGCCTTTGACCATACATCAGTTGGCTTTCATCAGATTGTTTTTTGATAGAGTCTACAGTAGTTGTGTTAGTCATATACCTATACTATTCCTCTTGTATGGAAATGCAATATACCTATACTATCCCTCTTGTATTACAGTGTCAAGAGGTTATGTATAGGGACTTAATTAAACACGGGTAAGTGTTCCAAGCTTGATTTCATAACGCTTGTAGGCGTTGATAGTGCTTTCATCGTCATCACCTAGCACAAGCTTTGCAAAGTCGATGAAGTCGTAGGGGTCAACATTGCCATCGTTGACGATCGCGGCTCTTAGATATGCGGCGCGAAATTTGTGATAAGTGCGTTCATCAGTTGGAAAAATCTCCCACTGTTTGCAAGCTTCGTTTAAGGTTTTAGAAAAGCGTCGGTTCACTCGTTCCGGGTCTTCATCTTGCGGAAAACGCTTACCTTTTAAGCCAAGCCACTGCAAGGCAAAACAGACCAATTCAGCAGGTAATAGTGTAGGAATTTTAAAGATTACATCTCTGAGATGGACTGCTTTATCACCCTGCCTTATCTTGCGGGTTTTGCCTTTGAGTTGACCTTTAAAAGCCACGGTGTAAGTGTCGATTTTTTCAAAGGTGGCTGATAGATGCACTTCTGCCATACGGCGGCCTGTTGCGAGTGCGACCGCACAGCTTACATCGAGCCAATTAGCATCCTGACCATTTTTGATATCAGTCAGAACATTGTGGGCATATTTGAGAGAGTTTGTAAGGTCAATTTCAATTCTATTTATTTTTTCTCTACGCTCTGTTACAGTCTCTCTGTAGCGTGAGTTTTGACGCTCTTTATAGCTTGCGAATTGGTAGCTAAGGGCATTGCCAAAATGAGTAATGATTGTTTTGACTGGATTGATTAAGGCATGATCTTTCAATTCTGTCTTTGCAGCAGTAAGAAGTGCTTTTTTCAATGCTGTAATCTGCCTTAATGCCGTGCCATACTCTTTTTCATCTTCTGGGCGCGAGTCCGGGTAATTGATTTTTAAATTTTTGGTTTCAATAACTGCTAATCGCTCCCATCCCAAAAAATCACCTACACCTTTCTTTCTCTGGGTTAGCTTGTATGGGGCCAAAGCTTCAAACTGAGGCAGTAGCCAGCTTACACGCTCGTCAATATAAGTGTTTTCTAATTCATCAACAGTCTTTAATTCTCTAGACATATCCCTAATTCCTTGGTTACTTTGAGATAAAGTTTATATATTTAGATAGTAAACAAGGAGTAAGCAGATGTCAATACATTGTGACTTGTATAGCCATAGTAAGTTTAAGGAATAAATAGAATATTAATCAATTATCTCTATACATAAGCACTTGTAGTCATATAACAAGAGGATTAGTATAGGGATAAGAAAAGGCGGCTGCTAACCGCCACATATTAAATAGGATGCCTGTATGTTACTCACAATTGCCAAGCCTCTACAATTCCAAGCTACTAGCGACTACTTTGACGGAGAATTCGACGCGGCAATCGCACTCCCACCAAAAACAACCGAGGGCGAATACTGGCGAGGATATCTAGCCAAAGTAAACCAAACAGGCAACACACCATTCTAAAACCAAGGGGAGGCTAACAACCTCCCTTAACTTTTGCTCACTTAGCTAATTGTTTTTGCAGTTGCACGGGTGGCTGATTTGTCAATTTTCCCGCGATGACTCCTACTCCTAGAATCCCTACCATACCGAGAATGATTAACTTAATAGGCAATTCGCTGATACTAAACACATACAATCTTCGCTTTTCAAACTCCCACTGAACAGATAAAAATTGAATGGGATAAAAATCAAACCATTCCTGGCTTTTAATTAAGTCAACATTGCAATGACTAAATTTTTCATGTAGCTGGTTTTCAATTTCTGCCATATCCTCAACATAAATAGTCTTAAGAATTTTGACATTGCAGGGCGGTTGATTGCGGTGAAATCTATCAAGTCTAGCTTGTGGATCTCTGGATAATCCAATTTTGCATCTACGCAACCACGCCCCAGGAATTAAACCATGATAGTTTTCAGCTTCCATCAGGTAGATATATCCTGGCTCATGGTCGTTTCTAGGTTGATAGATAATCGCTGTAAGTTCATCCGAATTCATGATTTTATCTCCACACCACTTTCTTACTAACTGTGCGCTTTTTGCAGCCTAGACAGCGATATCTCTCGTCATTTTGTAGCTTTAAATTTGCGCTTACGCAGTGGGGACAGTGGGGACTTGTGCTTCTTTGGTGGCTACCTCCTATAGTCGAAATTGGTGGCAAGGATGCCATTGTGCCAGTGCTTGCTGTATAAAGCTTTGGGTTTTTGCTTACCAGTCCGTTACCAGCCGTGTCAGGAGACTTGGCAAGCCTAGCCAGTCGCTTTGTCTCTTCTATCAATGAATAGTTAAAACTGACTTGATCGAGATTAGGTAAAAAGTAAAGTTTGGGTGAGCGAGAATCAACTACTAAGGCTACTCTTAATAATCTCGCATCGTCGGTAACTAACTCGTTCTTATGGTCGATATACTCTTCAATAGCATCTAAGTTTCGGGTTAACTTAGCCAAGTTAGACTCGCTATTTTTGCCCTTACCGTAAGTATTTAGGTAATGCCTAATTTTGGGAATGCCAATGATGATTTCGGTAAATAGTGACCGATCATCATTGGTAAAACCTGGGATTTGTTTAGTCATCACAGATTGACCAGACACAATCCAGCCGATGTTATTGTGTCCAAACTGTTTGAGAATTTTCTTGAAGTTTTCGCCTGTTTCGTATGGTTCACTAGAAGAATTAAGGGTATTGTCTAACTCTTCCCATACCCAGATTTGAAAGTAGTTAGCTGCAAAATTGGGATTGTGAATACGGAATCTACCATCGTCTAGACAATCTTCAAAAGATTTAATAGCGGCAGTTGTGTCGCCATATTGAAGAAAAATATCAAGGGGATAACTAGAATCTTTGAGTGAACCGACAGCACCGGGATAACTCACATTTACTAAGGTGTGTGGCACTCTCTCACCCTTGCCAGTATTGCCGCGAGTGCAACCAGCTTTCAAAATTTCGCTAATCATCACCGCGCTTGTGGGAGTTTTCCCCATGCCCGGATCTGCTATCAGCCGATAACGAATTGGATGACTGACCACGTAATTAATAAACTCGTCAGCAGTCCCAAGCATCAACCTGATTTCATCTGCTTTGATAGCTGGTTCTACACGGTAACTCACCACAATACAGTCGGTTATTTCTAACTTGCGAACGCTGGTAATTTTGAATAATCCCAGTTTCTTAACCAGTACTTCTGAATGCTTGCTGATAGCTTCTACAATTGCTTTGGGGTGAACAGAGCGCGAATACCCATAACCCACATCTACAACGCCGTCAGGCTTAAAATGTAAGCCTTTAACGTTTAAAGCTAACCTGATATCAGTAAACAAGGTACGCGCTATCTCATTGGCGATTTTCCCGTTGATATCAAAGCCAAAGTCACCATACACAGGTTCTACTAAATCACCTTGTAATTGTTGCTGTAACTGCCCTACACGCTCGTTTAGTAGCTCGATTTGTAAAAGATAGTTTTGGCGCTCATGTGCGATCGCTTCCCCAACCTCATCTAAATTTTCGTTGTAACTACTTGCTAAACTCTTGATAATTTCAGCTTTACTTTGATGACCGTGTGCCACCTTCTCCGACCATGATTGCAGCCTACAGAATAACTGCATAGCTTCACAGGTTATCAAATCATGCTCTAAATAAATTTTCTCTAACTCCTGAGACTTAGCAAGTTGAAAACGTTGATTAGCTTCCGATTCTACTTGAGTTTTAAAGTTAAATTCCCATTGCTCACATTCGGATTCTAAATATTCAATACGCTGTTTATCTTGCTGTGACTGGGTAAAAGCTTGATTCAACTTAGCTTGCAGTTGGGCGATTAAACCTGTGTTTTCTAGTTTGCTGTGACCTAATGAGTTGATGGTATTTCTGGCTTCCTTGAGTTCATCTTTCAGGGATTCTAGAAGGCTTGTGACAGTGGATAGCCTTGACTTGCAAGTGTCGAATTGTCTGATAACTTTATGCAGTGTTTGACCTGCTTGTTCGTTCTTACTTTCGGCATCGTTTAACAATCTCTGTGATTTAGTATCAGCGATAAAGTAAGTAATAAAACTTGCTGGCAATGCGACCACGCCAAGCATAGAGATTATTTTGGCTATATCGTTAGTGAACCCTCCAGAAGCGATCGCCAAGCCAGCGCATAAGCTAAAAGCACTTAGCCCTAAGCTGTGAGATAATCTCATGATTTCACCTCCAGATAATCACCCAACTGTGCTTTAAAGTTTGCTTGGTTCCCTTGTGACTCAACAGTTCTTAGCCTTAATTCCTCAGCTTTTATTTGTGCAAGAGCCAGTTTTTGGTCTAGTTCATCTTTGCTATAAATGGAAATATTTGTATCGGCTAGAGTCTTTACTTGGCTGACATCTAAAGCAACTGATTTTTGGGTAGTCACCTCTTTTTGATTCAAATAGTCAAGGTAGTTACCTTTGACTTTCTCAATCTCGGTAGCTGCTTGGATGCCAGCACCAAAAGCCTTTGAGTGTTTACCAATTACAGTAAATTTCTCGCGTGTCAGGTCGAGCGCTGCACCCGTCAATTTGAGCGAACGCGTAGCACCTTCATAGATTTTCATACCTTTATCTAGCTGGCTTTGAGTTGCTTGCGGGAGAGTATCGTTTGGATTTAAAGGGTCATTTATACGGTAATCTTCTGGTTTAAAAGCTGGCATCATTCCTGATATCAAATCAGGAGTTACCGTCATCAAGCCAGGGATACGGCTATCTATGGGGACAGTGGTAGATGTGGCATTAGCGGATGTGGAATTACTGCTAGATGAGCCATTTTGTTTACGTCCTGCCAGCTTTTCTGCTACAGCCCTCGCGGCTGCTTTTGTAGTATCAATTTTTGCCATTGTTGAAAAACTTTCTAGTGTTAAGTAGCGATTGATATTTAATTTCTAGTTGTCTAAATGCTTTGTCTATTTCGCTAAATTCAAGTGCTAATTCCTCATCTAATACCAATTTAATATGAAGCTGCATATAATAGGGAGAAGCCAACTCTTAAG
>NZ_CAXTNP010000258.1:0-11184 GCF_964245575.1 uncultured Nostoc sp. | reverse complement strand
AATATTAATAATCTTGGATATAAACCTCAGCAATAGCGATAACTTGAGGTCATCTCTTACCCCCAACGTGCGGTCGAAAAGTTAGATTAATCCGTGTGCTAACGACCTTATTAGTCTTCGGAACTTGATGCAGATGAGTACTTTGACAACCCGGAAGCATTACCAGCAGACTCCCATGCTCCAGCCAAAAGTCAGTCGGCTTACCCCCGATGGGCTTGATTTGGAATTTCCTCACCGAACCCAGGCTGATGGATGCGATGGCTGGGTTAAATCCCATCGAAGCTTCACTGTCGTTGTGCCAGCCGATACTGTCTTGTCCACTTCTATACTGATTGCCGATGACAATGCGGAAGCTGTAGCCAGTAGCCGCAGTAATCCTATCTCGCAGTTGGGCCAGCGATGAAGTCCAAGGTAATGGTTTGAGCAGTACACTCTTGGAGTAGAGGTAATCACACCCTTCGTCACCATAAATGCACTCCAGACGCGGAACGGGCATAGTTTTACCCAACATCCTGATTTGGTTTTGCTGCCATTGCAGTTCTTGGCAATGTTGGTAGAGTTCGTCGGCTTCTTCCTTGTTCAGAAATTCTGGATAATAGTTGACTGGTAAAGTAGGAGCAGATTCGGGAAATAAAGTTAGTTGTTGCATAATTCTCATGAGGCGATCGCCCGAACGATTTCAATAGCCCGTTCTTGTGAAATAGCCTGCTCAGGGTTCTTGTAAAACCCAGCAATCGCCGACTTGGGACGAATAATAATTTGCTGCCCTGTTGCGCGTTTGTCCCACACAAAACAGGAGATGGTAACGTTATCGGTAGCCCAACGAATACCCCGTTTGTCTTTCCGAAAACAGAAACGGGGCATAATGATCACAAGTGACGGCGGGTGCTGCTGTAAGAAATCCGCCCGATCATCACAAGGTTCCAGAAAGCTGGTAAGTAAAAAAGCAGCTACACCTATACGCGCTTTCTGGTAGGCATTTTTGATAATTGGTGCAGCAAATTCCGCGTATGGTGGGTTAGTGCAGATCCAGTCACAATCGGGAAACTTAGCCCATGACTCGGATAGTGTTGCATCCAGATGGTGATCAGCCGCTTTATGTGGATCAATATCGTTCGTCCACATTTGCTTGGTGTAGGGCCACACTCTGAGTAAAGAAGCGATCGCTCCATGCCCCACACACGGCTCACCAATGACACCAGACAATCTGACATGACGCAATAACTCAGTAGTAAACCATGATGGAGACTCGTAAAAGTTCAGTGGATGTCTACCAACAGTTTCTATATATACACTTATATCTGGTTGTGATCTTAGGAGTTTTGCAACAGTCATAAATTCTCTCCAACTTGTTTAACAACTTGAGCGCTGATTGATTCAAAATCCACTTGAAAAATGTTCATTTCAGTCAGCATCTCGCCACTGTTATAGCGGTCTACAATATGCTGCTGCTTAATACCTAATTCTGAAAGCCCATCGGGGATATTAATGTGAGCTTCACTAATAATCTTTTCGGTGACTCTAATAATGACTCTCATATTGGTTATGCCAAATATAAAAAAGTGTTTAACGTGGCAATTGCTACTTGTTTAATAGCGATCGCTTTTATCTCCAAGGTGTAAAATTATTCCATTGAAACCAGCTTGAGCCAGAATCAGAGTATGCAGAGGTGCGGTGGATTGCTTCTGGATTACCCCAGCAACAGCAAGCATTGATGGCGAACGTGGGCTTCTCCTGGAATGTTCCATCTGGTAAAAGAATTTGGTAAACCTCATCCTCAGCCCACAGTTCTAACCATTCCTGTTGTAAGTACTCTTGGTAAAACTGACTCCAGCGAGATTCTAGCCAGCGCGATTCTGTCTCGCGGTTGTAACGCCACAGTTTAAACACCATATTCCAGTGCGCGAGGAAGTCGAGCGCCATCGGCTTGGACTGCACAAGAATCTCTTTATCACCAGGAACGAGCATCAACTCCTCACATAGTCGGGGAAGCTCCACAGTCATGCCGCCGTACTCAACGGTGTACCATTCGATTCCGCTAATGCCTTGGCTTACTTGTTCAGCCCAAATTGTTTGTCGTTTATCAGCTGTATCTTGCGCTCTTTTTCGGAACATATCGAAACGCAATACTGTTTCTACTGGGAATAACTCGCCTTTCACTTGTTGTAGTGCCATGTCACAAGCTCCTTCCCAACCGATTGCATTGATTTGGTCGATCTGTTGTGCGAGTGCTGCTGCTCTTGGATCATGAAATCGTGTGATTAACCTATACATCGAGATGAATTATTGTTTGTGTCGTTATCAGATGTTACAATTCTTAATAATGTTTATGTTCTCCAGCCGATATCAGCTTAATAACTAGTAGTGCTTAATATTCGAGCAACTGAATAATTGAAGACTAATGGCTACTAAACTGATACTTTTTCCTTCTTGCTAGTAAAAGCCCCCGCCTGCCTTAGCGCTGTACCAGGGCTAGAGTGAGCAAAGAACTCTTCTATAGCTTTGCTCAACCCAGCCGCAACAGTCGGCTCGTGACAAGCGTAGACATAAACGGGCTGTTGAACACCGTTAACCAATCGCGTTTCTTGGCGATCGCCCAGTTGTGGGTAAAATGTTCTCACCCATGTGCCCAAGTGTCCCCGATAGTGAGCGCCGCTCAGGGGGACTTTTTTTCCAAGTTCGCTCTCTGCAAAGTTGACTACGCCAAGCCAGCGTTCTTCTGAAGGAGTGAGCAATTTTCTGTTGTGTTCAGCCAAAAGGTTCCCGGCATAGTCTTTAAATTGCTGTTCCATGTACGGGTTGAGTCTGCCACCAGTTAACTCAGCTAAAGTTTTCATTGCCAGGACAAGAGTATGCAATCGTTGTTCAACTGGAGGAAGGGCTGGTGTAGTGGGTTGTTCTTGTGGTTGAGTGGCGGGTTTTGTCCAGCCCAGAATGTCTTGCATCCAGGCACGAACACCAATGCTTTCAAATGCTTCACAGGCTAATTTTGCTTGTTGAGTGCATCTCTTCCCCGCTTCAAACCCATAATAGTGAAGTATGGCGGCAACAGCTAAATCAGGAATGCCAGACTGTGACCAGCCTAAAATGTCAGCACCTTCAAACCCTTTACGGACAAGCTTTTCAACCAATTTAGAACCAGAATTGTCAGCAGCAGTTTTGAGACTTCTGAGCAATCCGGCATCGTTGACATCAGCTAATCTTGCAGTTGCCCGAATACTGGCTTTACCTTGTCCATTAGAGTCAACAGTGATTTCTTGCTTTATCTGGTCTATGATTTGGGCTACTTCGATTTGTGACATAACTTTAGTTGTGTGATAATTTTTCGTTGTTGATTAGAGAGAATTAGACATTCACACGCACCAAACTTTTTTCACCAACCAGTGAGAAACGATTCGATATAGTTGGTGTCTTAATTAACGTTGGTGACATCAATTCAACAAGGTAAAACCAAGAATTATGCACGAGCGCAATTCCCAAAATCAGCCGTTGTTTTGTTCCCTTATCATGAGAACAAAGCATCACTCTTTCGCCCAAAACAAAAGCAGGCTTTTCCACAGTGATGGCTTCTAATTCCCCAGTCCCGATGATTTGGTTTTGTGTAGCGTGGAGTATTTCAATACGGTAGTCAATTGAATAAATCCAGCACTCATGCTTCCATTGCATACCGCAACAGTAGCCAAATGTTCTCGTGGTTCGTAGATATACTCTCTCCAGTAAATTCACCTCAACAGGTGGAATTGTTCCACACCAAGGTGGGGAAAGGTACCAACTCGTTTGAAGTGCGTTAATATGGTCAATCATGCTTTTCTTCCCAATAAGTAATTAATCGCTTCAACATCGAGAGCAGCAATGCGTTTTTTAATTGATTGTGGTGGGTTATCAAAAAACTGCTTAAGATGCCATCTCCGAATTTGGTAATGTCTGGCAGAGCGTCTTGTAGCTTTAAGCCATCCTCGCTTTACCCATCTTGTGACAGTTGAGAAGTTTAACTGAAGAACTTGAGCAATTTCTTTACAAGAATAGTTATCAAGAGTGGGACGGGCTGAATAACCTAAGCTATTTAACTTCAGATAAATTGCAATTGGTGTACGATAGAATCCTTGTCTTTTTAAGCTTGAGGCTATTTGTTTGACTGTATAGACTTCAGCTTTCGCCTCAATAATTGCGAGTTCTTCATCAGTCCATTTGATACTCATCTGATTACCTCCCCTATTTGTGCAGATTTAGTAGAAGAATGTTTTGATAAAATCTGAGCGCTAATAGATTCAAAGTCAACTTGAAAGATGTTCATATCTATGACCATTTCCCCAGTGTTGTAACGGTCTACGATGTGCTGCTTGATTGCGGATTCATCAAGCCCATCAGGGATATCTATATGTGCTTCGCTGGTGATCTTTTCGACTACTGTGACAATGACTTTCATGGTTTTTATTCCTATCTGATTAATTCAGGATTCAGAAATAAAACTTCTTCTGAATCCTGTATGATTATTTACACTGCTCCGGCTTTTGCAGTTTGCACCTGCTGCATCCACGTTTTGATTGCAGTTAACTCATCAGCACCATTAGCAACAGCATCAACAACCTGCTTTTGATACAAAGATTCAGCATGATTGGGATAGTCGCACTTGTCTGCTGCCCAAGCCAAACACATTGTTTTTACCAGTTCATTAATCTTGGTAATATGAAGTAGACTTGGGCGGTCAACATCCTGAAATTGCAACCACTCTCTGACTAAATCAAGTGGATAATCAAGCAAGGTGCGAATGTTTTTAATTCGTAAATCTTGAGGATGTACTGCTTGAGGGACTACGCTAAGTTTTGGTGTAGATGGGATAGTTGAGGATGTGCCACCTAAGCGAGATTGAATGTCATTAATGAGAGTTCCCCAGTCAGCATTTTTATTCCACTCCCTTTCAATTCTGCTTTTAGTTACTGCATCATAAAGATTACAGAAAACTGTATTTTGTTCACCAGCAGTAGCAGCAATAATCAGTGGCTTAGAAAAATCTTGGATTAAAGAGGCAGCTAGGAGAAAGCTTTTTGTGAAGTTTGTTTCAATACCACTTCTGATAACATAAAGTCCATCGGCACTGACAACAATATCCAGCTTCAGATTGTCTTTGCCTTTAAACTCTTTAGTCGTTAGGCGGAGTTCAGACAAGTACCCAGTTAATGCTCTTTGGGAAACTGGGATTTTCTTATCTTGGTTGATATTGAACTGGTACCAAACGTAAGATTCTCCGTCTACTTCTCCCTGATTTACATATAAATAGATGGGTTCGGGAGGGTTACATAAACCTAGTTTTATTTCAGCAATCATGTTTCACCTCGCTTAAATTTCATGGATTGGTAGTCTGTGTGTAATAATGAGAATTCTGTAGCGGAAAGTAACTTCCCGTATTTGCAATCGTCTGAATATTGACTACATTCAGACGATTAGATTACATTTCTATTAAAGAGAAGGCTGTTGATTCCGGTCTAACTCCCATTGCAGATAAGTGAGCGCAGTTTGAGCATCAGCAACGTTTAAGTCAGGTTGATATCCCTCGTCCAGCAGTTGTTTGTAGTCTGAGTGCGTAGCAATTTCGGATATCAGGTTTTGAGCTTGTTCAACTAGGTGGTAGAGATGTGGGTTAGACATTTCTATGCCTAATCGTGAGCATAAATCTTCTGCTTTCACTCCCCTGATTCCTGGCTCAATCTCCGTTTCCAACTCTTCAAGTAGAGATTGAAAATCTGGGTGTTTATCGTTGATTTCAATTTCAATCAAATCTGCACTCTTTGTAACGATGGTTGCCCAATTGGGTAAAGTCTGTGGAATGGACTTAGCGTAAAGTTTCATAATTTTTTCCTCTGGGATTAATAACCTAAAAATCCTCGGCAATCTCTAATAAAAAACCGCGTCCTGTGTTCTGTACCTGTACCAGTTCTCTATCCAGCAGAGTTTGGATAACTGAATCGGAGAATTGGAATTGCAAACGATGTAATGGAACACAACTGCCACTAAACAATTCGCAATTCGCAATTCGCAATTCGTAATGATAGACGAAACTTGTACTGAGCAAAGCCGAAGTATTGAAAATTCATTCAAAAATTTAAGTTTCTAATTTAAATTCTGAAAAAACGATTAGTATTAATATTCGAGCCAGCGTATTTTTGCCTAGTATTTTAATTGCGAATTGCGAACTGCGAATTGCGAATTGGTTCGCTCTACGGTCAAAGGTGTTGTTTGTTTCCTTAGCCATTGTTTGCACCTTGAGTTAATACGGTTAACTGTCGGTTGAGAATGGTTATTTGCTGTTGGTACAAGTCAATTTCAGCAGTGATTTGTGAGAATAATTCTTCTGGTGTCAGGGGTTGGATTTGAGACTCCTGAAAGTGGAATAATTCATCAGAGTTTTTATTAGGCATCAGAGCATAACGCCAACCATCACCAAATTGTTCAGCCAGTTCTGTACCACTTGGGTAGTAATGAAGCCCCAGAATGATGCCGTCTTTAGTACGCTGTTCCAAAGCAAAGCGAGGGTAGCCCCAGTGTCGGGGAATGGATATTGTGGGTTGCATTGATTTAATCGGGGATTGGTGAATAAATAATCAGGGAAAGGGCAAAGGGGAAGGGAATGAAGAAATTTACCTTTAACCTTTTCCCAGGCGAAGCCCAAGACTACGCCATGACTAACTCCGCTCTGTACAGCAGCCGTTGCAATTTATTGCCAGTTAGCTGTTCTAAGGGTTGCTCTAAAAAATATTCATCAAAAATGGATTTACCATCACAAGACACGTCCACCATCGGCAGTTGCCAGACTGCTTCCATTGCAGAATCATACGGTAGTTGTTGACATTCTCCAGTACGCATCACCCACCAGCCGCCGTCAGTGCATCCCACTTCACCCAGTTTCACGTCGTTGTGGTAAATGCCATCGTCGAGAATTTCAAAACCGTATTTCTCACATTCTGCGAAAATCTGCGCCATGATTTCGTTACCAGTAGTGCAAATTTCTTCTGGTAATTGCTCTTGTACTGGTAGCGTACCTTGCTGGTATTGTTGCTTGATATAGCTGTGGCATCTGGCGCCTGAGAGGTCGCGGAAAATCTCAACGTTGTTTACCAGTACTCGCCAGTATAGATTTTGGTAGTTGCCGTGGTCGTAGCTAATGCTGGCTACGAGGTAGTCACCTACAAACGCCTCTTGGTCATAAAACGAGATTTCCAGAATTGTTGGCACTTCTGCTACTTGCGCTGGTGCTGGGAATGTTTCTCTAAGTGTGCCGTCTTTATGATGCCATTCGATGAAGCGATAGCATTTTGCCCAGGTGTTAGCGCCAAATTCTTCTTTGCCGTTGACCATGACTAGCCACGGTTGGGTTACGAACTCGTCGTGGTCGTATGCGATGTAGGCTATTAGTTCTTTGCCACAGTAGACTTCGTGGTGGTAGAAGTTGATTTCTATGGTTGTCAGTGGTTCGGGGGCTATGGCTTGGGCTTGGGTTGCGATGAAGTGGTCGAATTCGGATTGGGCAAGGGCTTGTTCGTCGGGGGCAGTAGGGGTGAGTTTCTGAATCTTGCTGGCTTGGTAATTAGCGATCACACTAATCCAAGAATCCTTGCAGCGTTTGTCGTTTACCTCAGATGTACAGGCAATTTCGCCGTAGATTTGCTTTATACGCGCAATGGATTTCAGTTGCAGCTGTTGTTGGCTGTAGATGATGTGAGTCATAATAAATCAGTTCCTAACGGGACGGAAAGCGCTTCAGATTGCGAGTCGGGGGCGCTTTCTCTGTTTATATCTTTTATACTACTGTTGTATACACCAGTTGTCAACTAGTGTATACTTTTATAATACAAAACAAGTTTAGAATTATGGAGGCGTCTACACCAATGTTGATGGATGTTGTTAGACAGATAAAAGTTACAATCCCAGATTTATCTCAAAAAATTAAGGAGGCAAGAGAAAAAGATGGAAGATCAGTGCAGGTTTTAGCCACCTCAGCAGGAATTTCTACTGCTTATTGGTATCAAATAGAACAAGAGAAAAGACAGTGGATTTCTGAAGAAACTCTGCGTGGGATTGAACAAGCTTTAGGATTAGATTTAGGGGTGCGTTTTGATGATTGATTCCCTTATTATCAATCTTTTATTTCTACCTCTAGTCTCCTTTGTGAAGCAATGTCTAGGCTGGGCTACGTCTACGCACTTATCTGTTAAATCCAAAATTTACGTTGCAATTGATTCTGAGAAAATCTCATTGAACTAGAAAGGTGGAATCATGCCTAAACCACCTTCTAGACCTAACAGAGCCACCTCTGCTGCATCTACCGATTCAACTTCAGCAGCTAACTCTGCAAATAAGGATATCTCCCAGCAAGTAGATCCCGCTTCAGCAACAATAACGGTTAGTGCTGTTGAAGTTCCAGAGTTGACAGGGGAGCAATGCGATTTTGTGAGGTGCTTAAAATTCGAGTACTAAATCACCTATTTAGGGCTGCGATCGCAGCCAAATAACTGTTTTTATTGAGAATTTAGCTCTTTAACTGAGAATTAAAGTCTGATCTAACAAAATCGCATTGCTCCCAGTTGACAGAGGCAGAACAGAGCGATCGCCTTCACCTAGAGCGCCGTGTGGAAAAAGCGTTTTTTGAGGCGGGGAAGGCATTGGCAGAATTGCGCGATGGGCTATGCCCCGCCGTAGGCGATCGCAGACTGTACCGTTGTGTGATTCGTTTCTGGTATGGAGCCGCTAGCAACTAGCGGGGTATAACTAGAGTACATTATGAAAGTCACTTTCATAATGTATAACTGTTCTTTTGATGTAGGTGAGCTAAGTAACCTAGAAAGGCAAGCCCTACCCTTGAGGAGACAAGTGACCCCCGACCTGCCCACAGTGAGTAGACTCGGAAATCTACAGGCTGAAGCTGGGAACAGGACGCAATCAGAGCCTAAGCAGGTAAGGCACACTGGCGTTAATGGGAAGATAGCATGGGTAAACAAGTCCTGGAAAAGTGTCTCACAGTCAAGTCACAACCTGGAAACAAAATGTGAACTTCATCCTCTGTAACCTCGCAGCATTTATAGCGGTAATAGCTGCAATCTCTGAGGACAGGATAGGCAAAGTGGACTGCCCTAAACTATCAAAAGCAATCGAAAGAACGGAACGAAAAGAAACGATATAAGAGTCTAGGGAAAAGGTCGAAAACCCTGGTAAGTAAAACGAGATACAGAATCCTCTTGTATCGGGTAGGACAGAGCATAACTGCTCTGAGGTATTCAGAAAACGCGATTTGGAGCAAAGTATGATTAGGCACAGCAAAACTGCTAGTGAATCTTGGAAATCATTACCCTGGAAGAAATTTCGGGCGAACCTTTTCCGCTTGCAAAGGAGAGTGTTTAAAGCTGTTCGAGTGGGAGACAAGCACAAAGCTAAGTCTTTACAAAAGCTGATTCTGAAATCCAAAGCGGCTAGGTTTCTGGCAATTCGTCAAGTAACACAGCTAAATGCTGGGAAAAAGACTGCGGGAATCGATGGTAAAATCGCCTTAACTCATGAGGAGAGATTCACCCTCGAATTGCTACTAAGACAGCAAGACTGGTATCACAACAAACTCAGACAGATACCAATTCCCAAGAAAGACGGTTCCATCAGATACCTTAAAGTACCCACTATTGCGGATAGAGCCTGGCAATGCCTAGCAAAATACGCATTAGAACCAGCTTGCGCGTTGCAACTTTTCATGAACACAGCTATGGATTCAGAACGGGTAGAAGTACCCACGATGCCCAACAGCAGGTATTCTCAAACCTAAGTTCATCAGCCAACGGCATCACAAAAAGAATCCTTGAGCTTGACATTGAGAAATGCTTCGATAGGATAAACCACTCAGCCATAATGGTTAACTTGATTGCTCCCAGAGCATTGAAAACCGCGATATTCCGAGCATTAAAGGCAGGAATAAACCCAGAATTCCCAGAGCAAGGAACACCACAAGGCGGAGTAGTAAGTCCACTACTAGCTAACATCGCCCTAAACGGTATTGAGAACATTCACCAATACCACAAGGATAAAGGAAGAAAAATAACACCCAGAACGACAGTAAAAGACATAAGGAAAGCCTGTGTCAGATATGCCGATGACATGTTGTTCTTCCTAAGACCGGAAGACGATGGGAAAGAAATACTTGACAAAATCAGCCAATTCCTAGCAGAAAGAGGATTAAAGGTAAGCGAGAAAAAGACCAAGCTAACCGCTTCGACAGATGGGTTTGATTTCCTCGGCTGGAACTTCAAAGTCCAGCAAAACGGAAAGTTCAGATGTATTCCCTCAGAGGAGAATTTCAAAGCCTTCCGTAAGAAAGTAAAACACATCGTCAATAACTCGAATTATGGAGCGAAGGTGAAGGCTCTTAAGCTAGCACCAATAGTCAGAGGATGGAGGAACTACCACAAGTTCAGTAAGATGGATGGCTCTCGATTCTCACTATGGAATCTCAACCACAGAGCCTTCATGGCATTCAACAAGGAAACAAAACAGGATAAACACTCTAGCAGGAAACTAATAGAAAAAGCATTTCCTAAAGTTCCTTACTCCGAATTTGCCCACATCAAAGTCAAAGGGAATAAATCACCTTTTGATGGAGACTTAATCTACTGGACTGAAAGGAACAGTAAATTATACGACGGCATAACCTCAAAGCTATTAAGAAGGCAAAACCATAGGTGTGGAAAATGTGGTTATAAGCTAACCTCTGAAGAGAGGGTACATTTACACCACATAGACGGTAATCACGAAAACTGGAAGGATAAAAATCTAACGGTTCTACATGAAAGTTGTCACGATTATATCCACATGGGCAAAAAGGAAATAAAGTAGATTTATTCTATCCTGCGCGAAAACCCGTTAACCAGTTAAGAAAGTGAAAGTCACTTTCTGGGAAGGACAGAGAAATTCTATAGAATTAACCCTCAAGGATATCGGGAGCCGAATGAGGTGAAAGTCTCACGTTCGGATCTAACTGAGAGGTGCGGAGCGTAATAGCTCCCATCGACTCAAACCGACGCATTCAACCTTTGATGAGTACTGTTTGGATAGATTTGGCTACAATCGTTCCCGTTCTTATCAGCTAGTCGACGGGGAGCATCCCAATTTGGCAAAAATAAAAGAATCCAGATTATTCGCGATAAGTAC
>NZ_CAXTNP010000257.1:0-11249 GCF_964245575.1 uncultured Nostoc sp. | reverse complement strand
GGACTAGGGACTGGGGACTAGGGACTGGGGACTAGGGACTGGGGACTAGGGAAGAGTCTTTCCAATCCCCAATTCCCAATCCCCAGTACCCAATACCCAATCTTGAAGCATTTGCCGGAGTCTTTGTCGCCAATGGGGCGGATGTGTTTCTAAAATTGCTGAAATTTTTCCACAAGCAAGCACAGAATAGGCAGGGCGACGGGCTGGTGTGGGATATTCGGCGGTTGTAATGGGGACAATACGATCAACTTTCAAAGGGAAGCCTAACTGTTGTGCTTCTTCAAAAATGGCGACGGCAAAATCATACCAGCTAGCAATGCCGCTATTAGTGTAGTGATAACTACCGCTAATTTCTGGGGTTAAGTGGGGAATTATTTGGGCTATAACTGTGGCTATATCTTGCGCCCAAGTCGGGCTACCTATTTGATCGGCGACGACACGGAGTTCTTGGCGTTCTGCACCTAGTCGCAGCATGGTTTTGACAAAGTTACTTTTGCCAAAGGTTCCATAAACCCAAGCGGTGCGGAGGATGAGGTGATGGGCGCAAGTTTCCCGAATTGCTTCTTCTCCAGCAAGTTTGGTTTTACCATAAATACTCAAGGGATTAGTCGCATCGGTTTCCTGGTAAGGGCGATACCCATTACCATCAAAAACATAATCGGTCGAAATATGAATTAGAAAAGCTCCTAATTTTTGGCTTTCCTGGGCAATAATTAGGGGTGCGATCGCATTAATAGCGCTAGCAAGTTCGGGTTCGCTTTCTGCTTTGTCTACAGCAGTGTAAGCAGCAGCGTTAATGATGATTTGCGGCTGTTTTGATCTGATAACGTTGCGGAGGGTATCGGGTTGGGCAAGGTCTACTGTTGGGCGTTCTACTGAGATAAGATTGCCGTAGGATGGGAGTATTTTTTGCAGTTCCTTACCCACTTGACCGTTGCTACCAATCAGCAAAATTGATTTACTCATCTTAATTAGTTCTCAAACCTAACGTAATCATAGAAACATCCTCGAAACGGCTGTAAAGCACTTGACTTGATTGCTGTAAAGGAAAGCCGAACGGCAGTTTTCACTGCTGTGGCTCTTCACGAAGAATATCCTTTGAATTTGTACTCAGTTGATAATGCATTCTGTGTTAATCGTTTTACCAGTATTTAGGCAATGTCAGCTAATTGTTTTTCTGGCTGGATCTTTTTTAGTTGGAGATTCTTGCCAACCAACGACATAACAAAATCCAAATTTTGAATGCTTGATTACTGAGCGATTCTGTCCGCAAGGGGTATTACGAAATCGCCTAGGGCGTCGCATATTGCGGCGAACTTCTACATTGTCTTTTACCCAATCAACGGCATGAGTCTGGATATTTAGATTTGTGCAATTCTCTTAACCTCTCACGGGTGCTTTGCAGGCAACATGAACAGCAGAAAGAAACGAGAGTTGTACGTTATCTCCAAATTTTTCTAGCTTCTGGCGCAATCCTGCAAATAGTAACTCTTTCGCTTGTGGCTTTAGTCTCCGAGAGGTACTTAAAAGCTTGAGGTAGTCATCAATGCTATAGGTGACTTCACACGCAGTTTGCTCGACAACCAACTCTTTAAAACAATTAGAGTCTAAAATCTCTTGTTCAAACCCCCTCAAAATCTCCGCTTGAATCTGGGCACCTTCATATCGAATAAAGGAGGGCGCATAAGCTTGATACACTGTCTCTTAAGAGCAGGGTTTATGACCAAGCTTAATCAAATACTTCAGCAGTTCTCAAAGGTTTCCCAGCTTGGTCTTTAGCTGATAAAATCGGTGGCGTACTTAGAGGCCAATCTATAGCTAAATCTGGATCGTTCCATTGAATTGTGCGATCGCCTTGGGGTACATAGTAATCTGTAGTTTTGTAGAGAACTTCAGCTATTTCTGAAAGCACGAGAAAGCCGTGAGCAAAGCCTGGTGGTATCCACAGTAGGCGTTTGTTCTCAGCACTGAGTTCATAACCCACCCACTTACCGAAGGTAGTCGAACTTTTTCTAATATCTACGGCTACGTCAAAGATGGTACCAACAATAGCCCGGACAAGTTTACCTTGGGGTTGTTGGATTTGGTAGTGTAGTCCACGCAGAACGTTCTGTTTAGAGTAGGAGTGGTTGTCTTGGACGAAGTTGGCAACAATACCTGTCTCTTGAGCAAATTTTCGGTCGTTGTATGCCTCAAAAAAGAACCCGCGATCGTCTGTAAATACTTGAGGTTCTAGTTGTATAACTTCGGGTATTTTGCTATGTACAATGCTCATCAATATTATTTCGAGTAACCCGCCACAGTGTTAATTTTGAGAGTAATTTAATGCTTGTATTTTACAGCTAACAGGTAGCACTTCGACCGTGGCTTGTCCTGTTTTTAATAAGTAAATTACGTTAGTTCAATTTGACAGTCATCACCAATTAGAAATCGTAAGGCTTTGGGGCGACGAGGTGCAAGAGTCAATTGTGCCCTTTGTCCAATTACACTATCAATAATACGCTGATGAATTCCAGCAATTTTAGCACCTTCTAAAATCACGCTGTGTTCTAAATCGGTATCAATGAGTGTGGCATTGTTGGCAATACTACTATAAGGGCCAATAAAGCAGTTTTCTAAATGACAATTGCTACCAATGACTACTGGCCCCCGAATTGTGCAGTTAATTACTTTAGATTTTGCACCGATTTGGACTCGCCCAATAATCTGACTTTGGGCATCGACTTCGCCAATAACTGATGCTGTTAGATAGGTGTCGAGAATCAATCGGTTAGCTTCTAATAAGTCATCTTTTTTACCAGTATCTAACCACCAACCTTGGATATTGTAAGATAAAACTTGTTTTTCCTGATTAATTAGGTATTGAATAGCATCAGTAATCTCCAGTTCGCCTCTAGCGGAAGGTTGAATATTTGCGATCGCATCATAGATGAGGTGAGAAAAGAAATAAACCCCTACCAATGCCAAATTTGAAGGAGGAACTTTGGGTTTTTCAATTAACTGTAATACCCGTCCGCTTTCATCGACCTCAGCCACACCAAAGGCGCTAGGGTTAGCAACTGAACGTAAGAGAATCAAAGCATCTGGCTGTTGTTGGCTAAATTGTTGCAGAAAATAACGTAACTCACCTAATTGAATTAGGTTATCGCCCAAGTACATGACAAAGGGAGAATCTCCTAAAAACGGACGGGCGATTTGGACGGCGTGAGCAAGTCCAAGTGGCTGGTCTTGTACAATGTAGGTAATGTTCGCTCGAAAGTATTCTCCATTTCCGGTTTTTGCTTGGACTTCTGCCCCAGTTTCCGGGCTGATGATGATGCCAATATCAGTAATACCAGCAGCAACCATTTCTTCAATGCCATACCATAAAACAGGTTTATTAGCAACTGGTACGAGTTGTTTTGCTCCACTGTATGTGAGGGGACGTAAGCGTGTACCTTTACCACCAGAGAGAATTAGTGCTTTCATTGGGATTGAGGATTAATTAGAAGTCATTAGTCAAGATAATCTGAAATCGGGACAAAATCTCAAATCCTGGCATTAGCTTATCTTTTATAGGTAGCGGGATAAGACTTCGACGGTTGCTTTTCCTGTTTTTTCCCAATTGAATTGTTGGGAGTGAGTGATACCTTGGTTAGAAAGGCGCGATCGCAACTCCGAATCAGTTGTAATAGCTTGCATTGCCTCTGTAATTTCTCCAATGTTGTAGGGATTGATCAGAATCGCCGCATCGCCAGCCACTTCTGGTAAAGAGGAGAGATTGGAGGTAATGACGGGGGTACCACAAGCCATTGCTTCTAGGACAGGTAAACCAAAGCCTTCCCACAGACTGGGGAAAACCAGAGCGATCGCTTGATTGATGATTTTTGGCAATTCGCTATAAGGAATATAGTCTAGGAACTTTACTTGATTAGTTATACCTAGTTCTGCAACTTGCGCTTTTAAAGTTGGGGTGTAACGGCGATCGCTTGGCCCTGCTAACCACAGTTCATAGTCTTTGCAGTTAGGTAACGCAGCAAAAGCACTGATGAGTCGCTGGATGTTTTTGTAAGGTTCTTGGCGACCAATGTAGAGAAAGTAGTTGCAAGTAGGTAGATTTAGAGGGGAGAAGTGAGTGCGATCGTAGGCGAGGGGGATGGGGGTAATTTTGTTTGCAGGAATTCCGTAAAACTTGGTGATGTCCTCAGCCGTAGTCTGGGAGATGCAAATAATGTGTTGTGCTTGTTTAAGGACTTGGGGAGTGTAGTAGCGGTGGTAAGGTATGAGTGGTGAAAAACGTTTGGGAAAGCGCAACGGTATCATGTCAAAGGACGTGATCACAAAGCGACAATTGCTATAAAGGGGTGCTTCTGGAAGCGAGGAAAATAAAATCTGGGATTTAAGCTTTCTATAGATTTGTGGCAATTGAAATTGCGTCCAAATAAGGCGAGCAAAATGACCTTTTACCCCTTGTTCTGCGGTTTGGTTAGGGGGAACTGGGTAACAGTTGTAACCAGGAATATTCTTCGAGACTAGGAGTGTAGGATAAAGTTGTTGTAAATGAGGCAGCAGGTTGAGAGCGTAGGTAGTGATGCCTGTGGGTTTAGTTACTAGAAATGAGAGATTGATTAATAATGTCATTAGAAATAATTAACTATAAAATAATTTAGTCTGATTTTGATTTCTCTCTACTAACTAATTAAATAAAAATTTTTAGTAGTAATGATGATAGTCTAAGCTAATTAAGATATTTTAAATTTAATTATTACCATTTTAATGTTTTCATATAAATGTTTTATTAAAATATTAATAGTAGATTAAACAAGTTATTTATTCTTGTTGCTTATTAGATAATCCCATATACCACAAATTTTTCCTAATGCAGCTTGTGGTTTTAATATAATCGCCAACATAGCCTTTAATAGTTGAAAAGTTAATCTAATACTAAATATAAATTTATTTGTATACTTATCCATTGTCAACAAATAGCTATACGTGCTACTTCTAATTTTTTTGAAAACATTCCTATTAGTAATACTTGATGGGTGATGCAGCACTGAAAACTTATTATTTATGGCAACTATATGTCCTTGATTAGCATAGCGTAAACAAAAATCTACATCTTCATAATAAAGAAAGTAAGCAGTATCAAAATAAGGGCATTCAGGAAAATTATTCAAATTAAGGATTAGACTACACCCGGAAACCCAATCGCAACAAACATAGTCTACATCCATGTTTTTTAATTTATTTTGTGTAATGATTGCGCCAGTTTTAGTAATAAAACTACCACCAGCAAACCAAACTTCACCTGTCGGTGTATAGATAAGTGTACCAAGAATTGAGATTTTTGGATGCGATTCAAAAAATGGCTTAACTTTATCTAAAGTATTTTCTTTTAAATAGGCATCTGGATTGATTATCCAAACAAACGCTTGGGGATCTTGAATATAGATCCATTTTAAGCCTAAATTACAAGCACAACCAAAACCTAAATTAGTCTCAGTATCAAAAATCGATACATATTCAGTTTTGAGATTGTCAATAGAATCATCATCGGGTGAATTATTGATGATAATTACTTTATAGTTAACATGGCTTATTTTATGTATGGAATTGATTAATTCCAAGACTAAATTCGTAGAATAATAATTAACGATTAAAAAATAAATCACTATAGTTGAATTGAGTTACAATATCAGTTAAGTTTTCTGAAAAATACTTAAAATAATTTGCTGATATAAATAATTTTATAGAATTATATGTTATTAATTACTTCGTTTAAATTCTATTTTTAACATATTAATACCAAGTTTTACCAAGCTTTCCTTGAAAACCGTGAAATGTTCCCAGCAAGCAAGCCCATATTTTTAAGGGTTTCTCTTCCGGGTCATATATAAAAATTGTAACTATCCTGCGAAGTAAATATTTTATGCGTCGCCCACAACTGGTTAGTCGATACAAACCTTGGGCGTAGCGAGTTTCTAAGTAAGTGTGGTTCCGAGTAATGTAGTAGTTACGTAGAGCAGAGTATTGGTGAATAATCACTTCTCGTTGAAAAAATTTTACTTTAAGTGGATTACCAAAATTATGATGCATGATAGCTGTAGTAACTATTAGATTATGGAATCCCTGTTGTCGTAATCTCAGTCCATAGTCGAGGTCAATTCCATCTATAAAGAATTCTGCACGAGGAGAGTCAACAGTTTTAGCAGCAGCAATGGAAATCAAAGAACCAGAAGTTATAGGAGAGTCACACTCATAAAAATTAACATCTTTATTGTGCTTGCAACCTATAAATTGGTCTTTTACAAAAACTGCTCCTTGTACAACTTTTGCAGTTTTGTGATCAATGGCAGTAGGAGCAATAATCCCAATCTTGTTACCATACTCTAGGGAAAACTTATTGTAAATTTTCAACAGAATTTCCAAACAATTCTTGGTCGGTAAACTGTCTTGGTCAAAAGTCCATAAAAAATCATAACCTTCCTTTATTCCCCATTCCAGCGCAAGTGCCAAACCTTGGCCAATGCCAATATTTTCAGGATAATGATGTATCAAAATTGATAGACTCTTATCAGGTTCTAGTAATTCTTTATCGGAATTGTCTACTACGAAAACAATATCTATTGGTATAGATTGAGATTTAATGGCTTGTACACACTTACTAGCAGCTTGCTTATCCTTATAGAGAGTTATGTAAGCTGCAACTTTTGGTGTCATTTATTTAGATGTATGTAACAACTTGATTTATAGGTTCTATATTCTAAATGATGAGCTAACAAAAATTAATATCTAGATACTTTTAAAACAACGTCTTAGAATAACCAATATTTCTAGATGCTTGAGCATAATAAATCTCCTCTAGTATCTGTTGAAGATTATATTGATATTCCCAAGTTGGATAGTGAGAACGAAACTTTTTTACATCTGAAATATACCAAATATGATCGCCAGAGCGGTTCTGTTCTGTATAAGTGTATTGCAGCTTTTTACCTACGATATTTTCGCAAATTGATATTGCTTCTAACATAGAACAATTGCTATGCCGAGAACCCCCAATATTATAAATCTCTCCACATCTAGGATTTTGGTAAACATGGTAAAAAGCATTGACAAGATCATAACTGTGTATATTATCTCTAACCTGTTTACCTTGATAGCCAAAAATGGTGTACGTTTGGCCAGTTATAGTACATTTCATTAAATATGCTAGAAAACCGTGCAACTTAGCACCAGAATGGTTGGGGCCGGTCAGGCAACCTCCTCTAAAGCTAGCAGTTTTCATGCCGAAGTATTTACCATATTCTTGAACTAGTATATCTGCGGCAACTTTAGAAGCACCAAATAGAGAATGTTTGGAGTTGTCGATTGTCATTGACTCATCAATGCCTTCTGTATATTGATGATTTGGTTCAATTTCCCAGCGACTTTCTAACTCCTGCAAGGGTAGATAGTTAGGAGTATCGCCATAGACTTTGTTAGTTGAGGTAAATATAAAAATTGCATCAGGGCAGTATTGCCGAGTTGCTTCTAGTAATACTAAAGTGCCGTTAGCATTAACTGTAAAATCTGTATGGGGGTCTTTTGCTGCCCAGTCATGGGATGGTTGTGCTGCTGTATGAATAATGAGAGAAATATCGGAGGAATATTCTTGAAATAGGTTTTCTATTGTGGAGCGATCGCGGATATCAATGTCATAGTGACGATAGCTATCACCGTACTTATCTTCTAGGATACGACGATTCCACTCTGTGGAAGCAGATTCACCGAAAAATACCGCCCGCATATTATTATCGATACCCACAACATTAAAACCATTTTGGACAAAAAAATGAACGGATTCTGAACCAATTAGACCAGAGGAACCAGTAATTAAAACGGTGGGCATAATATTTTAACTCACGTCATAGTACAATCAACAGTTTAGGATAAAATGGTCTTATACTGACAGTTAAACTAGAAAGGTTTAGATGCTTTGATAAACATCTGTCCTCCTAGAAAATTCCAAATAAATGGTAACTTAAGATAAAGCTTTAAAAGATTAGGCGACCCTGGTCTACCTTTAGTTGAATATGGCAAAAATCTGGGAATTAAAACATCAATTTTGAATCCAAGAGTATGTAGTAATTCTTGAAGAGAAAGATGGGTAATTGGTAATTGATGATCGATAAAATCATAATATTCCTTAATGGAATATTTGAAGTTTGGCTGTATAATTAATATCGCTCCTCCAGGTTTCAAGTAGTTAAAGCAAAATAACAAAATTTCAACTAGCTCTTCTTTATTATTTAAATGTTCGAAAAAATTGGAAATAAATATTTTATCAAAGCATTCCGTTACTTTCTCCTGTTCTCTTATGTTCAAAATATCTAGATTTAGTACATTGATATCAGCATTGGCAAATCCTTGAGAATCAGGATTGAGATCGATTAAATATTTTTTTCTGGCTTTAATATTATTAATAAACTCACAATAGCCTCCCCCAATATCTAAAATAACTGAGTCTTTTTCCACATATTTCTGTAAGAACTCCTCAATTAAAGTTTTCCACAGCGATATTTTAGCTCTTCTCTGTTGATGGTCAAAACGATTAGAGTAAAGTTTTTTAAGATATTCATCTTGTTTCATAGACCTTCAGACAACAAAAATTTTGTTTTCACTAAACGGTTTAAGATAATATAGGCTTAAGCGTTGTTTCATACTCAAGAATCCAGTTATAAATATCTCTGAGAGTTCGTTCTGGATTTATAATTGGTTTCCATCCAGTCTTCGAGCTTATCTTGGAAGAATCCGTAATATAAATGGGTATATCACCTTGCCTGGCTATTTCTTCTGATTTGATAGAAATAGATCTACCAGTAATTGCCTCGCATAATCTAGTAGTCTCTAATAAAGATAGACTATTATCAGCACCACCACCGACATTTAAAACATCTCCATCAAATTCTGAAAAATTTTCTAATTGATAATTAATCAAACTTAACAAATCTTCAATATGCAATAAATCTCTAACTTGTTTACCTGTACCGCCATAGCCTATGTAGCTTAGAGAGCTTCCAAAATAGTGTGCGGCTAACCACAAAACAAAAACACCTTGGTCAACTTTACCCATTTGCCAAGGCCCTGTAATTACTCCACAACGGTTGACTATTGCCTGAATACCATAAGCTTGCCGATACTCTTCGATTAGCATTTCCGAGGCAAGTTTGGTAGTACCATAAAGAGAACGGTAACTTTGAAGTGGAAATTCCTCAGCTATACCAAGATGAGATACTCCCGATATTGTCTGTTCAGGAGCAATGCTAAAGCGGGTTGGTAGTTCTACTAAGTTAACTGACTTAAGCGTTTCAATTGGATAAACGCGACTAGTGGAGAGGAAGAGTAAACGAGCCTGGATTTGTCTAGCTAGTTCAAGAACATTGATAGTTCCTAATAAATTCGTTTGCAGGACGTATTGTGGAGAGACAAATCCTGCAAGGACAGAAGGTTCAGCAGAACAATCAATGATAGTATCGACGACATTAAAGATTGTGGGATCTAAATCGCTAGGAGAGCGAATATCGCCGTGAATAAAGTCAATTTCTAAATTTTTAAATCTAGGAAGGTTTAGCTCTGAACCACGCCTTCGGAGATTATCGAAACATATAATTTTCCAGAATGGGTGATGCTTTTTTAAATTAATTGCTAAGGAACTGCCAACAAAACCAGCTCCTCCTAAAATCAGAATATTCTCAGCCATTTTATTTAAATTTTTTATTGAGTAGCAGTCTTTGTTTGCTTAAATGATAATCTCCACGCGATAAATGTTTTTCTAGCCAGATGTACAGAACTATAAACAAATACCGACTGCCCATTTCTTTTAGCTTTAGCTTAGAAACTCCTGTGGTTCTATTTCTCCAAGTTATGGGAATAGTTGTATAAGAATATCCTCTTACTATGGCTTTGAGTGGTATTTCTACTGTTAAATTGAAATGGTGAGATACTAATGGAGAAATACCTTCAATAACGTCTTTACGATAAATCTTAAATGCATTAGTCGTGTCGTTAAATTTCAAGCCAAATAGGATTTGAATAAAAAAGTTTGCTAAACGATTTACAATTAATTTGTGGCCAGGATAGTCAATTACTTTACCGCCTTTAATGAAGCGGGAGCCAAAAACACAATCGTAGCCTTCTTGCAGTTTATGGTAGTAAGATATGATGTCTTCTGGGGCATCTGAACTATCTGCCATAACCACCGCTACGGCATCCCCTGTAAAATTTTCTAACCCACAGCGAACTGCAAAGCCAAAGCCGTTAGGATAATAATTATTTACATAACGCAGCTTATGATTCTGAGAATTCATCTGCTGTAATAATTCCTCGGTTTTATCTTTGCTGTTGTCATTAACAACTAAAATTTCGTAGTCAATTTTTCCTTGTTCCAAAATTTGGCTAATAGCCTGAACAGTTTGAACTATGCAATCTTCTTCATTGTAGGCTGGAATTACTATTGATAAAGTCTTGACATATTTAGAAATATCTATATTATTTGATTCAGCTTTTCTGAAGCTAGAATTTAGTGAGAAAGCTGGAGCAAATGATTCTGGATAATATGTATCTGGCGAACTGTTTGATTGTGATTTATTATCAGATTTTTGTGCTGATGTTTTAAATACGAAACTATCACTAATCAAATAGTTAATTGATGCGCTCAAAAGTGCACCTATCACTGTGTTGATGGCATAGTTAACTTTCAACCAATCTAGAATAGGGAAGATAAATAAAATGCGAATAATAACTGCAACTCCAGCAGAAACATGGTATAGAGGAAGTTGTCGTAAAAAGACTTCTCTAAGGTTCCAAATACCTCCAGCCCAAACCCAAGTTCTATAGATAAAAAAACTGAAGACAAGTGAAATTTCAATAGTTACTATATTAGCAATATTTCGTAAGATAGGGGTATTAAAACCCAATTTTTCAATGAGGAGAAATATCAGTAACAAATTTAATGCTGCTGCTAAACTTCCACCGATAAAGAACTTAAATATCTTTGGTTGAAATAATTTTTTTAACATAAGGAACATTACTAAAATCTTAAATGAGTAATAAAAAATATCATTTAATATTTCTAAAAAATAAGAATCATTAATGTTATTTTATCTCTGTGTGATATGTACCAATTATTGGTATTGCAGAATTGGTGGTTGGGTTATAAATCCATGCTTTGAAGTCATATATCCCTCTGCCCAGGGTTTCAGATGCCACTTCTATAGACCATCCTGAGT
>NZ_CAXTNP010000256.1:0-11392 GCF_964245575.1 uncultured Nostoc sp. | reverse complement strand
AGAACATAATCTGCTTTATTTTAGTCCCTATTTTTCCTTAACCGAGCAGTATTGTTTCTGAATCTTGCTGGCTTGATAATCAGCGATCGCAGTAATCCAAGAATCCTTGCAGCGTTTGTCGCTGACCTCAACTGTGCAGCCGATTTCGCTGTAGATTTGCTTGAGTCGGGCAATAGATTTCAGTTGCAGCTGTTGATAAGTGTAGATAGCGTGAGTCATAATTAGTAGGTTCTTCAATAGGACTAGAGAAGCGCTTCAGATTACCAGTCCAGGCGCTTTCTCTATCTCTATTAAATCAAGTTCATTTGTAGTTGTCAATTTAATTTGTAGTTTTAATTTTGTAGCTTTATTTTTGTAGTAGAATTTTGTATAGATGAGTTCGGAGCATCCATTTATGAAGTTAAGAGAGTCTTTGGGATTAACCCAGAGGCAAATTGCTGAAGTGGTGGGAGTAACAGATCAAACTGTTTCTAACTGGGAGCGAGGAGTTAATTTACCACGACTTACTCCGATGCAGACAGCAAAATTATGTCAAATCACCCGACTATCAATTGAAGAGCTTGCACAATTGTTTAACCAGTAAAACAAAAATGATCACTGGTCAAACTATTAACTTGCTTTCTTTGTTGTTCTTTCTGCTGTAAAAGCAATCACATCTATTTTTTCCTTTCCTGTCTAACCACTTATCGGCTGCTTAGTATGACTTTAAGGGGAGCAACGCGAAAAAGTGAGATCGGGGTTTAATTCTCAGTTACATAGCTAGATTCTCAATAAAAACAGGTATTTCGTTGCGATCGCACTATTAAACAGGTCATTTATACCCCTAATTTTTAGCACCTCACAAAATCGCGTTGCTCCCGACTTTAAGTGGGTAGATACAAGGACAGTTGAAGCACTTATCAAAGACAATTGCGTTTAATACAATCGCAGTTGACCACTACAGCCAAAATTTATTTGTAATCAACTCTGAGCAAATACCACTGAGTTAGAAAAGGTGGCCTTGTGAATAAACCACTCTCTCGGCACAAAAAAGCCACCTCTGCCACATCTAGGGATAGCACACCGCCATATGATCAAGACCTTGAAGATATCTCCCTTCAAAAAGACCCAGCTTCAGCAACAATTACGGTTACTGCTGTCGAAATTCCAGAGTTGACAGAAGAAGAACAGCGCGATCGCCTGCACCTGGAGAGGAAAGTGGAAAGGGCGTTTTTTGAGGCGGGGAAAGCGCTGACGGAATTGAGGGACAGACGACTTTATCGCTCCACGCATAAAACATTTGAGGAATACTGCCGCGTTCGCCCTTGGCGTTGGCGAAGCCATCGCTTTGGGCATAGTCGGCAACAATCAAATTATTTGATTGCCGCAGCTGGTGTTTACGAAAATTTGACAACCATTGGTTGTCAAAATGTGGTAAATGAGAATTTGGCAACCAATGGATCACAAATTCTGCCCACGAGCGAACGCCAAGTCCGACCAATGACCAAGCTTGAACCCCAGGAACAGCAAGAAGTGTGGCTAAGAGCAGTAGAACTTGCTGGCGGGAAAGTGCCAACTGGCAGAATCGTCAAAGACGTGGTGCAGCGCATCATCGAAAGAACTCAAGTACCGAACACCTACCAGTTAGGCGAAGTCTGCCAAATCCTTGCAAAGGACAACCCAGAACTCAGAGGAAAGGGTGGGTGTTGGGGGATTGTCAGCGCAGTGAACGACTTTAGTTGCACCGTAAAGGTTTGGGATGGCGAACACACCATTGGGTTGCAGCACCTGAAGTCCTTCAACTACTTGCCGCAGGAGTGTTAGCAGGTTCAGGAGATTAGCGATGCCTGCGGCGGGCTACGCCTACGCATTACACGAGCGTATTCAGGCGCGTTAGAGGAGTCTGTTCAAAAGTTTTTGGAGTCGCTGGGGAAACTGAATCGAGCTTATTTGACGGCTTTGGAAGAAAAAGTACTGAGTCTTTTTGAGTTGGAAATTACACAATAATGCAACAACGAAACAATGCTTTGTGTGATTTTAAGAATTATCTGAAAGTAGAAAAAATCAAAAAAGTAGAATTTATACTCGTGCAGTTACAGAGGTAACGGTAAAAACTTGCTGAGGATTGCTGCCTGTTTGAATGCTTTTGTTTCTCTTGCCACAATTCATATCTGGATTAACAGAATTTTATTAATAGGATAGGTTCCAGGAAGTTGCGATCGCCCCGTGGTCGATTACCCCGTTACTGGGTCGAGTTTAGGAGAATGGTGCTTAAAACGTGTTCATGTAGGTCATGAGCGGATTTACCACAGCTAACAGCATTATATAAAGCTTGTATGAATTTGATTGTTGCTTGAGTAAAGATGTTGTCAGCTTATCTATAAAATTAACTTATGTATTTTTGAGTACAATCCTATATCACAAAATTATTTCTGATAAAAGAAGAAATTGCGTTTTTGCCAAGAACGAAACGAAATTTCACAATATATCGAATTTTAAAGAAGCGAACAAAATCCATCTGTACGGAGAATAAATTTTTGCTTATACATTTAGTAAAATGTATTAAATTCTACAAAAAGTTAGATTTTGAAGATTAGGCAAAGAAGTTTGTTTAACCTGGGATTAGTGATAAATAATATAACTGTGTTGATTAAATAGGTAGATACAAAAAAACCTAACTATATAACAAAATGTAAAATATTTGAAACCTTTGTGATTGCTTCACTTTGCTACGCTAGGTTTGCAATCATATAGTTATAAATTTTTCCACCTACGTACTTAAGCTTAAAAAGCGAATTGCGAACTGCGAACTGCCAATTGTTCGGTAACAGCAATATCTCCCAAACCTAACCCCCCGACAAGCCTTCTTTATAAAAGAATGGAGTTTCAAAGCCTCTCGGGCTGTGGATGTGAGGTTTATAGTATACTTTGCGACTTTTCAAACATTTTCTTAGCAAGCAATTGGCAAGGCACAGATTTAATACTACTTCTTAAAGGTTGCTATGTACCGACTGAATCGATTCTGGTGGCGTTTTAGCTTACAGTTGCTTTTAGTGTGTTGTTTAGCGATTGGCGGAGCGTTCGGTGCAGATGTGTCGCAGGCACTCGCCTCCTCTGGGGATTATGCTTTGATGCAAAGCGCACCGAATACCACCCAAGAGGCTGACAGTTCTATATTTATACCTGAAGCAAGATTTAAGGAATTTAATGTTGCTGTAAAAGGAAAACCTGATTTTTTCAACTCTAATGCCCATATCCAAAACATCTCTTTGGCTCCTAATGAAACAGAATTAATCACTGCGAAGCATTCTAGTTTTTTATTGAGTCAAATTCCGGTTCAGGCTATCAGTAAAAAACTTCCTCGGACAAACGATGGGCTAAAGAACGATGACTCACAATGCGTTCCTTGCTTAACAACATGCGATAATACTAGGCGATGTACTGCTGATTCGCCACTCCCGTGTCAAACATTATCTTTAACTTCTTTGAAGTGCATCAGCACTTATAATGGCGGAAATACAAGCGACAAAGTTTCGTTTGGGGGGGGAATTGTTTGCAATGTTCCTTCTCCCATGAAAAATGGAGACTCGTGCTGTTTTTCTGACGGGGGGCTAATTGTTAATAATCCAGTTGATGTAAAATTAGATATTCTTGAGCATGGGACTATTGCCACTAAGCAGCTATTTCCAACCTGGCCGCACTCTGATAAGGTTTACTTCAAATCGGGCAAGAGTCAAGCTAACTACGAGCTGACATATTCTTCCTTTCCTTCCTTCTAGCAGGAAGGCCAAGATTCAGCAACAAAGTCACTCTCTAGCACTGCCCCATCCACGCGACGAGAAAAATATACGCTCAATTCGTCAAGTTTGACGCAAATCCTGGAAGCAACAAAGCAGATATCATCGGTGTTCTTTATCTGAAACTGCTATGTTTCGCCTAAAAACGATCTTTGCAGGCTAGTTTTGACGACGCTTTTTTGACAATCAAGCAGTCAAGTTATTTCTGCAATGTGCTGCACTTAACCGCATGATCCCGTTAGGCAAACCAAATATCTACAGAGTAGAAGATTAATTACCAACTCTATCGAGATAACAGAGCAAATCTATCTAAATTACTCTTGATCAGAACCAAGGTTAAGAAGCAACGAAAAAATCAGCATTTCTGGTTTGGTTTAGTTTCCAAAACTCAAAGCGCGATACTAAACTTATGTCAATAAGCATAAGCAGAAATTAATACGACTGTTTTCGAGGCTGTTGAGAACAAAGTCATTTTGTTGACATGATGCGTTTGGCCTAATCGAGAGAAGCTCTGTCTTTTTTTTGTTTTATGCAACAAAGCCTATGACTCTCAATGAAACAGCACACTCACACATTCTGCTTATAGGCGGGATTTTTCTTTTATGTCTAGCCGAGTTCACCCCTACCCAAGCACAAAACGTCCCGGTTGCAGATACAACCTTGCCTATTAATTCCGTGGTTAACCCGCCCAAAGACAATATTAGCGCTATCACTGGGGGAACCGTGGCGGGTCGCAACCTGTTCCACAGCTTTCAGCAATTCAATATTGGCGAAGGACAAACAGCCGATTTCGTTAGTCCTAGCGCGGCTATTGAAAATATTTTAATTCGGGTGACGGGTGGTAGTGGCTCCCAGATTATGGGAACTCTTAGCACCTCTGGTGTTTCTAATCCCAACCTATTTCTAATTAACCCTAAAGGGATTGTTTTTGGCCGGAATGCCAAACTGGACATTCGTAGTTCGTTTATAGCGACGACAGCCGATGCCATCGATTTTGGAAATCAGGGCTTTTTCAGTGCTTCTGCTCCTAATAACCCTGAATTACTAAAGGTCAATCCTTCCGCTTTTCTATTCAATCAAATTGCCAATCAGCCGATTAATTCTATTGAAGTAAATGGAGCATCTCTATCGGTTGATAACGGTCAGAATTTGTTGTTAGTGGGCGGGAATGTCACCTTAGATAATAACGCAATTTTGACTGCACAGGATAGTCGAATTGAGTTGGGAGGAGTCACAGGTTCAACAACAGTAAAGCTAAATGTTGAGGCTAATACTCTACGTTCAAATTACCCTGCACTAGTGCAACGAGCAGATGTATCGCTTACGAATTCTCAAGTTCAGGTCACTGGCGAAGGGGAAGGTAGTATTGCAATCAACGCAGAAAGTTTAAATATGAACAACAGTAGTCTTGAGACTCAGACAGCACAAATATCGGTGCAAGCTAATAAGTTTGTATCTCTTGCAAGTAGTTCTATTACTACGATTACAGAAAAAAGCGTTGGCAATGCTAGTAACATCAATATTCAAACTGGGTCGTTAGACTTAACCAACAATTCTAATCTAATTATCAGGAACGAGGGAGAAGGGCGTATTGGGAACGTCACTATTAAGGCTCAAAATATTGTCTCTGTTGACAATAGCCTAGTCGAAAGCCAGGCTTATGAGTTACAAGATGCTGGTGCAATCAATATTACGGCTGGGAAAGTTACCTTAACCAACGGTGGTGTAATCTCGTCCAATACCTGGGGAAAAGGGAAGGGAGGCAATATTACCGTCAATGCTAGCTCTGTCAACATTTCTGGGGTTAATGCAGATCCAATACTGGGATACTCTAGCGGTTTGGAGACTTCTAGTGAGGGAGAAAACAGTGGTCAAGGTGGCAGTATTAATGTGAATACTAAAGAATTGTCCCTATCAGACGGAGGAGTTTTGATTGCGCGAACTAGAAATGCCTCCCCAGGCGGTAAAATCACTGTTAACGCCAACACTTTTGAGGCTACTGATGGCGGACAAGTGATCACCACTACCTTCGGCACCGGACGTGCAGGTGACATCACGGTAACAGCCACTGACTGGGTAAAAATTTCTGGGAGCGATTCGACTTACTTTGATCGGTTTCAGCAGCAAAAGTATCCTACTATAGTTGATAATGATGATCCTGCCAGTGGTCTGCTTGCTAACGTACAAGGTAACCAAATTGCTAATGCAGGTAACATTCTGGTACAGGCTGCCTCTATTAATTTAGACAACCAAGGAGTGATTTCAGCTACAACCACATCAGGCGAGGGTGGTAATATAGAGTTGCAACCGCACGACTTATTGCTAATGCGCCGTGGCAGTCAGATATCCACCACCGCAGGCACTCAAGGATCTGGTGGAAACGGCGGCAATATCACCATCAATGCCCCATCGGGCTTCATCATTGCCGTGCCTAGTGAAAATAGTGACATCACTGCCAATGCTTACACAGGCAGTGGTGGGAGAGTGGATATCAAAGCGAATGGTATTTATGGTATTGAGTTCCGTAAAAGTTCAACTCCCTTGAGTGACATCACTGCTAGTTCAGAATTTGGTAGACAAGGCATTGTAGAACTTAACACACCTGGTATCGATCCCAACAGTGGCTTGGTTGAGTTGCCAACAGTACCAGTTGACACCCAAGTAGCTCAAGGTTGTTACAGTCCAGGTTATGCTCAAAGCTCCTTTGTGATCACTGGACGCGGCGGTTTACCATCCAATCCGAGAGAAGCTTTTAGCAATGATACAGTTCAATCAGAATGGGCAACTCTCGTTTCTAGCAGTCATAATCGCCAGCCTCAAGCTGCTAGCAAAGATTCGCTCATTTCTATGCCAGCACCTATTATTGAAGCTACAGGATGGGTGACTAATAGTAAAGGTGACATAATATTGATAACTAATCCACATAGCGCCACTCCCCATAGTTCCGGGCAGCCATCAACAGCTTGTGGTATATCAACATCTGCTCACGAGCATTAAGTTGAGAAACCCGCATGAGTAAGCATAGTAAACTCAATGGATTTTGGCAAAGAGTTCAACACCCTCTTAGACAGTGGCAGGCAATATCCGTACACCGTGTTAGTTTAATCATATTCCTGGCGCTATTTTTAATAACAGCAATTTTGCCCAGCGCTGCCCATATTGTAGTGAACACGTCAGCTGATGATTTACGTAATACAGAAAATTTAGTAGAACAAGGCAGGGTTTTATACGAATCTCAGCAGTTTAGTGATGCAGTGAAGATTCTACAACAAGCTGTTAGGAACTATGCTGCTGGTGGAGATAAATTAAGACTTGCGATGACATTAAGGAACCTATCTTTAGCTGATCAACAACTTGGTTTATGGACAGAGGCGCAATCCGCGATCGCTCAAAGCCTTTCATTATTACAGAATGTAGAAAATTCACCAGAACGTTCACAAATCCTTGCTCAAACTTTAGATGTTCAAGGACAGTGGGAATTAGCGCGAGGACAAAGTGAAAAAGCACTACAGTACTGGGAAAAAGCTGCCAATATTTATACACAAATAGGCGATGAAGATAAACTTATTCGCGATCGCATTAGTTCAGCTCAAGCTTTACAAGTTCTGGGGCTTTACCCGCAAGCTAAGAAAATCCTAACTGAGGTTCAACAGAACTTGCAAAAGCAACAAAACTCGACTTTAAAAGCTATAGGACTGCGTAAGCTTGGCAATGTACTACGAGTAGTTGGGGATTTAAAGGAGTCTGAGGAAGTATTAAAGCACAGTCTAGAAGTGGCTCAAGAGTTGCAATCAAATCAAGAAGTCGCTGAAGCTTTAGTTGGCCTAGCTAATACAGCCTTCTATTTAGGGAATACTCAAGCTACTTTAGATTTTTATCGACAGGCTGCTGCTATATCCATTCCCTCAAGTACGCGTATCCAATTGCTGTTGAATCAATTTAGCTTTTTCGTGGAGACAAAGCAATGGAGTAGCGCGATCAGATTACAGCCTCAAATTCAGTCAGAAATTAACAAGTTACCCCCTAGCCGAATGGCAGTGTACGCTAGGATTAACTTTGCCCAGAATTTAGGGAAACTTAAACAAAAGGCAGGCGCAAATATAGCTTCTTGGCTAGAAATTGCCCAAATTTTAGTCAAGGGTGTTGAGCAAGCGCAAAGTTTAGAAGACAAACGAGCAGAATCTTATGCTCAAGGAACTCTCGGCTGGGTGTATGAACAAACAAGACAATTTGCCGATGCCAAAGAATTGACACAAAAAGCTTTACTTATCGCACAAAGTATTGAAGCGTCTGACATTGGATATCAGTGGGAATGGCAGATGGGACGTTTGCTCAAAGTTCAGGGAGATGTAAACAGCGCAATTTTATCTTATTCTCAAGCAGTTCAAACCCTTCAGTCTTTACGTAGCGATTTTGCTGCAAGCAATCCAGGAATTCAATTTTCCTTTCGAGAAAATGTAGAGCCGGTGTATCGAGAGTTAGTTGCACTGCTGTTACAAGTAGAAGGGAACTCAGAACCATCATCAAAAAATCTTACCCAAGCTCGTTCTTTAATTGAATTTTTACAGTTGGCAGAACTAGACAACTACTTTCGCCAAGCTTGTTTAACTATCAAAGTGACAGTAGACCAAGTAATCGAGCAAGACCAGACAGCAGCATTTATCTATCCAATTATTCTACCAAATCGATTAGAGGTTATTCTTAAGTTACCTGGGCAAGAGGATTTAAAACACTATGCTACTAATGTAACAAAGCAAGAAGTAGAAAGCACACTTAAACAATTGCGTGCAAACATTATTAAACCCCAAGCACTACTAACAGTTCAGTCCTTATCTAAACAGGTATATGATTGGTTAATTCAGCCGGCTTCAGCAGTCCTTGCAAAAAATCAAGTCAAAACCTTGGTATTCGTATTGGATGGAGCGTTGCGGAATGTGCCGATGGCATCACTTTACGATGGCAAACAATATCTTGTGGAAAAGTATGCACTCGTACTGACCCCTGGTTTACGGCTGTTTGACCCCAAACCCTTACCTAAAAAGCAATTGCAAGTGTTAACAGCCGGATTAACTGAGGCACGTTTAGGATTTTCCGGATTACCTTACGTAAAAAATGAGTTAAAACAGATTCAATCACAAGTAAAAACTAAAGTGCTGCTCAATCAGCAGTTTACCTCCCAGGCGTTCCAAAAACAAATTGAATTGTTACCTTTTAAAGTAGTTCACTTAGCAACTCACGGACAGTTTAGTTCTAATGCTGACCAAACATTTATTTTAGCTTGGGATAAGCAACTTAAGGTAAACGAGTTGAGTAATTTATTGCGAACTAGAGAAGAAAATAGACCGGAAGCTGTAGAGTTGTTAGTGTTAAGTGCTTGTCAAACAGCTAGTGGTGATGAGCAAGCTGCTTTAGGGTTAGCTGGGGTAGCTGTTCGTGCAGGTGTACGTAGTACCTTGGCTTCCTTATGGAACGTGGAAGATGAGTCTACCGCTACTCTGATGAGCCAGTTTTACAAAGAATTAATTGAAATGCCTCAAATGAATAAAGCCGAAGCACTTCGTCAAGCCCAGCTGACTCTTTTAAAAAATCCTTCGTACCAAAGTCCAATCTACTGGGCACCCTATGTTTTAGTAGGCAATTGGCTTTAATTTTTTCCTTCATGCTGCTAATCTGCAAACAAGGTAATCAATCAATTTTCAGAATGGCAGCAATTTACTATGGGTTCAGGAGCAATATCAGCCAAACCAATAGCTTGCAATAGGGTAGTCCAATCAGTATTTTTTGGGTCGTTACGGCGAAGTCCAGATGCTATCGTTAGCGCGTCGTACCAATATCCATTGCTGGCATAAATAGTAAGGCGTTGCTGTGGAGTTGCTTTCTCCAAAAGAGTCTTTTGGACTGAGTTCACTGAGTTCCTTTGAATCCATCCATCAATAGAAATAGGTGGTTGTTCCGGCTGGCAGTAAATATTAAAATACCAGTGATATTGCTGTCCAATTTCCAAAGATACTGCCGTGGATGCAAGAGAAATATTGACAATCCCTGGTGTTCCTGAAAGTAAGACAGGGGTTTGATAGACAATGTTTCCTCTTATATCTTGCAATGCAAACTCAGCGTTAATTTTGGATGAATAAGGAACATAAAACCAGAAGCTGGGATTAGAAGTGGTTATTAATCCAAAGACTAACCCGGAATTTTTTGAGCCATAAATTGGAACCAAGGCTGTAAGCGACTTTTTTTTAACATTAGTGAATTGCTTGTCGATATTCTCACAGCCACGCTTTCCTCCGGCAGTGCGGTGACCAGGTGCACCGATATCATCTGGTGGAAGAGGTGTATTAAAGATTAATGGTTTGTTTAATTGTTGACTTGACCTAGAAGTCGGACTTTGCACAAGAATTACCGATTTGTTAGGCTGTGCCTGTACTGTTGTCAAACCGAGTGATACCAAACTGATAGTGAATGCAATTTTAATCTGTAAAATAAGTAATTTCATTCTACTAGGAACGTTTGACTGCCGGGAACTAACTCTATAGTCGCAGATAAAGGCAGTTATATGCCTGATTAAAGCTGTTTATTTTCTGCATCAATTGTTTGATTGCAATTTTTGTAAGGGGAGCAATGCCTATTATTCGGTGAAACCCTTGTTTTTAGCTACAGATGCGGTATAAGCTGTGACACTACCACCTGTAATCACCAAAGTTAACGCTGCTGGAACAAGTGGTGTCCAACCACCCCAAACGAACAGTATCAAGCTAAGTCCAGATAAAAAACCGAGTGCACTAACCCCCGCTATTCCTAACTGCAAAGGATTGCGAATACGCCACGATAGTATTCCACCCAAAACAGACCAACTCCAAATCCATAAAGCTTCGCTCCAAGTGGACCAAACCCATAATAAGGATCGTCCATCTAAAACTGCACTCAGAATTTGACTAACCATGTGAGCATGAACAACTACCCCAGGTATTGTTCGATAGAATCTTTGTCTAGTACTGTAAGGAGTAGGAAAATAATCACCAGCGCTTTGAGCCGTAATGCCAATAATAATTACCCGATCCTTTACCATCTCCGGCTTGACAATACCAGTTATTACATCTTTTAATGTCACTTGTTCGGCAACTTCTAAAGAATCAGAAGAAGAACGGTAATTAAGCAATATTTGGTAGCCCAAATCATCTATTTGTTGATAGCCGCCCATGTGCGATCGCCAACGCTTAAACACAACCTTCCCAATCTGCAATTCCTTTGTTCGGGTATACTTAGGAGAAATTCCTAAAGAGTTGAGATAATTAAATGCCAACTGAGCGCTAAAAGCGTAGCGAGTAGTACAAACAGATGTGTAATCTGGTTTCATAGCTATAAGATGGCGACGCAGAATTCCATCTGGATCTTGCAAAAAATCACTAAATCCTTGACGTTCTACAGGAATTTCTGGAGGAGGTGAAACGCCTGGTTGATTTATTTTTGCTTCACTAGCTTTGCAAATAGCTATTAAGCTACTATCTTGCCGCATCCAAGAGCCTAAATCTGCCTTGCTGGGATCTACGGAAAAATCACGATAGATATCTAAACCAATAGTTCGTGCTTTGAATTGTCTAAGTTTTTGCAAAGCT
>NZ_CAXTNP010000255.1:0-11493 GCF_964245575.1 uncultured Nostoc sp. | reverse complement strand
GCAATAAACGGAGGTAATATAATTTATTTTGATATAAAACGTTTAAGTTCGCTTAAACATTGATTAATCGCAAAAAAGCCTCTTAATACAAATTTTTTGCAAATAAATGAAGAAAGGATAAAATTTTAGATAAAAATTATAAAGATTTGGTGTTTGTACTAAAATGCGCTAATTGTTATTTCGACTTAGTTATATATTAGCTTGATATTAACATACTATATATACAGGCAAGGCACTTATCAGTAAAAAAAGCCAAATACTCGTTGGAAATATAGCTGTTTTCAATGGCGTGAAGTACAGCAATTCGTAGGGGCGCACAGCTAGCTGTGTGCCCCTACCTTGTACTTATTCAAACCAGAAGCGCTATATCCGGCATAATCAGTTACAACGATCGCAAATCGCTGCACAATTCAAAGTGCTAAAAATTCAAATGGCTACTGAGTCCAATGCAGTGCGACAGGCGATCACATCTATGAAGCAATATCAGCAGATGGGAAATACGCGGGCGATCGCTATTTTCTAAATTGAGGAAACAGGACAAGCTTTCAAAGCTGCTGTTGCTAGACTAGAACGGGCTAAAGCGAGATTGAATCCCAGCGATGCTAATGTGGCGATCGCCCAGCTACTCTAGCGCAAGACGTGAGTTGACCAAGTTTATATAAAATAGGAAGATAAATTTGGCTTAGGTTTTTTATGAGTTCCCGCCGCATTCTCCAAGTTGGTGAATCTTATACTTTCAGCCGATATTTTGAATTGCCTTTCACAATTGATGATATTCTAGCCGAATTAAATTGCACTATTGAAAGGAAAAATCTCACATTACCTGAATCATCAGAAATTTTAGACATCCAATTTTTACAGCAGCAACTTCGGCGTAATTTATCTCATATTGATTTAGTTAATGAAACTACTAGACGGGAAGCTTTAATTGGGCCAATTTTGTTTGAAGTATGTGATTTAACTAATCAGAGACTCAATATAGAATATTCTATTGCTGTCAACAATTATCTGAAAGGGACTCTTGACTACTATATTGCAGCACCTCAAAATTTATTAGTTATCGAAGCCAAACAATCAGATTTAGTTAGAGGATTTACTCAACTCGCTATTGAATTAGTAGCACTTGACCAGTGGACTAAATCCACATCTGAACTTCTATATGGTGCAGTTACGACTGGTGAAGACTGGCGTTTTGGGGTTTACCATCGTGCGAATCGTCAGGTGACTCAAGACCAGAAACGCTATCAAGTTCCAGAAGATTTATCTTTGCTGGTAAAAATTATTGTAGGTATTATTTCTGGTTCCTAAACTGGGGACTGGGGACGCAAAGAATAACCAATCCCCAATCCTCAATCCTCAATCCCCAATTTACGTCAATCGATTCAACGCCCTTGAGTTGCCAAAAACTGACGCAAGCTCAACAAACTCAGCGTTTGACCTAAATTCAAGGGCAAAAGTGAAACTCCTTCCAAGCGTGACTGTACCCAACCTTCTCCCCAATACCATTCGTGGAACCCGTCAATGCCTCCGCTAAGTACCAAGCGGAGACAGTTTGATTTGACAACATCTACTTGATGATGAATCGCAACTGGCCCAGTCCAAGTAGTAAACTGGAATCCTGGAAGCAGTTCTTCTGGCATTCCTGGCGCAAAACGTTGCCCTAAGAGCCATTTTTCTAGTTGTACCGGATGCAGCAGACTGTCACGAATTGCATCTGTTGATGCTTCGATTTCGATCCGCAGTTGGCTTTGTTGAAAATTACCCAGCATTTTTATAGGATTACCTAAAGGTGAGCGATCGCTATTTCTAATATTGCAAATAGTTTTGGTCATTAGTTATTAGTCCTTTATCCTTTGCAAATAACTAATGACTAATGACCAATGAGTGCCGTTTATTTGCTTAACACCCTACTACGTTACTTTTCTTGGAACAGAGAACTTAGAATAGAAAAAGTGAACTTGTTAAGAAATGTAAGGTTATTCATGGCGGATCAGTTAATTCGTGCAACAGCAGCCGAAGGTGGAATTCGTGCCGTAGGTGTGATCACCACACGTTTAACAGAAGAAGCACGGGGACGCCACAAGCTTTCCTATGTGGCAACGGCAGCACTGGGTCGAACTATGGCGGCGGGCTTATTAATGGCTTCTAGTATGAAGCGAACTGGGTCAAGGGTCAATGTTCGGGTGAAGGGCGATGGGCCTTTGGGTGGCATATTGGTAGATGCAGGCTTAGATGGTACGGTACGCGGATATGTCGGGAATCCATCTGTAGAATTGCCTCCTAATGCCAAAGGTAAGCTAGATGTTGGTGGTGCTGTGGGTGGTGGCTACCTCTACGTTGTCCGGGATATTGGTTACGGTTACCCATACTCTAGTACCGTTGAACTAGTTTCTGGCGAAATTGGCGATGATGTGGCTCACTATCTGGTGAATTCCGAACAAACACCTTCAGCTTTAGTTTTAGGTGTGTTTGTGGGAGCAGGTGGAGTAACTGCGGCTGGAGGATTACTGGTACAAGTATTGCCCAAAGCTGCTAGAGACGAAGCTTTAGTAGAAACGTTGGAATCACGGGTAGCTGGTCTAGCAGGATTTACGCCATTGTTGCAAGCTGGTAAGACGTTACCTGAAATCTTTAACGACTTGTTGGGAGACATGGGGCTGGTAATCTTTCCCGAACGGCAAATGCTGCGCTTCCACTGTGGTTGTTCTTTTGATCGCGTTCTGGGGGCATTGAAGATTTTGGGAGAAGCAGAACTGCAAGATATGATTGTCAAAGATGATGGTGCTGAAGCAACTTGCGAATTTTGCGGCAACGTTTACCAGGCAAGTAGCGATCAGTTAGCTCAACTAATTGCCGATTTGCAAGCTGAATCTACTGTTTTAGGATAACGTATAAAATAGCACTGATTTTTTATCTTGCTAATGGTACTCTGTGGAGAGAGATAATCAAAAAAGTAGCTTTTTAATGATGAGAAAGTTACTATGTCAACAATGGAATTATCAACCTAAAACAGAGCGCTATTCAATTATTTTGGTGTGAGAGATGACAGAGCGGGATATTCCAGACAGTTGGTCAAGTGCCAATGGAAGAGAGCCAGATCAAAACAAAAGATTATCCCGAACAGAACAATTCGGTGAAACTCAGCCATTTGATGCCCCAGCTGCTGGTTCTAACTCCAAGTCAGTGAAGCGGCGAAAAAAAAACCATAGGAAAGGATTACCTATAAATAGTAATTCAGAAGAAACTGCACAACTCAGTAGTACTGGGAAATGGCCACGCTGGATAAAAAGCTGGACATTATGGCTGGTACTACTAATGTTGATTCCTGGCAGTGTAGGATTCTTGGCAATGGCAATGCTGCTAAAGTTGCCCTCTGCCCCTAATTGCCCCTCGATTTTCTGGCCGCTAGCTAGTGCTTCCGTACGGCTACACTGCGCTCAGTTGGCGGCTTCCAAACAGACAGTGAACGACTTATTACAAGCGATCGCTCTGGTGAAGCAACTACCACAAAATCACCCGTTGCATGAAGAAATTGATCGTTTTATCGAAGAATGGTCGCGGGATATTTTGAAGCTAGCTGATGAAAGTTTCCAAACTGGGAATTTAGACGAAGCGATCGCTACTGCTCGTAAGATACCCGAAGATGTGGCAGCTTATAAATTAGTCGATGAGCAAATTGACAAATGGCAATCAATTTGGTCAAAGGCAGAAGCCACGTACAACGGTGCGATCGCCGAAGTCAAGGAACGGCGATGGCAATCGGCATTTATGTTATCCGCCAAAATGCTACGCGTAGACAATCAATACTGGGCGGGTACTAAATACGACCAATTGAATCGTCTAATTGCCACAGCGCGGGAAGATGGCGATAAGTTAGGAAAAGCTGAAAGTTTAGCAAACAGCAAAGTTGTTGATAATTTATTAGAAGCTATTAAGTTAGCTCAGTCCATTGGGCAAGAAAGTTACATTTACCAAAAAGCTCAGGAAGCGATTCCCGTATTTGGACGCAAAATGCTGGAATTGGCACAGGCAAAACTAGATAAGCAGGATGCGGATGAAGCACTGAATATTGCTAGACAAATTCCAGAGATTGCGAAACTACAGGGCGAAACAGATGACTTTATCGCCATAGCTGACGCGAAAAGAAGTGCTTGGATAGGTAACGTTTCTGGTTTAGAGGCAGCGATCGCCCAAGCACAACAAATTGATCCTTCCAGACCAGTGTATAACGAAGCACAGCAACTGATTGCTCGTTGGCAATTGGAAATTGAAGATGTTGCCAATCTAGAAAAAGCGAGAACATTGGCTAGTCAGGGAACAGTGCCTAATTTAACAGCAGCGATCGCCCAAGTAGAACTCATCCCTGCTAGTAATCCCCGCGCCACAGAAGCTAGGCAAGAAATAGGTCGCTGGCGTGTCCAAGTGGAGACAATTGAAGACCAACCTTATTTAGAACGCGCCGAACAGATAGCAATATTTGAGGATATTAACTCTTTGCAAGCTGCGATCAACCAGGCCAGCGAAATTCGTAGAGGTCGTGCATTATATCCAGAAGCACGGAAAAAAATTCGCACTTGGATCGGAAAAATTCAGCGAATTCAAGACCAACCCTACTTAGATCAGGCACAAGAACTAGCTCAAAGTGGAAATCTCACTGCCGCCATTAGCGCAGCTCAACAAATCGCTTCGTCGGGAAGGGCGCTTTCTGGGGAAGCACAAGCTGCGATAAATGACTGGGAAGGGCAAATCCGCACCAGAGAAAACTGGAGAAAAGCTCAGGAAGTGGGCGCAGCTGGCACCCCAGAAGCCTTAGTTGAGGCAATACGGCTGGCAGAACGGGTTTCAAATAATAGCATCTTGCGTATGGATGCGAATCTGGCTATTGACCAGTGGAGTCAGCAATTGTTAGAAATAGCACGCTCTCAAGGTCAGTCTGATATTGCCAGAGGGATTGAGATTGCCAGATCGATTCCACGCGGTAGTGCTGGTTACAGTGCGGCACAAGAGCAAATTAAGGCTTGGCAGGAATTTCTCAATCCTCAACCTGAACCTCAGCCTCTGCCTCAGCCTCAGCCGGAATCTCTACCATTTCCTCAATCAACTACTACTGATGGACAGTGATATCCTTATTAACAATTTAGTTAAAATTTTTTGATTCAGCAATTTCAAAAGGCATATCAGGGATGCAGGGGTGTCAGGAGAAACTTTCGTTAATGTGTCTCAACTTACAACATTTTTCAAGTAGGGGCGTACAGCTAGCTGTGCGCTCCTACGAAAATTTATTCCCCGATCACTCTCCCCATTCTTTAATTACAGAAAATAGTGATGAGTAATCATCATCAGCAAATGACATTTTCACGGCTGTTTGCAAGATTTGCCGCACACCTTTAATACTGCTGAGATCCAAACTCCGAGATTTCGCTTCTGAGATAAATAATTCTGTATCTTTGAGCAGGTGTTTTGTGGGGAAATTCGGATCAGCATAATTGCCATCCAACATCCGTTGTAGCTTTTTGTCAAAGGTAGGTGCGTAGAGTGGACTGTCGCGCAGTATTTGCATAAACACATCCACATCGACACCCTGACGCTGGACAAAAGCCAGACTCAGAGCAAAGCTAGTTGTTAGAGAAGCTATTAGCTGATTGAGTGCCAATTTGAGCGCCGCCGCAGATCCCACTGGCCCGATAAGTAAAGGTTCTGTCCCAAAATTTTGGAGTAGCTTCAAGTGGCGTTCGTATTGTTCTGGCTCGGCCCCTACCATAATATTCAATTTCCCAGCTTTTGCTTCCGGGATACTCCCTAATACAGGTGCTTCTAAATACTCACCACCACCCGCAACAACTGCATCTCTAATTTCCTGGCTTTCTGTGGGAGTAATTGTTCCCATTTGGATGATTGTGCGCCCTTCCAGAGTTTGCCAAGCAGTATCTGAAAGCAATACATTATAAATGGCCGGGGCATTAGTAAGCATGAGGATTACACACTCAGCAGCACGAATGGCGTGGCGAGGATGTGTGACAATTTCAGCCCCAGCTGCTTGTAATGGTGCTAATTTTTCTGGGGTACGATTGTAGGCAACTAGCTGTATATCTGCGGCTAATAACCTTTGAGCCATTGGTAGTCCCATCAGTCCAGTTCCCAGAAATGCCACCTTCATTTTTCACGTTCCTTTGGTACAGCGTCACCGAAGAGCCTGTTGTAGACATCGCGTTTCTATCGTTTGATTTGAATATCAGTTATCAGTGAACAGTTATCTCTGAACACTGATAACTATTCACTGACTACTGAATATCGTATTTGGTGATTAGCCCCCAGCCGCAAAAGTCACCATAATTATCACTGAAAGTAAAATTCCTGGAGTAAGTAAGGTTACTAGCATTAACAGGTCATGAGTGGACATAATTATTACTTTGGTAGTGTGTTTAACTTTACAGTAATCACTGTTATGCTAGTCTAAATAAGACTGATACTGCATTCCTAAATAGAGTTTTAACTTTTCTTTGTTTACGTTTACTCTGGCAGGGTCAATCCGAGTAGTAGTTGAGAAATTTCTGTATTGTCCAGACCTTTGCTCTGAACTAGGACTCCAAAGCCGCCGAGTCCTGTGGGATCTAGAAGCTGGTGTAGTGAGTTCCGGCGCTGTAGTAACTGTGAGAGGGGTTGCTTTTGATCAGAAAGGGCTGCAATGCGTTCGTCGAAGACGCGGCTTAGCCGTTCGCCTAACCCCAACGCCATCAAAAATAATCCCTGCTGGATAAAACCAACATTTTTTAAATTGCACTTCTGGCCCTGGCGTTCCAAAGCTGTAAAGTCAACATGGGCAGTGATATCTTGTCGCCCAATATTGATATAAGGGTTGTCATGGAAACTATGATGGTAATAACACTGTAGCGTTCCTTGCGATCGCCTGGGATTATAGTAACGGCTGGCGGGGTAGCCATAATCAATTGTTAACACATAGCCGCGCTGCAAGCGGTCTGCTACTATACTCAACCAGTCTAGAGCAGCTAAATTAATTTCACTACGGTAGCCATCTGGATATGCATGGGTAAAGTGGATTCCTACTAAGTCTAAATATTCAGCTAGTTGGGGCGTTGAAGGTTCTCCTGTGACTTCCACAAATGCAAAATTTGACCTCTCCCCCAACCCGTCCTCTATGAGGGGAGGGGAGAAAGACTTACCTTCTAGGGAAGGGGGTTGGAGGGTTAGGTTAACTGAAGTTGTCACATAAATTTCTCGTAGTTCGCCTGTTTCTAGGATGAATTGATGCACGGGGAAAGCATCAACTAATTCATTAGAAAAAAAGCAGCCTGCGATCGCATTTGGTGGTATATCCTCTAAATTACACCAATGCACAGGAAAATCTTGCAAGCGTTGTTGCTGTTGTTGTCTTAAAGTTGGGGATTTTTCAACAATGATGTACTCCAGGGCGGTAAAAAAATCTGGGTAGTGCTGTTGATGATATTTAAGGATATGCAAAGCTAGCAATCCTTGGCCTGCTCCCATTTCTACCAAAGAAAAGGGTACAGGTTTTCCTAAAATCTCCCACATTTGCAAAAATTGTTCTGCTAGTAACTCGCCAAAGTCAGCACAGAGGTTGGGAGAGGTGAAAAAATCGCCACCCTGAAAACCTATTTTGACTGCATCGCTGGAATAGTAGCCATGTTCAGGGTGGTATAATGCCATTTCCATAAATTGGGCAAAAGTAATTCGCTGCTGGGGACTAGTGGTAATGTGATGAGCGATCGCAGCACACAATGCTGGATTTGAATCCATAAAATTTGAGGTTTTAGATTGGGGAATAGAGAAAATAAATGAATTATGAATGATGCCAAACAAAATTCATAATTCATAATTTTCCTAACGGTCTACAAACCCCATAATATCTACCACTGTGGCATAAGCGCTGGCATTGATTGACAGACAAAACTTGGGAAGTTTGCAGTTCCATGCGATCGCCACAAAATGGTTCAGCACCTATTACCTCAAATGCTTATGTCAATACATTTTTCAAAGCAGAAATAGACGGTGCAAAGAAGTAGCCGCCACCAGTAGGAATTACCCAGTCTTCAGGTGCAGTCAACTCCTTAGTTTGAGGTTGATTTTGGTCATCCTCAAAGTGGATAAAGAACTTGCGTGTGCGATCGCCACCTGGTTTGTTATTTTCACTTTGACCAATAATTGGATCGTGACCAAGAGTTAATTTACCTTCAAACTCGTGACCTTTAGCCGCCTCTTCACTAAAGTTTGGCTCGTTAGCCCAGAACTTAGTCACAAACTCAAACTGCTCTACAATCGAAGTCTGATAAGCCAAAAAGTGAAGACCGCGATCAACAAACTTCTCATCTTGTAGCGGATTGTTCGGCGTGGAAGGAGACACCGGGCCATAAGGAATGCCGCGACGGAGTAAGCGGTGTGTTTGAGTCGTCACTTCACTGCGGTCAATCTCTTCGGGCCCTGGGCCTCCACCTCCTGGTGTTTTGTCGTTGCGTGGATAAGTCTTGCGGGTATGGGCAATAAATGGGCAGCGCAGACCTGTTGCATCTTTGGAAGGCGGGACTACATCGTTTTTGAAGAAATTATCTTTCGGTGGATCATCACCATTGAATTCAAAATCATTATTGGCATCGTCATCATTACCCAATTTTGGGGCATCTTTTTCGGGCGTGCGGACAGTAGGAGCGCCACTGGGCCAGCGACCAATCAGCTTTGCGCTCACCTTTCGAGGGTCGGTGTCGAGGTCAGCAGCAGTGTCGGTCAAGAACTTGTGGAACTTATACACATCTTGGCGCAATCGGCGGAATACAAGGTAAGAGCCATCATTCGCCCAGTGTAGTCCTGCCGATACAACCTGACCTTTGCTATCTTCCAAGGTTTCAGCATCATCTTTCTGACCCTCATAGCCAAAAACAAACTCTCCTGGCCACAGCAGATCCTGTCCTGGTTTGCCCTGGTTTTTATTCTCTGGATTCTGCCGAGGAGTGAGAAGTTCTTTAGGATTATCAGCAACCCGGCCACGAATTCCAGGTTGTGATATTCCATCTAGGTTGCCAAAATGCTCATGTCCAGTCAGGGGTGCGGGTAAGTTGGCTCCTTCTTCTAAAAAAGTAATTCTAGCTCCACTGCTCTTAGGCTTACCTTGCTCGTCTGTAAATGCCACAATGCTTTCTAAGATCCGCGAGACTTCTGCCAACAAGTTTGCGCGATCGTCACTGGCAATGATGAAAACCACATCAACTTTGCCATTATCCGGCCCACCCACAACCCAGCCAATAGGCTTACCATCCTTGTCCACCGGGTCGTTGAGATCAGCAGCGCGTGCTGCTAGCCCAGCTTTAAAGGATTCATCCGTAAATGAGTCGGCATCATTGGTTAGTTTCTTCAGCCCCTCAAAGGAGAAAGCTACATTCACCCAGGTTGCCTTAACAGCGCCTTCGCGATTTCGTCGTTTTCTGGTGGACTTGAATAGGCGGTTGAAGGCAATCACTTCTGAGGCGGTGGCAATGAAGTCAATCTGTGACTTAAGCCAGTGCTTAAAAGCTTTTGGATTTTCAATTTCAAGGAACAAGAGGGCTTGGTAGTCTTTATTGAACCCACCTAGAATGTTGCCTTGAATGTTGTTGACATTGAGAATAGGCTCATTAGGTGCAGGAACGTAGAAAAATGCGTTTGTCTGTTGACCTTCTAACGGATCAGGAGCAGGTGCTTCACGAATTATTCGTTGTGTCATGATCAAAGTCCTGTTGATTGTAAAACCTATTAGCTATTTCAGAATGGAAATATCAAATCAGGTATCCCTAATGGGAACCCGTGTTAACTTATTGGAGGTAAGTAAGAGATTTATGCAGCAATTCTACCCATATTTCATGGTTAGGAAAATTGCGTTGTATAAATAAATTCTACATATTTTAAATATGGTAACAAATGGTAGTACGGAGCAAGATATGGCAAAAGTTTTGTATGTCTGCCCCAACTCTGTGACACGCAAGATTAAAGAAAAAGAATTTTAATTCTAATAATAAGTTCAATAATCTAGCGATTCTTAATTGCCAGCAGTTGGCTTTTAATTATCAATTTGGCTGCGTAATTTTACTTTTATATAAAATAAATGTGCTATTTTGCTGGCTATCTTGACTCTCGATAATTATATTTCAATATGATTTGTCACGAAAAACATAATTAAAGCGCCTAACATACAGCTATAGAAAACGGTGCGTTAGGCTAAAGCCGTAACACACCCTAACTTTTGATTTATTTTATAAATAGTCTTTTAGATTTTGATTTTCACTTTTGCGATCGCAATCCTCAGCCCAATTAATCGCCTCCAAAGCAATTTGCTACTTAGGCACTCACCAACGACACCAGCACGCCATTGGGATCGCGGACACGAGCAATCATTTGTCCCCCAGGCTGGCTTTTAGGTGCATCTAGTGTTTTTGCACCTGCCCCGATCGCTCTCATATAAGCGCTGCCAACATCAGGAGTAATAAATGATATCTGGATTGATGCCGGTGGTTGTGTAGCGTGGTTGGGATGGCAGCCACCAGGAAATAACTTCTGTGCTTCGCTACTGGAGGAGAAAGCTAGTGTGGTGTTTCCGGTTTCAATTTCCGCCCAGATAGATTGCCCCTTTTCCAGGAGAGTGCGACGAACTAAACCAAAAGCTTTTTCGTAAAACTCAACCGTCTTAACTACATCGTCTACCCAGATGACCGTGTAACCAAATTTCACAGTTCTTTCTCCTTATTAGAAAAATCAGTGCTGGCGAGTATCTTTCCTATTTAACTGTATGCGATTTGAATACACAGTTACTTAACTCTCCAGAATATTACGATCTGTTGCTAGTGTTTGTGCCCCTGTTTGCATCATTTCTATATCTGATGGCGACCAATAATGAGGCTCTTGACAGTGATGTGCTACTAGCAATCCCCATAATCCTCTAGGTATGACAATTGGTACAACCAAGTTGGCGCGAACCTGCAAATTACGGAGAAAATCTCGGTGACAAGGTTGGATTGGCTCTAATTCAATATCAGCGATCGCCTTTACCCGTCCTGCTAAGTATAAAGCAGCATACTCGTTGTTAAAACAATCATCTGGGCCAGTGGAACCAAGTATTGAGAATTCTTTAGAACTCAAAGATTCAAAAGTCACCTGTCCTTGCCACTGACTGTAAAAATAATACAACACCATCCGATCAACCTGAAGCAATTCTCTGAGTTGATTCGTTGTTTGCCAGACTAACTCATTGCGCTGCATTGTTCTGACAAGGCGATCAAGTAATTTTTGCATACCCTGTTTACTGCGATCGCGGCTCTGGTCAAATTCGGAGTGAGGATGAATTTGCACGGTTCTAAAATTACGACTAAGTAAATCCTGTTGAATTTATATAGTAATTTATTAGACCTTATTTAAATACATTATTGTATTTACAACTGCAATTCAAGATTAACTGAACATCTTACTAGTCAACATTTTCGCAGTATTTAAAAT
>NZ_CAXTNP010000254.1:0-11538 GCF_964245575.1 uncultured Nostoc sp. | reverse complement strand
TTCTCCGTATTTACTTATCTTCACATAGTTTGGTTTTTTCGCGCCGACTTACTTATCTCATACCATTTCTTTGTGAGGCTGCGCCAAATTTTCTTAACTTCTTATTTCTTTCTTTGTGTCCTTTGCGTCCAACTCTTAGAGACGCTGCGCGATTGCGGTTCGTTCCTCATTTCGTTTGGCGCATGTTCATACAGAATTGGTATTACACCACAGGTTACCAGCTCCAAAGGCGTAGGATCATGTGGATTTATTCGCCAAAATCTAAAACTGTCCACTTGTCAAGCAGGTGTAACTTTTGTTAACCTTAATTATAGGGAATATATAAAGCTAATGTTGCGAAACACCGGAGAGTAAAAACTATGGATATCCCTATGGAGCTTAACTTAGAGCAGAAATTCAACCTCAAACTTTACGAAGAGCAGGTTAAGGGGTTAAACCAGCAAGAATCTCAAAAATTGCTTTTAGAGGTGCTGCGGCAGTTAATGGTCAAAGACAATATGATCAAGCATCTTCTCAAGCAGGCTTAGGCTAACTGGGGATGTTTGTTAATTTTCTAGAGTACAAGTAGAAACAAAAGGATGTGGAAAGGCTTCTCTAGATGAAACTGCAAGCCTACTCTATCCTCTGGCGGATATATATTCAATCTCAACAACAGCTGGCGTTAGTGTAGCTCCTGCGTAAGGAGGTTCACCCGTATAACGTTCATTACCAAAAGCTTGTTGGATTGACTCAGCACGAGCGCACTATTTTTTAGAACCAAGCATAAAAATGGGTATGAGGCATTGGGTGTTTGGTATTTGGCATTTATCAATGTTATTTCTCCTCTGTTTCTTCATCCTGACAATCCCAATCCTCATTACCCCTTCGCCCTTAATCCTTAAAGCGTACCCCAAATTCCCCAGTCAGACCAATTTTGACTGGGGATTGTTTGTTAAGGATTATTACTTAGTTTCTCATAACTGAGACTAAGATAGGTGTCATCTTTTATGTTCTATATTGTCTTGTTCAGGGAACAGGCAATCAAGTTTCAGAGAAAACCAATTTTTAAGGAGAGCGAAATGCTTGACGCTTTTTCAAGAGCTGTAATTTCAGCAGATGCCAGCACTTCTAGCGTATCTGATATTGCTGCCCTCAGAGCCTTCGTTGCTAATGGTAACAGACGTTTGGATGCTGTAAATGCGATCGCTAGCAACGCTAGCTGCATCGTCTCTGATTCTGTTGCTGGAATGATCTGTGAAAACCAAGGTTTGATCCAAGCTGGTGGTAACTGCTATCCTAACCGTCGCATGGCTGCTTGTCTGCGCGATGCAGAAATCATCTTACGCTATGTAACCTATGCTTTATTAGCTGGTGACGCTTCAGTTCTAGATGATCGTTGTTTGAACGGTTTGAAAGAAACTTATGCAGCTCTTGGCGTACCCACCACCTCTACCGTGCGTGCCGTTCAAATCATGAAGGCGTGTGCAGCTGCTCACATTCAAGACACCCCCAGTGAGGCTCGTGCTGGTGCCAAATTGCGTAAGATGGGTTCTCCTGTCGTAGAAGATCGCTGCGCTAGCTTGGTTGCTGAATCTTCCAGCTACTTTGATCGCGTAATTTCTGCTCTGAGCTAAGGAACTTGCGATTCGCAATTCACTCAACAGATTGACATCCAACACAGTTTAAATAAAAAGCCTTTTGGGAGATTTAAGAAATGAAATCAGTTGTTACCACCGTTATCGCATCTGCTGATGCCGCAGGTCGTTTCCCCAGCACCTCTGATTTAGAATCAGTACAAGGTTCTATCCAACGTGCAGCTGCTCGTTTGGAAGCTGCTGAAAAGCTAGCTAACAACCTCGATGCTGTTGCAAACGAAGCTTACAACGCTTCTATCAAGAAATATCCTTACTTGAACAATGCTGGTGAAGCTAATTCCACCGATACCTTCAAGTCCAAGTGCGCTCGTGACATCAAGCACTACATGCGCCTTATTCAGTACAGCTTGGTTGTTGGTGGTACAGGCCCATTAGATGAGTGGGGTATTGCTGGTCAACGTGAAGTTTATCGCGCTTTAGGCTTGCCCACCGCTCCTTACGTTGAAGCTTTAAGCTTTGCTCGTAACCGTGGTTGTGCGCCTCGTGATATGTCTGCTCAAGCATTGACTGAGTACAATGCTTTACTAGACTACGCTATTAACTCTCTCTCATAGTTAGTTGCCAAACTTGTCATTTGGTGGTAAGGGTACATTGTGATCCTACAAGCCTGGAGGTTCTTGGCTCTTTGCTTTGCCTATTAAGGTTGAGTAATGGCAAAGAATCTCCGGGTTTGTTTTGTCTTAATAAGATTCGGCAAACTGCTGAGAGCTGATATATCTATATATATGGATAAACGCTTTTTTAATTTTTTTAATCTTACAGAAGACCAGGCGATCGCTCTTTTGGATACGCCTCAAGACCAATTGAGTGAGGATGATTCACGTTATATTGCCGCTTCTCATTTAGTCAATTTTCCCACAGAGCAATCAATCAACGCCCTAATGCGGGCTGTGCAGCAAACTGACCCCGCCTTGGATAACCGCATCGTCCGCCGCAAGTCGGTAGAGACTTTGGGGCGACTGCAAGCTGAGTCAGCCTTACCAGTGATCCGCACCTGTCTTTTTGATGAAGACTGCTACACTGTGGAAAATGCTGTTTGGGCGATCGGTGAAATTGGTACTCAAGACCCCGACATCTTAGAAGATGTTGCTCAATTGCTGGACAAGCCAGGGCAAACCTATCGAGTGATTATTCATACATTAACAAAGTTTAATTATCAACCTGCCCTGGAACGAATTCGCAAATTTGTAGATGATGCCGATCCACCGACAGCCAGTGCGGCAATGGCCGCAGTTTGCCGTTTAACTGGCGACTATTCCCAGATGGGGAAGGTAGTGGCAATGTTACAACACCCAAATGTGTTAGGAAGGCGGTTGTCTATCCAAGATTTAATGGATGCCCGTTACTATGATGCAGTTCCCTATATTGCCCGATGTCCAGTATCTTTGGTGTTTCGGCTGCGAGGAATTCGGACATTGGCAGAAGCCGGAATCGCTGCTGGAGCAATTACTTTTGCCACGATTCAACCTCATTTAGAGCAGACGTTATACGACCACCCAAATGATCTGAGTTTGGTGCATAGTTACCCAAGCCCCCCTACTTTACCAGTTCTGATTCGGGGATTGTATGAAACAGACTTTGGGCGCTGCTATTTAGCAACCAAAACCATTCTTGACCATCACGCCGATGCTGCTCCTGAGGCTTTGTTTACTACCTACGCTGAAGAAGCAAATAATGATTATGGTGCCCACTTCCATGTGATAAAGCTGTTCGGTTGGTTAAAACATTCCCCAGCTTACGATTTACTAGTTGAAGGCTTGCATAATAAACAACCACAGTTTCAAAAATCACGGGCTGCTGCTGCGATCGCTCTTGGTGAACTCGGCGATCCACGGGCAATTTCCGAACTGAAACCCTGTCTAGAAACCAAAATTTGGGATCTGAAGTATGCGGCGTTGATGGCGCTGGAAAAACTTGGTGATACCAGTGGTTATGAACAAGTCGCCAACGATGATGATTGGCTGATTCGGGAAAAAGCCAAGTCAACCCCTACAGAGAATTCAAAATTCAAAATTCAAAATTCAAAATTAATCACACCACTGATAAATCCAGAGGCTTGAATGAATGTTGTTTGACTTTTTCTGTTCTCCATAAATTAATAATGGTACTAGTATCCTGATTTTTTTAGTTTACAGAAAAAGTACCGAGTGCTGAGTGTTGAGTTGAGAGATTAATTGCACATTTTTGATAATTTATTTATTAAAATCTTGTTATGTCCACAGAAGAACTATTCCAACAACTGAAACACCCCAACCCCCACCTACGCGACCAAGCAATGTGGGCATTGGCTGAGAATCCCGATGACACAACTATTCCTCGGTTGATGAGTATTCTCAATGAAGAGGATACCACCTATCGACGAGCTGCCGTTAAAGCTCTAGGAGCGATCGGGCCTGATGCAGTGACTCCTTTAGTTGCAGCCTTACTCAATAGTGATAATGTTACTGTCCGGGGAAGTGCCGCCAAAGCACTGGCACAAGTCGCCATTAATCATCCAGATGTTCCCTTTGCAGCTGAAGGTGTGCAGGGTTTAACGACTGCTCTCAATGACCCCAATCCTGTAGTGAATATTGCTGCTGTCATGGCTCTAAGTGAAATTGGTTCTCCCGTGGTGGATGTTTTGATTGAAGCATTACAAACCACAGATAACCCAGCGCTGGCAATCTCTATCGTGAATGCCCTTGGCTCGATTGGCGATAGCCGAGGTGTGGAAGTGCTACAATCCCTTATTCAGGATGAATCTACCGACTCCTATGTACGCGAGTCTGCCACTAGTGCATTATCTCGCCTAGAAATGACAATGAAGTTTCAGCGAGGAGAAAAATAATACCCACAGGACGAAAAACAGCTTGGTAGAGGGAATTGCTGTGGTTGGTAAAATATAGGACTTACGCACTGTACAAATGCATTGTGATGTAAATTAACGATCTTGAGGTGGTTTCAGACTTTTATTAATTATTCTGTCATCGTAAATAGACCATGCGGTAGGGGCACAGCATTGCTGTGCCCCTACGAAAGATATGGTTTTTAACCTTATCTATATTTGGCATTTATTGTCAATGCGTAAGTCCTAAAATATAAAAATAAACCACAACAAAGTTCCTTTACCCTAATAAGCGTGAACCTCCAAATCGGCAAAAATAAACCACAAGCAAGCACCAGTACAAATATCACTCCAGAAACAGAAAAAATTCTCTGTCCTCATTGTCAGCGCACAGCTACAAACGGCATCAAATGTAAGGGAATTTGTGTAGCTGACAGTGATTATTAATAGACAGCAGGTAAAATTAACAATGTTTCAACAATTGCTCTGACTGGGGTTCGAGTCCCTTTGATAATTGGCTCACCGCTTAGAATCTGGTCATCTCTGACTATGTAAAGATGCTCTGTTGTCTGAAGCATAGATTGTTCATTGTGCAGAAATATCATCACATAATTGTAACGGCTTGTTCAATTAAGTTGAGTAGCACAAGCGCATAATCACCTTGTTGTACCCGACTATATGCAGGCTATCGATTAGAAATGAGATGTTGGTAGAGGCAGTAAGCAACTGAACGGGAATATTACCAATCATCTGCTTCGGACTGGCGTTCAATTTGCGCGATCGCTAGTTTAGCCAGAACCCGCACCACCTCTTGTTGATCATTAAGTAGCGGTTGTAATGATTCTAATGCACTGTGATCGCCGATTTTACCAAGGGAGTTGATTGCTGCCTTCCTCACGTCTAAATCGGTATCTCGAATTGCCAGAATTAAATGCGGCACAGAGGGAGGATAATTTATTTGTCCCAAGGCTGCGGCTGCTTCAGTGCGGATAAGCGCTTCTGGATCAGTCAAAGCAGAAACTAAAAGGTTGCAGGACTTTTCGTCTGACTGCTCTTGCGCCACATGACCAAGGGCGCCGATAACAGCACATCGAACATCCAAAGAGGCGGCGTTCAATGCTTTGTATAAATGGTCTGCTGCTTCCGATCCCATAAACGCCAACGCCCATGCCGCAAGACCCTTAATATCCTGTGGATGCTCGTCTGATGCTAAAATTTCCAGCAACGCTGGTACAGATGCTTCTCCTGTTCTAGCCAACGCCCCGGCGGCTGAACTTCTGACTACCCTATCTTCATCATTCAGAAAAGCATGAAGCAAGTTTGGCACGGCACACGGATCAGAGATGATAGTAAGTGTCTTGGCAGCAGCCCGCCGCACAACTACATTGGAATGATTTGCCAGTGCTTCTACGAGAAATGGCGTTGCTGCTTCACCAATTTCACCCAAGGTTTCGGCAAACCGCAGTCGCACCAATCCACGTGTATCTCCTAAACCCTCCACTAGTTGTTTAAGAACTTTTTGATCTGTAGAATTGAAAGTTTCTAGTGTAATCTGCTCATTTACCCTTTGAACCAGATCATCATTTTCAGCTTGCACTCGCAGGATGGGATCATCCACTGCTGGAGCTTCAAAGTTGAGCGATTGACTCATGACAAATTCCCTATCACCGTTATTGTTAAATGATCTAGTACAGGTCGGCGGCAATAAACCTACCGTTTTATTACAGCCAGAAAGCCCAAAATTAAAGCTTTTTGATTTTTGACCGTCGCTTCCCTGCAATTAAAAATTGAAAATGTAAAATTAAAAATTGAGAAAAATCCCTAAATTTTTAATTTCTAATTCTTAATTTTTAATTCCCCGAAGGGGTACTAGTTACCAGATGCCAGAGTAGATTGCTGTTGTCGTAGTGACTCAATAGTTGCATCTATCTGGGTAAGCTGAGGTTGCAGGCTAGCAAGTGCTTGTGGCTTCATAATTTTGGCGCGTTGCGCCATTGACAAGGTATCGTTAACCAGGCGTTCCCGATATTCTTCTAATTGAGCGATCGCTTCTGTCAGTTCTTCAGAGCTAGCTTGAGCGCTTGAGGTGAGTTCTGTAGTATCAGTCATATCCATTGTGTTTCCTAAAAGTAGATTTAAAATGCCCATATTCGATTTTCTCAGATTCAGTTACCAACAGACAAACCTTTTCGATCGTCCTGGTTCTACCTTTGACTTCATCTAATCGCTGATCCCAGCTTTCTTTCCAAATCGAATAAAAACCCGTGGATATATTCTTCTGTCCACTCAGCACCGTAAAAACGGGTAAACATTCCCCGTGCTGGGTCTTTTTCTGCTCGATAGCGAAGATAACGCAGTTGAGCCTGTTCAATGTCTGCTAAATATTTGGAGTCGGTTATCGGTTGCGCCTGGTCAACAAAATCCAGGTAGGCTTGTAGATAGTCTTTGAAGGCTGCAAACACATGGGTTTCCACTACCTCAGTTTCCTGAGGGCGCGTCCAGAGAAAAGCGGGTGAGAAAAAGGGCTGCGCTTCTTCGGGAAAGTCGCCCCCCCAAGGTAGATGCTGCTGATGTGCGTGAAAAGTTGCCAGGATAGGCTGGGTATACTTTGCCTGATACCCCAAATCATCCCGAAATAGGGGTTGCATATCGAGGGCAATTAAGTGCCCTCCTGGCAAGGTAACTAAATCTGCGCCAAAGAAGGGCAAATCGTAATTTAGATGGGGGAAAATAACGAAATTTAATACCTGAAGTGAGTTACCCCCCTGTACATGGGCGGCTCGTATTTGCCGGAGTTTGGTTGTTTGATAGGCATAGCTAGTCGTTAAGACCTCTTGCTGATGTTTGCCTTTGCCCACTGTTGCTTGCTTCGACTCAAACCCTTGAGGAATTGCATAAGGCTGCAAATTCAAACGTTCCTGCAAAAGCGCGATCGCATAATCTAAAAATGGCTGATAGAGAGTCAATGTCGCTTCGCTCCGAATTCAAAATTAACAATCACTATATTTTGTTATGGTGATGTCGATTTAAATCACTATTTGGCTGCACTAGCTACTAATGGCACAGCATCCTCAAACAAAAATTCATGCAAAAATCGCTCTGACCATTGATGTCCAAAGTAGCTACTGAACAAACCAGATGCAGGATCGCGATCGGCACTATATTGATCGTAGTCTTTTTGGGCTTTCACAATTCGTTGAATATCTGACTCGTCGATCAGAGGTTCAGCTTGATTTAGCATCTGCCAGTACAAATTCAAATAGTCTTTGAATGCCTCAAAGACCCTCGTTCTTACTGTTTCTGCATCGGTTTTGGCAAATAAGAGATATTTTGAGAAGTACTGATTAGCATCATAAAATTTCATTTCCAAGCCTTGTGCCAAGTCTGGATATTTATCATGCAATGTCTGCAATGGATGTATGTACTTCTTCAAGTAAGCTTCATCTTGAAATAAAGGCTGGAAATCCATCACAATCAGGTTTTTAATTTGGCCGAAAGAGAGAAAATCAATGCCGAGTAAGGGCAAATCATAGTGATGACTGGGATAAATTACACTATTAAGAATCTGGGCACTTGCGCCTGCATCAATGTATGTATAGCGGATTTTCCGCAACTGTGGGCATTGATAGCACCAGCTCTGAATTGTGGCGGGATTTCTACCGCGATCGCTCACCTGATACTCTAGTCCTGGGGGAATTGGGCGACTCTCTAATGTAAACCGTTGCAAAAGCGATTGTTCCAGATGCTCAAGGAAGCACTTATACATAAAATTTATAAACTAATTTACCTTAATCCCAGACAATACGGGATTCCCAGATCCGCCGTCTCGAATATGTTAAACAAAGTAACGATCCTTAACGTTAGCATTATAGCGGTTCTCAGTTGAGTGAAATACAGTGTGGGAGGATGGAGTATATCAATAACCATGTACATCGATATGAAAGCTTACTCCACGGATCTACGCCAAAAAATCATTGATGCCCACAACAATCAAGAAGGCTCTCAACGACAACTGGCGAAACGATTTCGTGTGAGTTTAAGTTTTGTTCAAAGCCTACTTAGGCGATTCCATTTTTCTGGCACAGTTGAGGCAAAGCCGCACTCTGGAGGTCAATCTGCCAAATTAAACAGCGAACAAATGGCTTTAGTCGCGCTCTTGGTGGAGTCAGATAACGATGCCACTTTGGTTGAGTTGTGCGAACGCTTACAACAAAAGGCTGGAGTTAAAATAAGTCGAGCCACAATGGGGAGAATCACCCAAAAGCTAAATTTAACCCGCAAAAAAAAACAATACATGCCAGTGAGCGATACACCGAGCGAGTACAAAAACTTAGAGCAGAGTATTGGACAACCATTGGAACCGTAAACCTAGCCGATCTGGTATTTATCGATGAAGCGGGAGTCAACATCGCTATGACTCGACACGAAAGCTCGTTCGAGCAAAGGTAGTCGTGCTTATGGCGAACGCCCAGATGGACGTGGAAAAAATGTGACAATGATTGGGGCTATGTCTTTGGAGGGGATTATTGCATCTATGACATTTCAAGGTAGCACAGATACAAATGCATTTTATACTTATGTCACTCAAGTCTTAGTACCTCAACTTTGGACGGGCGCTTGTGTCGTCATGGATAATTTCAGTTCTCACAAAGTTGCTGGTATTAAAGAAGCTATAGAAGCTGTGGGAGCTAAATTGATATATTTATCTCCTTATTCTCCTGATTTTTCTCCGATTGAAAACTGTTGGTCAAAGGTCAAGGAGTTTTTGCGATCGCAAGCAGCCAGGACATATCAAGAATTAGATCAAGCGATTACAGAAGCCTTAGAAACAGTTGCTAAAAAAGACATTGTTGGTTGGTTCACCCACTGTTGCTACTATATTGCACCCAACTGAGAACCGCTATAGGTGATGATGCAATGCTTACTGATGGCGATCGCTAGAATTATGGACTAGAACCAACAGCAAGTCCTACAAGATTATGAGCGACCAAATAGATCATACGGATGCTCTAGATAAATTGTGTTGCACCATTTGTGCTAAATTCGCCTCAGTTAAATAGCGTCGTTCAGAACAATATGTCATCAAATACACTCCATTCATCATCCGCACTGTGCTGACGCGCACCCGAAAATCATCGGTCATGAACCAGCAGCGTTCCTGACCTTGGTTGGTTTCATATTCGGTATCGATGGTTAAAATGCCATCTTGTCCAAACCAGTAACGGCTAACTACCGGAATTTTTTCCACATAGCCTTGGTTGCGGAGCAATTTTCCCGATCGCCCTGTTTCATCATCTGGTACATCAATTAAGACAGCAGCACTATCCGGATTGGGTTCTTGATCGTCGTCATGTTCTTGCCACATAAAGCTAGCACCTCCCTTAGCATTAGCTGGATCGATACCTTGCGGCTGGCAGATTGCTTTTACCTGTGGGTCATCAAGTGCGATCGCCCCTACATAAAGCTTTGATTCTCCCGATTGATCCGCCACCGTATCAAAGTGATGCACCGTGCGCTGGGTAAACCAAACCCCTTCACTCTTACTGAAAAACTCCATCATGGTCATTGGTGGTACAAAAGGCATAGCTGATCCTCAAATAAAACTTCATCCTTTCTTAGACCCTAATGATTGTAGATGGGTCGCGGTACAATACCTCTAAATAATCTCACGATTTCAACCCATGATCAGCAGGGAAACTCACAAGACACCCCAAGAGGTTTTGGCTGTCCTCAAGGCAGGGTTTGCTCTAACTCAAGAAGATTTATATCAATTCAACCTCAGTGGTTTAGAACTGCAAAGAGCTAATTTGCATCAAGCTACTTTGATTCGAGCGAATCTCAGCAAAGCGGATCTGAGTGCAGTCGATCTCAGTGGTGCTGATTTACGGGCAGCCGATCTCAGCCAAGCGATTTTAAGGGATGCCAATTTACAGGCAGCTTGTTTGTACCGAGTCGATCTGAGTGGCGCAGATTTACGGGGAGCTATTTTGACCGACACCAAACTGCTAGGGGCAAGATATGATAGCCAAACCCAGTTTCCCGAAGGCTTTAATTACAAATCCTCTGGGGCGATTGGGCCAAATGCCTATTTGAATGGTGCCCAACTGAATACAGCCAACTTGCGTCATGCCGATTTGCAAGGTGCAAGTATGTTGGGAACATATTTAGGGGGGGCTGATTTAACTAATGCTAATCTTCAGGGAGCGCGGCTAAGTCAGGCTGACTTGCGGAAAGCCTGGTTGCCAGGAGTATTTTTACGCAATGCTCGGTTAAATGGAGCCAACTTCGCAGGAGCTGATTTACGAGCCGCAGATTTGACTGGCGTTGATTTCGAGCATCTGGAAAGCATTGCTGGAGCCGATTTTACCCATGTTCAAGGGCTGAGTGACGAAATGCGATCGCGCCTCCTTAGCCAACCTGCACAAGAGCTAGATACACCTCATGCTTTAACCCGTCGCACCACACGCGCCAGCCTAGAAACTAAGTAAGTAGGAGGCAGGGGGACAAGGGGACAAGGAGGAGAAACAATTCAAAGTTATTTCCTATTCCATACTCCCTATTCCCTATTCCCTTCTTAAGATTTAGTAGCTGTCCAATCTTTTTTCAGCAACGCTAAAAAGGTAGCAATTCCTTTAGAAAATCCTTGGGGGTCGGATAGAACATACTGCGGAAATTCCTCATACGGCCGCCACGGCTCTGACGAATTATGCCGCAGGAGCAAAACGCGATTGTCCCCTTCCAATTTCCAGAGCATTTGACCGCCGGTGGGAATTTCAGCCATTTGTTTCTCCTATAGTGTCAACAATAATACTTAGTCACAGTTTGCTCTTTCCTAATTCTGCCAGTCTAAATATTAATTTATGTCAACCTTGCTACAATTTCTCTAGACTTTTGTGTTTAATTACTGTAAAAACATGGATAAATCATAGATGTTCTTCACTGAGTAAGGCATAACTCGAAAAAAATAGTTTTCTTCTCCACCTGGAGGTGGAGTCAGCCCCTTGCCTACGGGACGCACTCGCGTTCGGGGAAGTCAAAAGTCAAAAGTCATTTTCCCCTGCCCCCTGCCCCCTCCTCGCT
>NZ_CAXTNP010000253.1:0-11558 GCF_964245575.1 uncultured Nostoc sp. | reverse complement strand
GTACGATGACTTGATTCTGGGGGGCAATGGGAATGATACCCTCAACGGTGATTTTGGCAATGATATCCTTATAGGTGGCAACGGTAATGATAGCCTATTTGGAGGAGCTGGTACTGATACCTTTGCTTTCAATAGTTTCAATGAAGGCATTGATGGAATTTATAACTTCAACGCAACTAATGAACTCATTCAGGTATCGGCTGCTGGTTTTGGTGGCGGGTTATCAATCGGTTTACTTCAGACAAATCAGTTTACCATCGGAGCATCTGCAACCACTAGCACTCAGCGATTTATTTACAACGATGTTACAGGTGCATTGTTTTTTGACCAAGATGGCAGTGCGATCGCCTTTAGTCAGGTACAATTTGCACAACTTTCGAGTGGGTTGTCACTAACCAAAAACAATTTTGTGGTTGTTTAATCGTGATTAGCGCTCTATCACTCTAAGCAGAGAAAATAGGAAATGGTCGGATTGCGAGATGTCTAAAATAGCAACTTGCATCCGATTTATCAATGCAATTATAGCAAGCGATCGCGCGTGGAGTTCTTTCCCAGAGAGAGTTTGTAAACAATATTGGTACTCCCGTCCTAAAAACCCAGGACTTACGCAACGGGCACAAGTGATGGTGCAGCTACGCCACGGCGAGCGGCTAACAACTAAATTATAGACATGGCTACGTCGGGACGTAATAGTAGCTGAACTAAATAATTTGACAACAATCCATGCTTGATTTTATAAATTGTTTGACCACTTTTATAAGCTAAATTTTTGAGTCGAAGCCAAACTCAAATAGCACAAGCAATATGATTTCTTTGAATACGACCCTTGCGACATTGGCATGATTCAATACCAGTCAATTGCTTTAATTCTCTATGAACAGGACTCAACCTTCCATCGTTGGCGCTAGCCTGCCGGAAGCACACTTTACACACGAATGGCACAACCTCCGTAGAATCTTGAGATAAATCGTTGGTAGCGATAAAATCCGTTCTGTCGGTTCCGACACTCACCCGGAATAGTTTCACTTTTTTAGCTTGAGGGAACTTTTTTATTTTAAAGCCTCGGCTTTGCTCGGCTTGAACACTGAGCAAAGCCGAAGTGTTAATTATTTTACCTGATTTTAACTCTTCTTTATCCCAAGATAACAATTCAATTCTTTTATAGTCTTCTGGGGCTGCCGTATCATCAACAAGTCGATTACCTTTGAGAGGGCAATAATAATATTTTTTTTAATCATCAATATATAAGATTAATTTACACTGTTATTTAGTACGTATTTACTATCAAAATGCGATCGCCCTGTGCCAGTTGCGTAAGTCCTGTCTAACTAAAATACTAGTCATAGTTTTGAAACTCACACTGGCAATAATGAAACATGGGCTGAAACCACCTTCCATCCTTCGGTAAACCTGTACCAAGTCTGGCTTTGTCGCCCGAAACGCTCTACACCATTGATAATCCGGCGAAATTCTAAAGTTACTGTTGCTGCATCTTTCCCAAAGGTTACAACCTTGAGATTCAAGATTTCTCGCTCTATTTTTGGGCTTGGTCGATTCTGGCGAAAGTTACGAATTTCATCACCACCATAAAGGTTTTCTGTGATGCCGAACCGCACTACTTCGGGTGCATTCCAAAACAAGCTGTCCATCACTTCTAAATTGTTATTACAAAGAGCTTCTTCATACTTGAGGTACAAATTAGTTACTTCAGCGACAACAGTAGGGTCATTTATAGTAGTCATTGTTTTTACCAATTTTTGGTTTTATGGCTAATTATGCACTCTTTTAAATAGTCAGAACTATTTTTCTTTTAAGCTGCTTCAGTACGTAGATTCAGACGAACCAGATCACGGAAGGTGGAGATTTGCCGCATAAGGAAAATTGAGCCTGCAATACAAATACTTGCACCAAAGATGACAGTATTGCTACTACCAATTTTGCTTGCTAGTGCGCCAGCTATTAAATTGCCTATCGGTACTGCACCTGTAGAGGCCATAACGTAAAGACCTGTAATTTGTCCGCGATTTTCATCGCTCACCAACAACTGAAGCAAAGTGCGTCCGGCAATTATCTGCAAAATAAAGCCGAAACCAGCCGCTAATAATGAAAGCAGTGAAAGCCAGAACACACGGGATAGGGCAAAGACAATCAAGCTTACTCCCATAAAACATATACCCAATGCTAGAACTTTACCCGATTCCAGTACATTGCTATGCTTTGTTAAATAGATACCACCAGCTAAGGTTCCCAAACTGGAAGCTGTCATCAAGAAGCTGAAGGTGTTAGGCCCGCCCTGCAAAATCTCCTTGGCAAAAATCGGCCCTAAAGCTAAATAAAATCCCCAGACGCAGCAAACTAAAGCCGAACCAATCAAGACTGATCGAATTGGCAAAAATCCAAAGGCATATTTAAAACTAGTTTTTAATTCTTCTAAAGGTTTGCGTGTGAAAATAACGACTTTTTTGGGGGCAAGGTGCATTGCTAGGAGGGCAATAATTACGGCGATGTAACTGATACTATCGAGCAGAAAACAAAGCTCCGATCCCACTGCCGCAATTAACAAGCCTGCGTAGCTTGCCGCCGTAGGCATCGCAGGCCCAAGCATAACCGAAATGCTGACAAGGGAGGAGTACAAAGCGATCGCATTGCCGAGGTTTTCCTTACTGACCGTTTCTAGTAAAAATGCCTGTCGGGTGGGAATATCGAAGGCGTTAATTATTCCTTGCAACACGCCAAGAAATGCAATCTGCCAGACGTTAATAGTACCCGCTCAAAGCCAGCCATGTCAGAGCCAAAGCAAAAATAAATGGAACGATCGCAATACCATTGATACAACTCCCTAAAAAGGTCTTAAAAGCATTCATTGTGTGAATACTTTTGATACCTAAAAACGTTAGAGTTGCCAGCATTAAAATTCCTAAACCTGCGCCGAAAAAACCGCCATAGATTGCGATCGCTAGTTGAGCCAGTAGCAAATTAAACAAGGGTACAGATTCCGGCGATGTATTCTGGTTTTGACGCTGCAACCACTTTTTGAACGGTTCGCTAAAGGTAAATACAACCGTTGCTAGCAGCAATAGATAGGGAATCAGCTTTTTAAAGACATCTGGCGATGTGTATAACAAAGCTACCAAGCCAATTATGCCACCAACTAAACTGACACCACATAAAAGTGAAAAATCTCGCCGCTTGATGTTTAAATCTTGACGATATGCTCCAGCACTTGCTAGAGCAGCCACCCAAATCGCGGTATTATTCGTGGCGTTAGCTGCGATCGGGGGTACACCTGTAAAGATGAGAGTTGGAAAGGTGATAAAGCTCCCGCCACCCGCCACAGCATTTAGCCCGCCTGCAACGAAAGCGGTACTAAACAGAAGTAAACTATGGAAAAGCGTTAATGATAGCGGCATTATTTACGAATTATTAATCTGGGAATATCACTTGGGGAATGGGCAATCAAATCAGCACCATGAGCCTTCAATTCCTCCTCAGTTCCATAGCCATAGGTAACACCAATTGAGGCGATTCGATGACGCTTGGCTCCAATGATGTCATGTGAGCGATCGCCTACCATCATCACAGTAGATGGAGAAAGTTTTTCTGTTAATAAAATATGGTGAATTAAGTCACCTTTTATGCTTCGCGCTCCGTCAATTTCACTACCATAAACACCATCAAAAAGCAATGCTAATCCAAAACATTCAATAATTTGCGTCGCATAAATATATGGTTTAGAAGTTGCAACAAAAGTTTTATAACCAGCAAAACGAATGGCTTTTATAACTTCTGAAATTTGAGGATAAAGGGAGTTTTCAAATAATCCAATTGTGGCAAAGCGACGACGATATAGTGAAATCGCCTGTTCAATTACTGTGCAATCCAAGGTAGTGAGTAATTGCGAAAAGCTCTCTCTCAGTGGTGGGCCAATACACCAATTTAATTCATCAGCATTCGGTGGTTTGTAACCGAGTTCAGAGAGCGCATACTGAATACAACTAGTAATGCCAGGTTTAGGATCTGTCAAAGTTCCGTCAAGATCAAAAAGGATAGCAGAGAAAGGCATATCTTAATTCCCAATTTAACCCCTAAGTTTGAGCGATTTAATAAAGCCTTCTGCACTAAGTAACGCGATCCCCAATGTGACAACACCAATCCCCACACTTTGAATCACGTTTAAAGTTTCGCTAATGGTTATCCATGCAACTAGTGCCGTCAATGCTGGACTGCTAGAGCCGATTATGGAAGCGGTAGAAGCGCCAACCATCCGAATCCCCACATTGTTTAGAGTGTGTCCGAGAAAGCTGACAAGACCGGAAAATATGCTACCAATCCATAGAGGTGTCCAATCAAGTTGGGCGTTATTAGCTGGCCAGAACAGTAAGCTAACACCAGAAAGCAATAGAGTGGAGGCAAAACTGATCCAGGTAAAGGGAATTGGATGGAATTTTTCTAAACATTTTTGAGCAATGATGCAATAAAAGGCGTAAACAATCCCAGCGCCAAAACTAGCAAAAATGCCGATCGCAATGGTATGACTGCTGTAGGTAGCAGAAGATTGAGGAATGGTGAGAGCGCTTCCCACCAAAATAATAGCCATTACCAGCCAACGGAACAATGTGGGGCGATCGCCAAAAAACCTCCAAGACAGCAGTGCTGTAAATACGGGATAAGTGAAGAAGAGGGTCAAGGCAATACCTGTGGGAATCAAGCCAATAGCAATGTAGAGTGAGGCAATATACACAAACATCAGCACTCCACAGCCAAGAGCTTGGATTAGAACATCCCTGCGCTTGCGGGTGAACAAGTCTTGGAGTTCTGTCCAAGCAGATGGATATAGCTTGAATGATAGAGATGCCATGAGTGGAACCACCAGCAGCATTCGCATGAACATCAGCAAGAAGGAATTCTGCAAATCCGGTTTAACGTATCCACCGACTAAAAATAAACCTAGTACGAGATGTTCTGAAAACAAAACTCGGACAGTAACGTTGTGAAACGTCAAAACAAAGGAGGATAGAAGAACTGTCAGGATGCCCAACACGATAAAAAGTTTCCTTAGAGACGACTTGATTGTATTGTTAAAACCACTGGAATAACAAACCAGATGAAGTTTGAGGAAATCAAAGCCGTCGCTTCAAAAACACTGCCAGTTGTTCAATCAAAACTATGCCAAGGAACCGACACTCACAGGTTCAGGAGCAGTATTTGTGCTGAACTGGTTCACTGGACGGGGCATACCAAGATTTTGACGCAAAGTACTGCCTTCATACTCAGTACGAAATATTCCTCGGCGTTGCAGTTCGGGAATTACCAAGTCCACGAATTCATTTAAACCCCCAGGTAGCCTTATTGTTTTTTAATAAAGCATCGGCATACTGCATAGGATTAGATTCTGCAAAGTAGATTATTCGTTGTGCGGCATGGTATCGCTGACGATATATGCGATCGCATAATGTTGAGTAGCCCGGTTGTCCCAAAAGGCTACGCCACTGGACTGTGTTCTCAGGACATGTTACATACGCTTGCAACAATCGGAGAATGTCATCTGACAATTTTAGATTTTAGATTTTTCCTTCAATCCAAAATCCAAAATTCAAAATCTAAAATTGGTAATATCTGCTGACTTCTGGCTCCTTTAAGCTGCTAAACACCTGGAGTAGAGCCGCCATCAACGATAATCTCTGTTCCTGTAATCGATGCAGCTAAATCAGATACCAAAAATAGCGCCAGCGCGGCAATTTCTTCTGGCTGGGCGATTCTTTTTAAAGGAATACTTTGGATGTTTTGCGCCTTTACTTGCTCGACGGTAATCCCTTGCGCTTGGGCGTTCTGCCGCGCTAAAGTCTCGGCACGCTCAGTAGCTGTAGCACCAGGCGATATGGCATTAATGCGAATTTTGTACTCGGCTAACTCTTTAGAAATGCCCTTTGTGAAATTCAGCAGAGCCGCATTGCTTGTACCGCCAGCTAAAAAGTTAGGACGAGGTGTCCGTCCTGCACCGCCGACTATATTGACAATCCGGCCATCACCGCGACTTTTTTGATGGGGAACGACGGCTCTAACTAGGCGGATATAGCCCAATAATTTTAAGTTCCAAGCATCCAAAAATAAATCATCAGTTGATTCCAGGAAAGATCCAGCACGGGCTGAACCTGCATTATTAATCAAGATATCAATCTGATTAAATTGGGCTAATGTTGTAGAGACAACTTTCTCAACATCCTCTGCTTTAGTTAAATCAGCGCTGATGGCAATAACTTTAGCCCCAGGAGTGGGTAGGGACTGGATGTCAGCTACAGCCTGATCTAAGCGTTCTTGATTGCGGGCTGCGATCGCTACATTCACACCTTCACTATAGAGTGCTTTGGCGGTGGCTAAACCAATTCCCGCACTTCCTCCGGTGACGATCGCTGTTTTACCTGATAGTTTTAGTTCTAAACTCATACAACCTTACCTTCAAAAATGTAATTTACTTGCGAACCAATAATATTGCCGATTGAGAGCCTATATTGTGGATATCCAAAATGACTCGACTTTCCTCAGATGTACAACCCAGAAGTATCTTGATTTCTATATCTCGTTTTTCCAAGTCAACACCACAAATAACGGCAGTTACTGTTTTACTAAACAGGCTACCTATCCAGACATCAATATCATTTCCATCTCCAGAGCGAGTCTCTTGTAAATATCCATAGTCAAGCGGATAAATTAAGGATGGATAACGTGGATGTGATGTCCCTTTGGGGCGTTCTATCTTGAGGTTACTAGCAGCTACAAGCTGATCTAGCTTGAACCATAAGTCAGTACTATCCCCCATACCATCTATTAATACTCAATTGGAAATGTGCAATACAGCCTTGCCAGGAAAACGCCTGTCGAGTAATTGTTGGGCTACATCAGCTATTTGTGTCCAAGAAGCTTCTAAATCAATGTGAGGACGTAACTGACCTGCTTCTACTAAACTCAAAAGCCGTTTTAGACCAACTGATGCTGATTCTAATCTCAATTCATCGAACAGACGTAAACCATACAGACTCACGCCACCAGTCCCGAAAAATTGGGCAGCGTTGAATGTCACTTCTGCTCCCCCAGATACTCCATACAGCACAGTTTTTCCATCCTGTGCCAGTAAGCCAAGGGCTACCCCCAAAGTCTTGCCACCTACTGACTCTACAATTAGATGATAGGGGCCATACTCGCTGGCGGGTGAGAGGTCTTCGCCAATCACCACCGATTGTGCGCCTGCTTCCTTGACTAGAGTCTCATAGCCAGCTTGACGAATGTATGCCACGACATGCGCCCCTGACAGTCGTGCCAATTGGATAGCAAAGTAACCAACACCTCCTGATGCAGCTGTAACCAGAACTGGGCGACCTAACAGCGAACCGCCTTTAAGCACAGCATGATACGCGGTTAAACCCGCTACAGGCAATGTGGCAGCTTGAGCAAAGGATACCGATGGCGGTACTTCTGCTAAGGCGTTGGTAGGAACAGACACTAGTTCTGCCCAAGCACCGGCGCCGCGCAAGCCAACTACACGCGTCCCTTGGGCAGGCCCCGACCCATCAGCAGCAGAGGTTTCCACTACACCTGCCAAGTCCCAACCAGGCTGCCAACCAGCCTCAGCAGAAGTTGAACGTTTCACCTCTCCCCGATTGAGAGAAATCGCCGCCACTCTGACTAGTGCCTCATCTGGGGCAGGCTTCGGTGCAGTCACTTCACTCAGTGCCAAACGTCCAACCACATTCGGATCAACAATCACAGCACGTATTTTACTCATAGAGAATGCCCTGGCTTAGAGATGATTTTCTAGATCGGTGGTTCACAATGTACTGCCTACAAGAATAAACTCGATAGATTTAGCTAGTCCTTCTTAACCCCAAATCTATACAACTAAGTTAATGATATTTAATAAACTACGGTAATTCGATGGGATTATAGTGTTTTTGAGGACGTAGAGAGAAAACTATCACAAGACAGACAAAAGAATCAAGCACCCAGCGAAAAGATTTGTTTCATTAATTTGCATTTATTGCTACGTTGTAAGCTAGTCGCTGTCAACCTCCTACTCTATGATAAGTCGCCTTCCAGGCATCTATGGATATTACTACGTACTACGGGAGTATTCAAAAGTAATGATTTTTATCTGAGTCAATAGGTCTTTATGAGAGAAATACTAATTTTACGCAGTTGAAAAAATACGGTAATTTTGGTTTGGGGACAGTAAATTATCTTAATGGAGAAATGATTGGATTAGATGGCAAATTTTAGCAAATAAAAGCTGATGGAGTTACCTCTGTCATTCCTAATTCAATGACAAGCCCTTTTGCTACAGTCACCTTTTTTAAACTACAAATATTAATTAATCTAGAAGGGTATAGCAATCCGATTTGATTCCTGAATTACTCGTAGAGACTAGGGACTGGGAACACAACAACTGCGCTCAGTGCATCGCTGGGGACTGGGAAGAAGGAATAAAGGTGTACTGATTTTTTTTCAAAAATAAAATATGAGTCCTATAGATTAATTATCAACAATTGCAGCAATTATTGGAGCAGCGCTTACCGACTAAAAATTATCCTTATGCTATTCGTATTCAAGGTATTTTTCCTTATCTAAAATTTAGAACTGTTCCTAAATAAACTCTACCCTATCGTCCTTTGGCAGAGGTGATTAAAGAAGAATCGATTTTTGAGTTAAGGAATGTCAATAGTACTTTAGTGGGTTTTCGGACACCCAAATATATGCAAGGAGTAAACTTTAATGGCTATCACTTTCATTTCATAACTGGAAATCGGAAAACTGGAGGACATATTTTAGATGGACAATTTCAAAATGCTAAAGTAGAACTTGATACTTTATCAAATGTTGAGATAAATTTGCCCAAGCTGATTTGGGAGATGGCAAACCTGCTGAAGTCAACAGAGTTAAACGGTAACTAAAGATTTTTGGATTAAACCTATGTCACTACCAGAAACTATTGCAAAAGAAAAGGATACCCGTCCTCCGGTGGCAATTGGGCATGTAAGATTATATGTGAGTAATGTAGCAGAGGCTAGGGATTTTTTTGTTAAGATAGGGCTGCGCCCGATCGCTCAATCAGAACAATTAGCTGTTTTAGAATTACGGGGAGGAACGCACTTAGTTTTGAGAACAAGTTCAGAGACGATCGCTCCCGGAATCAATGCGCCTTTTGATCTGATGGTAGATGATGTTTTTGCCACCAGAGATACTTTTAAGAAGTGGGGATTGACTGTTTCTGAAATTGAAACAGGCAGAATCCACAGTTCATTTACTTTGACCGGGCCGGATGGCTATCTTTTAACGTTAACTTCCTCACATACAGGCGCTAGAGAAGTTTAACAAAAAAGAACAAAGATGTCAGCCGTCAGAATTGGCATGAATTGGAGTCTGACTTAGGTATAGGTGCGTAATCAATAGCGATTGCACCTCAGCGACGCAACCCAATTACCCGCTCTAAGTCTGCTCCTGTAAAAATTGTATCAGTCACATTAGCATTGGTCAGATTTGCATCTTCTAGATCGGCTTTCGTGAAATTAGCTTTGCTGAGATTTGCTCCCGTTAAATTTGCCTTTCCTAAGTCTGCATCGGTTAAATCAGCCCCACTGAGGTTAGCATTACTTAGATTAGTTTCATCCAAGTCAGCGTCAATTCTTAATTTAACAATTCAAGCAGTAAGAGCAAATCTATCTTACAGCAGAATTCAAGTATTTGAACTACATCTGTCGTAGGGGCGCAAGGCATTGCGCCCCTACCGCGTGGTCTATTTACCTGAAAATAGCTGTAAGTTTAAAACAATGATTATCAAAATTTTTTAACCATTAGCATCACAGAATTTAGTAATAAAGCTTAGGTGCGTTTTCGTAAGCAAATACAACAAAAGAGTGTTTCAAGGGATCGGTTATATTCAGTGGTTTTAATACCAATTCTCTAAAATAAGGCAACAGATGTAAGCAGGGATTGCCTTGCTGCATCTAAATTTATCAATTGCGAATGGGCAAAAAAGCGAATTGCGAATTGGTATGAATAGGCTACACAAGCTTTGTTTCAAATCATTGGAACAAATTATCAGCCATATAAGTTTGAAATACCAATGTATTAGTACCTCTCTAAAAAGTTATGAATTTCAGAGTGTTTTACATTTTTCAACACCAGGTTTGCACAACATGACCCTTCAACTGTTGCTCTAGCCAAGGTGTATTTTGTGAAAGTGTATAAAGACTTTTCCGTTCGACTTTCCAGGTTTGCTGGGGATCAAATAAAGTAAGTTCTGCTAGTTGATGAGGTAGAATCGCACTTACCTTCTGCCCCAAACACTCGGCTGGACTGCTACTCAATGCCCGCCATAATTCTAAAGCTGTAAATTCCTCTGTTTCAACGAGATATTGCCATAGCAAAGGTAATGCTAACTCTAAACCAATTGCTCCTGGAGGTGCTTCGGCAAAAGCTTGGACTTTTTCTTCGTAGCTGTAGGGTGTGTGGTCAATAGCGATCGCATCTATCACACCCACACGCACCCCTGCACGCAATGCCGCCACATCACGCGGATTTCCTAATGGCGGGTCTAAATGCAAGCTAGTGTTATAACTCTTAACTGCTTTTGTATCAAGTAAAAGGTGCATCCAGGTAGTGCTGGCGGTGATGGGTAAACCAGCAGCCTTGGCTGAAGCGATCAGTTCCACGCTGCGAGATGTGGAGACGCGCATAATATGGACTGGTGTACCGATGGTTGCAACTAATTCTAATAAAGCTGCGATCGCAGTAGTTTCTGCGCTGACGGGTATTGGAGGTAAACCGAAACGCAGAGCATCTACCCCTTCTCTCATTACACCATTTGCTGATAACTGGCGATCGCTAGGCCAAAATGCTACTGGTTTTCCCAACGGCTGGACATACTCTAACACTCGCCGCACCAGCGCCAAATTCTCTAAGGGCTTACCATCGCTAAAACCAACAACTCCAGCAGACGCTAAATCTGCCAATTCCGTCATTTGCTTCCCAGCAACATCTAGGGTGATAGCACCCCAGAGATGAAGCAGGGGGAAAGGAGAGGGTTGAGGTGCAGGGTCAGCCAAATTAATTTTTTCCTTCTTCCTCATCTCCCCGTGTCTCTTTTGCTGCAACTGTGCCACAAGTGCAGGGTTATCAATAGCTGGGGATGTATTGGGTAAGATGCTAACTCTGGTAAAGCCGCCAGCAGTAGCAGATTGTAACAGAGACAATAGGGTTTCCCGTTCTTCAAACCCTGGTTCACCGGAGTGGCTGTACAAATCCACTAACCCCGGCCCGATAACTAATCCCCGACAATCTCTGATTGGAGTATCGGGGCTGATGTCAGTAATGTGCGAAGCCACTTCTTGGATATAACCATCAGCAATCAGCACATCAAAGAGTTCATCGATTTTAGAAACTGGGTCAATTACCCGTACTTTTTGCAGCAGTTCAGTCATAAAAGTTTTTAGAGACGCGATTAATCGCGTCTGTACAGGAGTTAGGAGTAGAGACGCGATTAATCGCGTACAGGAGTTAGGAGTAGA
>NZ_CAXTNP010000252.1:0-11722 GCF_964245575.1 uncultured Nostoc sp. | reverse complement strand
ACTGGGGACTGGGGACAAGGAGAATAACCTATGCCTAATAACAAATGACTAATGACTAATGACTAATGACAAATGCCCAATGCCCAATGCCCAAAGAAAGTTAAGATTCTATTAGGTAATAATGCAATTTGTTAAGTTTTATCACGGCATTGACAGTGAAAACACTAAGCTGACCTTACTTAAGAAAGCATCCGGTTAATAGCTAAGATGTTCGCCACAAGTGTATTTATTCATTTTGAATTTTGAATTTTTATGTACGATGTCCTCGATTCTCGCTCTGTCTTAGAAGTGTTGCGACCAGTAGAAGACCCAGAGCTCCGCAAAAGTCTGGTGGAACTGAATATGATTCGCAACGTGAAAATTGACGGTGGCAAGGTTAGTTTTACTTTAGTGTTAACCACTCCTGCCTGTCCTTTACGTGAATTTATAGTTGAAGACTGTAAGAAAGCTGTTAAAAAACTCTCAGGCGTTACAGATGTCAGCATAGAAGTAACGGCAGAAACACCGCAACAAAAAAGTTTACCCGATCGCACTGGCATTTCTGGGGTGAAAAATATCATTGCTGTTTCCAGTGGCAAAGGTGGCGTTGGTAAAAGTACGGTGGCGGTAAATGTAGCAGTGGCTCTAGCTCAAACTGGGGCGAAAGTCGGCTTGCTAGATGCTGATATTTACGGCCCTAATGACCCCACCATGCTGGGGCTGGCTGATGCCCAAATTACTGTGCGTTCCAGTGAAACAGGTGACATCCTGGAACCTGCTTTTAATCACGGCGTCAAATTAGTTTCAATGGGCTTTTTGATTGACCGAGATCAGCCAGTAATTTGGCGGGGCCCTATGCTAAATGGTGTAATTCGCCAGTTTCTCTATCAAGTGCAATGGGGAGAACTGGACTATTTGATTGTAGATATGCCACCGGGAACCGGAGATGCTCAGTTAACTTTAACCCAAGCAGTGCCGATGGCAGGGGCAGTAATTGTCACCACGCCACAAACTGTAGCCCTGTTAGATTCTCGCAAGGGATTGCGGATGTTCCAGCAGATGAATGTCCCGGTATTGGGGATCGTGGAAAATATGAGTTATTTTATACCCCCCGATCAACCAGATAAGCAGTATGACATCTTTGGTTCCGGTGGAGGCTCAAAAACAGCTGCTGAATTGGGAGTGCCATTATTGGGGTGCGTGCCGCTAGAGATTTCAACACGAGTTGGTGGTGACAGTGGTGTGCCAATAGTCGTTGGTGATCCAGATTCAGCTTCGGCAAAAGCATTAACAGCGATCGCTCTTACCATTGCTGGTAAAGTATCAGTTGCTGCCCTGACATAATTAATTTTAATTTCTATCTGCTTCCTGGGCTATGTACTAGGAATACTAGGGACTGGGGATTGGGGAGTGGGGAAAAAGCAGGCGAGCTCTTAGCTGGGAGCAAGGGAGAAGAATTTTCCCCTCAGCAAGAGCAGCCCCCCGCCCCTCTGCCTCTTTTCAATTCCCAATTCCCAATTCCCAACTCCCAACAATTAAAGCTAAAGTCTAAACTTACACAATGTTGTTAAAACAATCGCTCCCCAAAATTCGCTGGAAGTCTTGGGTTAAGCCCTGGCAGTATGTAGATTGGCTACTATTTTCTTTGCCAATTGTTATTAGTATCTTTGGCGGCCTCATGATTCTCAGTACGGAACTGAAGCAGCCAGTAACTGACTGGTGGTGGCACTGGATGGTAGCGGGTATCGGTGTGCTTATAGCGCTGTTTTTAGCTCGTACACGTTATGAACTCTTAATGCAGTGGCACTGGGTAACTTATGCACTAACAAACTTCAGTTTAATCGGCGTGATGATTGCTGGTACTAGCGCCAAAGGGGCACAGAGGTGGATTAGTATCGCAGGCTTTAACGTGCAACCCTCAGAATTTGCCAAAGTCGGCATGATCATCACCTTAGCAGCTTTGCTACACAGGCGCACTGCTTCTACGCTCGAAGGTGTTTTCCGCGTTCTGGCAATCACCGCTATACCTTGGGGACTGGTATTTTTGCAGCCAGATTTAGCAACATCACTGGTATTTGGTGCGATCGTCTTAGGAATGCTTTACTGGGCAAATGCTAACCCAGGCTGGTTAGTTCTGATGATTTCTCCTGTGGTTGCCGCGATTTTGTTTAGTATATCTTGGCCTTTATCAGAGCCGATAGTTTTATTCAAAGAATTATCTTTTGGGCCATTAGGGCTAATTTGGTCAGTTGCGATGGCTATTGTGGGCTGGCAAACTCTTCCCTGGCGTCGATTTGGTTTAGGTGCTATCGGTGCGTGGACTCTCAATATACTGGGTGGCGAATTAGGAGTCTTCGCTTGGAACCATATTTTGAAAGAGTATCAAAAAGATCGGCTAACTGTATTCATGAATCCCGATCACGATCCACTCGGTGCTGGGTATCACTTAATCCAATCTCGCATTACTATTGGTGCTGGTGAAATTTGGGGATGGGGTCTGTTCAAGGGCCCAATGACGCAACTGAATTTTGTACCTGAACAGCATACAGACTTTATTTTTTCTGCAGTAGGGGAAGAATTCGGTTTTGTTGGTTGTTTGGTAGTGCTGTTTGTCTTCTGCTTAATTTGCTTCCGTCTACTGCATGTTGCCGAAACCGCCAAAGATAACTTTGGTTCCTTGTTGGCTATTGGCGTTTTGTCCATGATTGTGTTTCAGTTGATTGTCAACGTTGGCATGACAGTTGGTTTAGCGCCTGTGGCAGGCATTCCCCTACCTTGGATGAGTTACGGGCGTTCTGCTATGCTGACCAACTTCATTTCCTTGGGAATAGTAGAATCAGTAGCAAATTTTCGACAAAGGCAGAAGTATTATTGATTAGTCATTAGTCATTTGCAACAAGCAAATGACTAATGACTAATGACAAGTATTAAGCTATTAAAAGGAAACAAGCGAGGCTAAAAACATGATTCTGCCTGGAGCAACTGTTCGCGTCAAGAATCCCGCAGATACCTATTATCGCTCCGAAGGACTCGTGCAACGGGTGAGTGATGGCAAAGTAGCCGTATTATTTGAAGGTGGTAACTGGGATAAATTAGTTACCTTTCGCCTGAGCGAATTGGAACTCGTAGAAACCACAGCCGGACGTAAAAAAGCCAAATAAGATTAGTCATTAGTCATTTGGCAAAAACTTATGACTAATGACCCTTCGGGTGACGCTCGTGCCTCGCTAACGCTGCGCTAACGCCAGTTGCTCATGAGGGAAACCCCCTTGGCGCTAGCCTCTCCCAATGTGAGAAGACCGCACTGGCTCACCAATGACTAATGACTAAATTACTATGCGCCTCCCCCTACCACAGTTTGCTACTGGCGATCGCCATCCTAACCACATTGCGGAGGTGATTGAAACTACTAGTACTGAATTTTTAGCTCAGTGTTTGGAACCAGAAGATTTAAGCTTTCCCTCCATGCCACCCTTTGGTAGTTGGGTCTGTTCTGTAGATGAAGAATCGGGTAATCAAGTTTATGCTGTGGTGTATTATGCCACAACTATGCCCATAGATTCTGTACACCGGGCCAGAGCTTTGGGGTTGTCATTGCAAGACTTACGCGAAGAACAACCCCAGATATTTGCCATGCTCCGAACAGAATTCCGAGCTGCGATCGTAGGATTTGAGCAATCTTCCCAGAATCGAGGTTATAACCAAAGAATATATCAGTATCTACCACCCCGTCCCCCGCAAATTCATCAAGCTGTTTATCGGTGCGAACCAGAAGCAATCATTAAATTTACTGAAGAACTAGATTTTTTGCGGACACTCCTTTGTATTAACGGTGCGCCAGTAGAGTCTTTGACCGCAGCAGCCATTCGAGATATATACCAGTTACGCAAAGCTGACCGAGAATGGCTAATTAAAGCTGGACGTAGCTTGAGTGTGCTACTTAAAGACGACTATGATCGCTTGCGGTTCATTTTGAGTCAAATCCATCCGTAGGTAGTTAGTTCTGAGACAATTGCCTAGTTAGTGTAAGAAAATATATTTGATTTGTCCTCAGGTGGCTTCTGCATTTATTTATATCAATTAAGCGCTCGCCCTAAGCTAATCGCAGTTTTACCATAGCCCCTTCAATTCCTACCTATGGAACTCATATCACAAGTTCTTGCTCTGGAGCCAACTTCCCAAGTTCTTGGCAAGGAACCAATTGTTCCCTTTGCTATTTTGCTGGTGGTCATCTTAGTTATACCTATAATCTTTGAGCGGCTAAGATTACCAGGATTAGTGGGTTTGGTTTTCTCAGGGCTAGTACTCGGGCCCTCAGGCTGGAATCTATTTCAGTCGGACTCACCGATGATTAACCTGCTATCAGACATTGGGTTAATTTACTTGCTGTTTGTCGCAGGACTAGAAGTTGATCTAGAACAGTTTCGTCGGCAAAAAAGTCGTGCCTTCGGGTTTGCTAGCTTAACTTTCAGTGTACCCCTGGTGATGGGAACTTTAGTAGGGCTGATTTTAGGCTATGGTTGGAATACTTCAATATTAATTGGCTCTTTATTCGCTTCCTATACCCTTTTGGCATATCCCATAATCAGCCGTTTGGGAGTGGTCAACAACGAAGCTGTTACGGTCACCATTGGAGCTAAGATTTTTACAGATATTGGTGCAGTACTGATCTTAGCCGTTTGTGTACGCGTCGCTGATGCTGGAGAATTCAGCTTTGCTAAACTACTCACCTTGTCGGGTTGGTTAATTATTTACTCTGTTGCTGTTGTCACAGGCTTTGATTGGGCAGGCAAAGAATTTTTCAAACGGTCTGGAGACGACGAAGGAAACAAGTTTTTGTTTGTGTTGCTTTCTGTGTTTCTGGCGGCTGTGGGCGCTCAATTGATTGGGATAGAGAAAATTGTTGGTGCCTTTTTAGCGGGTTTGGCGGTAAATGAAGCTGTAGGGGAAGGTCCAGTCAAAGAAAAGGTGGTATTTATTGGCAGTGTGCTATTCATTCCTATTTTCTTTGTTGACCTTGGCTTAACGATCAATCTACCCGCCTTTGTGAACAACCTAGACACGCTGAAGTTAACGCTGTTGATGATAGTCGGTTTGATTGCCAGTAAATTGATTGCAGCTTTTTTTACAAAACTGGTTTACCGCTATAACTGGCAAGAAATGCTAACCGTCTGGTCGCTATCACTTCCCCAAGTTGCTACAACGTTAGCAGCAACGTTAGTGGGATACCGGGCTGGGTTGCTGCCACTAGAAGTATTACACAGCGTGATTGTCTTAATGGTTGTCACATCAACCTTGGGGCCGTTGATCACTAGTAAAATAGCTGTTGGTTTGAATTCCTCACCCGCCGAAGCTCCAGCACCACCCCTACCTGGCCAAAACGCACCAAGGATAGACAGTGCTTTTACTATAGTCGTACCTGTCTATAATCCTCACACCGAGCAGTATTTAATTGAAATGGCGGCGTTATTAGCGCGTCAGTGTAAGGGGAAAATTATACCGCTTGCGATCACTAATGCTACCGCTCAAATGGATGCACCACAGTTAGAAGCGTCTCTACAACGGAGTGAGCAATTATTAACAAAAGCCACGGTACACAGTCGAGTATTGGGCATAGCCGCAGAACCAATGCTGCGGATTGATGATGCTTTTGCTCAAGGAATTAGCAGAGCTGCTCGTGAACAAAAGGCTAATTTAATCGTTATGGGTTGGGGTAAACGGACTGGGTTACGAGCGCGTTTATTTGGGAATGTGATTGATGGTGTGCTTTGGGCATCCCATTGTCCAGTAGCGGTAACACGTCTAGTAGAATCACCGAAAAAAATTCAGCGCATCTTAGTACCAGTAGAAAACTTAACAGCACCGACATTACAGCCTGTACAATTTGCCCAGATGCTAGCAGAGGCAAATCAGAGCCACATTACTGTACTGAATGTGTGCGATCGCCGCACTAGTTCTAGTAAAATTGCTTGGAGGCGATCGCATCTCTCCCTATTGGTATCTAAATTGGCTTTGACTAATGCCCCAGAAATTCAAATTATCGCTCATGAAAATGTTGCTCAAGCAATTTTGCAGGCAGCGCGATTATACGATTTAGTCGTTTTACCTTTTATACGTAATCGTACCAGCCCTGGAGGGTTAGCCATTAGCGATGTCACAACTCAGTTAGCTAGACAACTCACCTGCTCCATTGTCATGCTTGGAGAACCGCAACGCACTCAAACCACAAATGTAGTTATGTCTAACACGGTTACCACCATTACATCTGCTGTATGATATGAAGCATAGTTCAGTCCACTCACGTGGACTTAGGCTGCCTTGGTGTAGTCTGTCGGAGGCATAGCATTCACAAAAATCTTTGCAACAAATGAATCGGCTATAGGGGTATACAGATGTACGCCCCTACAAACTTATATATTTATAGCAGGGATTTCCTGAAATGATATAAGCCTCTGCACTTAAATACAGGGCAGGATCTTGGTAAATGCGACAACTTGACTATTGCACAAATATGGGTAATTGTAAGACCTTGAACTGTGGAAAATGTCAACCTATTCCTGCATCCAATAGAAAACAGTATTAACCGTAAAAACACTTTATATTGTTGAAGATTTGATGAACTTTAGGTGGAAGAGTGAGAATTTTTGTTATTTTACTAGTTAAATTATTAAGGAAGCAAGTAAAAATATAACAAAACTATAACTGTAGAAAAATAAGTAAGTTCAACAACACTTTTTGATTGAACTTTGTTATTTTTTTCATTCTGTATTTTTGTCCCCAACCTGGGTAATCTAAAAGATAAGTGCAATAGCTACTGAAAATATTGTAAGTAAATGGGAAACTATGAGAATTTTGGTGACGGGTGGTGCTGGGTTTATTGGTTCCCATCTCATCGACCGACTAATGACCGATGGGCATGAAGTAATATGCTTGGATAATTTTTACACTGGTCACAAACGGAACATCCTTAAATGGTTAGATAACCCGTACTTTGAACTGATCCGCCACGATATTACCGAACCAATTCGGTTAGAAGTGGATCAAATTTATCATCTAGCTTGTCCTGCTTCACCAGTACATTACCAGTACAACCCAGTTAAAACCGTTAAAACTAACGTGATGGGAACACTTAATATGTTGGGGCTGGCTAAACGTGTGAAAGCTAGGTTTTTCTTGGCTTCAACCAGTGAAGTATACGGCGATCCAGAAGTTCATCCCCAAACTGAAGAGTATCGGGGTAGCGTCAATCCCATTGGGATACGTTCATGCTACGACGAAGGTAAAAGAATTGCTGAGACTCTAGCATTTGATTACTATAGGCAAAATAAAGTTGATATTCGAGTTGTTCGGATATTTAACACCTACGGGCCGAGAATGTTAGAAAACGATGGTCGGGTAGTGAGCAACTTTATAGTTCAAGCCTTGCGGGGTAATCCTTTAACCGTTTACGGTGATGGTTCGCAAACTCGTAGTTTCTGCTATGTTTCCGATTTAGTCGAAGGATTCATCCGCCTAATGAATAGCGACTACATTGGTCCAGTAAATCTGGGTAATCCTGGTGAATATACGATTTTGCAATTGGCACAAGCTGTGCAAAATATGATTAACCCAGACGCGCAGATTAAATTCGAGCCACTACCTTCGGACGATCCCCGGCGTCGCCAACCTGATATCACAAAGGCAAAAACTTGGTTAAATTGGGAACCGACTATTGCTCTGCAAGAGGGGTTAAAACTAACAATAGAAGATTTTCGTGATCGCATTCAAAGCGATGTAAATAATTCAACCACCTGAGTGACACCTAGCGTTGCTCTAAATTTGTATGTAGGCTCACCCTATCGGTAGCCAGTATGCTTAGTGGCTGAGTTTACTTTAAGTGTGTAAGTGTTATATTGATACTTCTTTTAGAAGACTAACCCCAAAATAAGTGAGGAGTTAAAAAATGCGTGTTTGCGTGATTGGTACTGGTTACGTTGGTTTAGTTACAGGTGCTTGCTTGGCTCATATTGGGCATGATGTAATTTGTGTAGACAATAACGAAGAAAAAGTTAAGTTAATGAAGTCTGGGCAGTCCCCAATTTTTGAGCCAGGACTTTCAGAAATTATTCAGTCTGCCATTCAAACAGAGAAAATTCATTTTACTAGTGATCTCGCTGCTGGAGTTGCCCACGGAGAAGTTCTGTTTATTGCTGTGGGAACGCCACCTTTACCCACTGGTGAAAGTGATACTCGTTATGTTGAAGCTGTAGCCCGTGGGATTGGGGAAAATCTCAACGGTGGTTATAAAGTCATAGTAAATAAATCTACAGTACCCATTGGCTCAGGTGACTGGGTGCGGATGCTTGTTTTAGATGGGATTGCTGAACGGCTGAAAACATTAGTACCCGCAGGTGGGATACCAAGTGATGAAAAATTACCTGAGTTTGCAGCCGAGTTTGATGTAATCAGCAATCCAGAGTTTTTGCGCGAAGGTTCGGCAGTGTACGACACCTTCAACCCCGATCGCATTGTACTCGGAGGTAATAGCCAAAGAGCAGTAGCCTTAATGCGACAACTCTATGCCCCAATTGTAGAACGCAAGTACGCTCTTGATCAATCTTTACCCCCTGTGCCAATTCTGGCAACAGACCTGAGTTCGGCGGAGATGATTAAATACGCCGCTAATGCTTTTTTAGCCACTAAGATTAGTTTTATTAACGAAGTTGCTAATATTTGCGATCGCGTCGGTGCTGATGTCACCCAAGTAGCTAGAGGTATTGGTCTAGACTCCCGCATTGGTAACAAATTTTTACAAGCTGGTATTGGTTGGGGTGGTTCTTGTTTTCCCAAAGATGTCTCCGCTCTGGTTCACACTGCTGATGATTATGGCTATGAAGCCCAATTACTCAAAGCTGCTGTCAGTGTCAACGAACGCCAGAGATTGATTGCTTTAGAAAAACTCCAAAAAGTTCTGAAAATTCTCAAAGGCAAAACAGTTGGACTACTCGGACTGACCTTCAAGCCCGATACCGACGACTTGCGCGACGCCCCAGCCCTCAACCTAATTGAGCAGCTAAACCGACTGGGAGCCAAAGTTAAAGCCTACGACCCCATTGTTTCCCAAACAGGTTTACGTCATGGGCTTTCTGGGGTACTAGTAGAAACCGATGCCGAAAGACTAGCTGACGGTTGCGATGCCTTAGTACTCGTCACCGAATGGCAGCAGTTCAGCACTCTCGACTATGTGAAGATGGCAAAATTGATGGCCCACCCCGTTATCATCGACGGTCGTAACTTCCTAGACCCGGAAGCAATGATCCGGGCTGGATTCCAATATGTAGGGGTGGGAAGATAGAGATTTAGGAGACGCGATTAATCGCGTCTGTACAGGAGTTAGCAGTTTGGAATAATCAATAACTCCTAACTCCCAACTCCCTTCAAAACCTAAAGATTTAAAGTACCGCCTAGAATAATCTAGGCGGTATTTAATTTGTATAAAGCTTCACGTAAATCGGCTCAGGAAAACTTTACTTGGCGTTTTTGCGTGTTTGATTTATATCAAGCGCTATGTGGAATACGTTCGATTTCAGCATATCCACTGAAAATAAGTTTTTGACCTTCAGTTTCTAATCGGTTGAGCCGCATTTTCACTCCATCAAGGTCAAAACGATCCAAATCGACCATATTATCTAAAATTTCTACCAGCGCCACGCTCAAGGTTTGCGAGATTTCCTGTTGTGCTTCTGGCACTTGGTCAAGTTGAATTTTCGGATCTTTAAAAGAAACTCGCCGCCGCCTTTCAATGCCTATAGTTAGGATCATGCTCAGAGGTACGAGTTCGCCATTGTTTAAATCTGCTTTTGCTACAAGCTGTAAGCGATTCTCTGGCAATAGCTGTACCTGAACTTCCGTAAAGGAGACTGGTTCACCGCCAGATAATTCTGTCAGTGATGGTACGGTGAGGTTAAGCAGGCGCTTTTTCACCAGTTCCGCGTTAAAGGCTTGGTTTATCCCTGCTTCTGATAAAATTACTTGAGCGATCGCTTGAGTAGGTTGCTTAAGACTGAGTTTGCCACTTAAAACCGAGCCGAAATCAATAGCCACGGCATCGGTTTCAAATGACATCTCGTCAACCGCAAAATCTCTCCGAATTACTAAGCCACGACCGCTCATTTTGAAGCTATCAATGCTGCCTTGCAACAGTTTGCTGGAGGGATAGCAGCGTACAAAGACTTCTACTGACTCGCTTTGGGTAAACAGGTGGCGAATCGTTTGGCTGGCGACTGTGTTGAGCATCCGCTCTCCCCAATCTGTGCCTTTAGGATTTTGTAAACCAGTAAGTCCGCCGAACATGTGGTTTTGGGTCTCTAGAAGTTCTTTGTACTTTTGTAACAAACTGTGAAGAATACAGCAAGCGATCCCACGATTAATTGTGCTGATAGGTAGGTATAGGATGGCTGATGGTTGAAAACTAGTTGTATTATATATTACTAAATAATGGACTCGTTGCTCTGTAAAAGGCAAGTTTGACCTCAAGATTCACGACTGGGCACTACTTGATATGGCGGATTACTTCAGCAACTGACCAAGCTTGAGCGATCGCTCCTCTGGGCTTGTGAGGTGCATCGCCATCAAAAATCTCAGAAATAGAACCAAGACTTGCGTCAAATAGGAAGTGATCTAGTAGAGGTTGCCAATCAAAAGGCAGCGATTGTTGTGGATAAAAACGTTGCCAAGCGCGAATATATGGCCCAATTAGCCAAGCCCAAACAGTGCCTTGGTGGTAAGCGCGATCGCGTTGCTCTTGGTTACCCTCATATCTGCCTTTGTATTCGGGATCTCCTGGATCAAGACTACGAAGACCATAGGGTGTAAGTAAGCTGACAGTTGCCAAATCTAATATCTGACACCCTTGCTGTTCAGAAAAGCCGCAATGGTGCAGCGACAGCGCCAAAACGGCATTAGGACGAACTTGAAAATTCCGGTGATCGTCCGGCTCAATAGTATCGTACAAATAACCCAGATGAGGATTCCAGAACTTTTGCAGCGAGGTTTTCACACGTTGTGCTTGTTGAGCATAACGCTGTGCTTGCTTAGTGAGACGCACTGGCGAGCCATACTCAAGCTGGCTCAATCGTTCTGCCCACTGACTTAGCCAACATAAAGCTGAATACCACAGCGCATTGATTTCCACTGGCTTACCGTAACGGGGAGTAACAGGGTGTGTCCCAATTACCACATCCATCCAGGTCAGGGCTGCACCAGGAGCATCCCAACTAACTAGCCCATCGGTAGCATCGATCTGGATATTGAAATGTGTACCACCGACAAATGCTTTGTAGATTTGCTGTACTATCGAGAATTGCTCTGCCAAAAATTCCCAGTCTTGGGTAGCTTCTAAATAAAGTCCTAAAGTTTCAATCCACCACAACGCTGCATCAATACTGTTATAAATTGGTTCTCCATTGACATCAAAAAATGCATTAGGAATCAAACCGTGGCGACAATAATGCCCAAAAGTTCGCAATACTCCTTTTGCCAGCTCAAAACGTTGTGGAACAAGTGCCAATCCCGGTAAGGCAATTAATGTGTCGCGTCCCCAGTCATTAAACCAGTGATAACCAGCAATGACCGTAGGCCCAGCAATTGAGGCTCGATAGACGATAAACTGATCGCTTGCTTTGAGTAGTTGTTGGTTAAGTGGGGATTGGGGATTGGGTATTGGGGATTGGGTATTGGAAAACTTTTCCCCAGTCCCCATGCC
>NZ_CAXTNP010000251.1:0-11770 GCF_964245575.1 uncultured Nostoc sp. | reverse complement strand
CTGGGGACTGGGGATTGAAGATTTTATCCTCCCCTACTCCCCCTACTCCCCCTGCTTCTGCTGCTTCTGCTCCCGAAGAGTAGGCGTAAGAACTCCAGTTGATGTAGGCGCGGGCTAAATCTTCGTCATCTGTCCAGTTTTGCGATTCGATTATACCTTGGAGTCCGGCGCCGTAAGCACCTGGACGAGAACCAAAGATGCGATAGCGCGATCGCACTACTGCTGCTTCTAAAGTTAATCCTTGGCTTGTCCACAAATCAGTTTCTTGGCGAACTGCATCTGCAAGGGGATTTTGTTCTGGCGGTTCATCTAAGTCTGCTACTGCTGATACTGCTTGAGCGAATAAATCAATTAAGTTGGGAAAAGCATCCCGGAAGAATCCCGAAATTCGCAAGGTGACATCTACACGCGGCCGCCCCAAAATCGCTAGGGGCAAAATTTCAAAATCCACTACTCGCCGCGCTGCACCATCCCATACAGGTTGGACTCCGAGTAAAGCCAAGGCTTCGGCAATGTCATCACCGCCTGTTCTCATGGTGGCAGTTCCCCACATTGATAAACCTAATGTTTTGGGATATTCACCATGTTCTTGAGTGTAATATTCAACGAGGGTTTCAGCAGCTTTTCTCCCGATATCCCAAGCTGTTTCTGTGGGAATGGCGCGAATATCGACAGAATAAAAGTTTCTGCCTGTTGGTAGAACTTCTGGGCGGCCGCGTGTGGGTGCGCCAGATGGGGCACTTGGGACGTAACCGCCATCGAGTCCGTGTAATAAATGGGTGATTTCTTCGGGGGTTTTTTGTAAGGCGGGAAGCAGGCGATCGCGTATCCAGGTAGAGACACGATTTATCGCGTCTGTGCTGGGGGGAGAGACACGATTTATCGCGTCTGTGCTGGAGGGAGAGACGCGATGAATCGCGTCTGTACAAGAGTTTTGATTTATTAGTTTTTCTGCTAGGAGGGCGGCGTGTTCTTCTAGGACTTCGACGATATCACCGAGGGTACGGCATTCTGTGCCATTGACTATTGAGTATTCACCGCTAGGCATTGACAAATCGGCTGTGAGGGGGTCGAAGTCTAGTCCCCAATCTTGAGCTATGGCGCGGGTGATACCTGAAGAATGGCGATTGGGTATGCGAGCGATCGCTACTATTAAATCTCGTAGCTGCCTTCCTTGGGGACATTGCCCAAAAATATGTAACCCATCGCGGATTTGGGCTTCTTTTAATTCACAAAGATAGCCACCGATAGAATTCAAAATTAAAGATGACGCTCGCGGACTCGCTAACGCTGCGCTAACAGAATTAAAAATTTCTGTTTCATTTTGGATTCCTAAATCTAGATGGAGATTTTCTTTGATCACCAGTTCGCGGATGCGATCGCGAATCACTGGCAAACGCGAAGGATCTAAACTGTCCGCTTCATAATACTCATCAATTAAATTTTCTAACTTTTGTAAAGAACCGTAGAGTTCTGCACGAGTCATTGGCGGCGTTAAATGATCTATAATCACCGCTTGAGCGCGACGTTTGGCTTGGGAACCTTCACCAGGATCATTGACAATAAATGGGTACAGGTGGGGAAGTGCGCCGAAAGCCACTTCTGGATAACAATTACTAGACAAAGCCACACTTTTACCCGGTAGCCATTCTAGATTTCCGTGTTTCCCTACATGAACTACAGCATCAGCACCAAAACATTCTCTTACCCAATAGTAGAAAGCTAAATAAGCATGAGTTGGTTCTAAATCCGGCGCATGATAATTCAAACTGGGGTCATTATCATAACCCCTTGCTGGCTGAATTCCCACGAATATGTTGCCTAGTTGAATTCCGGGAATGGGGATTGGGGAACTCGGGGCCCCCACGGAGTGGGAATTAGGTATTGAGTATTTGGTATTTGGTATTGGGTATTGGGTATTCCTCTCGTCTCCCCTGTTTTCTTTTTCCCCAGTCCCCAGTAAAGAGTCCCTATTCCCTATTCCCCACTCCCCACTTTCCACTCCCCACCTTTCACTAATACCCTGCTGAACTGCTGGCGGTAATGAAGCGAAATATTCTTGATACTCTTCCCAAGAAACACTTTGGTGTACCGGAAGCCATTCTCTACCTTCTGGATCGTTGGTTACGCCAGCTATCAGCCGTTGAATCAACTCATCTCCTTGATCAGGTGGATTTTCTACTTCATAACCAGCCTGATGTAAAGCTTGCAGGATTTCTACACAACTAGCTGGGGTGTCGAGTCCTACACCATTGGCGAGGCGGCCATTCCGGTTGGGGTAGTTTGCCAAAATTAGGGCTATTCGCCGTTCTTGGGGGGGTTTGTCACGTAGACGCGCCCAATTTGCTGCTAGTTTAGCAACGAACTCGATGCGATCGCTCACTGGTTCATAAATTACCACATCTGTCTCTAGATGAGGATTACGAGTTTGTACGGCTTTAAAAGACACAGCACGAGTAATAATCCGCCCATCTACTTCTGGTAGCGCCACATTCATCCCAATATCGCGGGGAGAAAGCCCTTGAAACTGTGACTCCCACTGCTCAATTGATCCGCCACTGAGGATCACCTGCAACACAGGCACATCTAATTTTTGCCACAGGTCGGTTTGGGGTGTTTCACTTTCCAAGCGTGCTAGAGAAAAACTGGTGGTATTTAGCAGCACAGCTATTGATTCGCCTTCTTTGGGTTGAAAAAATTCACTCAACTCAACTTGCACATCAGGTTCACGCAATGAGGAAACAAATACTGGCACAGGTTGTAAATTTTTCTGGACTAAAGCTTCGCATAAAGCATCAATTACCTTGGTATTTCCAGCTAAATAATGAGCGCGGTAGAAAAGGATGCCAACTTTGGGGATTGGGGATTGGGAGATTTGAGGTTCTGAGGTGGATGAACGGAGTTCCGAGGTGGATGAACGGAGTTCTGAGGTGGATGAATGAGGTTCTGAGGTGGATGAATGAGGTTCAAAGGTGGATGAACGGAGTTCTGAGGTGGATTCATCCAGTTCAAAGGTGGATGAACGAGTATTTGAGGTGGATTCATCCGGTTCAAAGGTGGATGAACGGAGTTCTGAGGTGGATTCATCCGGTTCAAAGGTGGATGAACGAGTATTTGAGGTGGATGAACGGAGTTCTAACTCTCTTCTGCTCCCCTGCTCCCCCACTCCCCACTCATACAATCCCACGCGCCCAATTGGCTGTGGTGGCCGGGGATTATATGTAGTTAATAAGCAACTATCGGAGATAAATTGCAGAGCATTAACGAAATTTTCTACGCCACCTTCGCTAAAATACTGCCATACCTGGTTCACAACACCCAAGGGCACGGTAGACTGAGAAATTAAATCGGGATCAAAAGCGTCATCCCCTGGCATTACAATAAGGGTTCTACCATTACGTTGCACAATTTCTTGCACTACTTCTAAACCATAACTCCAGTAGGAACGTCCTCCCAACAGGCGCAAAATGATTACCTGGGCAAGTTCCAAAACTTGCTCTCCATAAGTGTCTATGGTTAATTGTTGCTGTAACTGCAACAGGTTGGCGACTCTTAATGCAGGAAAGCTTGCAGGTAATTTTGTCACCGCAGCTGCTAAGGTTTGAATATCTGTATCAGCAGCCGTAATCAACACGAAAGGCGCTGGAGTTTGTTCTAGAAAAATTAAACCCTCTGACTGATTCCATCCACCCGATGTGCTACTTGTACGATGCATAATCCTGTCTTACCGTTTTAAAATTGTTGGTTAGTAGATAATCAAAACAAACTTTTTTCCCTGCATTCAGCCCCCTCTTACCAAAATGATTGAAAATGCTTAGTTCTCCTGATTTGAGCTTTTCTCGAACCTTGCCTATTGTTGTATTTAATCAGCTTGGGGAGTTGTTAGAACAGATTGCTCAAACGGTGGGAAGTGCTGCTTTAGTACTGACAGAAGCTGTGTTAGTACGAATTTCCATACCTGTGGAGTGGCAAAGGCAAAGGTTTACGCTAGTAGTTTCTGAGCAGTTTAGTGCGCTTCTGGTAGGAAACTTAGCGCAGGAGGAGCAGGGGAATAGGGGAGATGAGGGAGATGAAGGGGATGAGGGAGATGAGGGAGAACAAGTACCCACTCAGGACTCGGCACTCAATGCTAATTTGACATTTAATTTAGAGGCGATCGCTTCTTTTGTCCACGAATTAAGAGACTTGTTTGAGTGTGATTCCTCCACTTACCAAAATATTGAAGGCTATCGCCAAATTATTCGCCCTAATGATGCCACACTCCAAAGTCAATTCTCGCTGTTGTTATTAGAATATCTCCTAACTCAGCCAAACCAAGAAATAATAGCACCTCCAAGCTCAACTGCGCCGACAATTTATATCTGTCAGCCAGTGGAAGATGCTTTAAAAAAACAGATTTCCCAAGAGCAGTTGTTAAATCAGGTAACAACGCAGATCCGCAAAAGCCTGGATTTGCCGGTGATTATGGCAACAGCAATTACACAAGTGCGTGAGTTTCTAGAATTAGACAGATTAGTAATCTATAAATTTGCAGGTTCTAAAGTCCAGACTCAACAATACCAGTCTGACACTATTCCACTTAGGGGAACCGCACTACTAACAGGTACGGAACTGTCAGTTGGGGAACCTTCGGAAATCTATTTTTCTATAAATGAAAACAACGATAAACACTCGCCTTCTGTGTCTGCCAATAATCAACCATTATTAGAAGACTACCAAAACTATGGAGGTTATATTGTCTATGAAGTCCGTGCTACAGATGCTATTACATCGGTGTTGAATTATACGGAAAAAAATTGCTTTATCCGAACCTCTCAATGTTGGGAAAAGTATCGCCAAGGTTTTACCTTAGCTGTTGATGATGTCGAAAAAACTTATGCTTTAGAAGAATGTTTGTTGAATTTTTTGAGGGAAAGCCAAGTTAGGGCTAAGTTAGCAGCACCAATTATATTTGAGGACAAATTGTGGGGATTGCTGATTGCTCATCAGTGCGATCGCCCACACCAGTGGAGTGAGAGTGAAAAAAACTTGCTGACTTCGATAGCAGAACAATTAGCGATCGCAATTCACCAAGCTGAGTTAATGCAAACCCTCACCCAAGAAAAACAAACTCTCGAACAACGAGTTATTGAACGCACAATAGGACTACGTGATGCTCTCCTCGCCGCCGAAGCTGCTAGCCGGATCAGAAGTGAATTTCTCGCTACTATCAGTCACGAATTGCTCACGCCTTTAACTTATGTGATTGGGATGTCTTCGACGTTATTACGCTGGCCTTTGGGTGAATTGAGTCAACGACAACGGGGTTATCTGCAAACAATCCACGACAGTGGAGAACATTTATTAGAAATGATTAATGATATCCTCGATTTATCGCAAATCGAGGCAGGTAAGACAGCTTTAAATATTTCAGAATTTTCTTTGGTGAATGTTGCCCAAAATGCTGTAGAGTCACTGCGAAAAAAAGCAATCAGTCAACAAATTAATCTCAACCTTGATTTGCAAATCGATCCCAGGCGCGATCGCTTTACCGCCGATGGAGAACGAGTAGAACAAATTCTCTGGAATCTGTTAACTAATGCGATTAAATTTACCCCCGAAAGTGGTAGCGTTACCTTGCGTCTTTGGGTGGAAGATGATACCGCTATTTTTCAAGTGGAAGACACTGGGATTGGTATTCACGAAGAACAATTACCATTACTTTTTGAGAAATTTCAGCAACTCGATACACCCTATCGCCGCCGCTACGAAGGCACTGGCCTTGGACTAGCTTTAACTAAACAACTTGTGGAACTCCATCGGGGACGAATTGAAGTAGAATCAACTGTAAGTATTGGCTCAATTTTTACTGTATGGATACCAACTCAGGCAGTGAGAGTGATGAGTTAGGAGTTAGGAGTTTGGAGTTTGGAGTTTGGAGTTTGGAGTTTGGAGTATCACTCCCCTTCCCTTGCAGGGAAGGGGTTGGGGGTTAGGTCTGTATTGGACTCAACTGCAAACCGCTATATTAGCTAATTAAAGTACTAAATTATTTATTTTGAGGCTAGGCTAATAAGCATTTTTTCAAAAACTTTCAACACAGGCTCCTCTCCATTGTCTCTAGTGAAAATACTATAATTTGGGTGAGAGTTGACTTCAATTAACCAATATTGATTATCTCCATCTAATCCGATATCAAAACCACCATAATCAAGGTCTAACTCTTCAAAAACTGGTTGAACAAAATTAGCAATCTCTGATAGTATTTGTGGATCGTTGATATATTTGGCTTTCGCACCATCCCAGTGTAAAGGACTGAGATTACCAACACATTTGGCATCAGTTATATCTTTTTCATAAAGCAAAACTAACTCTTTATTTAAGAAAACCGCTCTATATTCAGATTTAATGTGAATAAATTCTTGAGCTAGAGCGACGTAATCATACTTATGATTAATAGTAAAAATTTCTTTTAAAGCAGTTTGAATTTCATTTAGATTCTCACATAAAAAGACATTATGTCCGCCCGCACCAGAATTTCTTTTAATAATCACTGGTGTTTCAAAATTTTCTTTTATTTCTAATACGATATCTTGAATAGTTGGAAATTTTAAGTAAATCTTATATTGGGTGTCACAAAAAGGCGAAAGAAACCCTACTGTCCGAGGAACGTTAACTTTTTTATTTAAAACATGATAAGTGTATTCTTTGTCTTTGATAAGATGTGCTACTGCTTGATTAAGTAACGGAGTGCTATAGTTACAAAAATAATGCTGTTTACTATTCAATTTTATTTTAATTAAGTTTTCAGATGGATGAAGGATTTCATACCTGATGTTTAAGCTTTCACAAGCTTTGAGCAATAGCGAAACGTTGTCTAACATAAATACTTAAAGTTAAACCTCTAAATTACAAATTACGAATTACGTAGCTTGCTTCTCGCCTTCTCTAGGAGACGCTACGCGAATGGCGAGTATTACGAATTATTTTAACTTGCTGTTTGCCGTTTAAAAATTATCATCTCAGTACCAACAACTGGGTTACGCGCTATCAGCTTATCTTGGGAGTCGAGAATTTCTAAATGGGTAAAATCAAGTTCTTGAGAGCGTTGTAATATCTTTGCAGCTAGTTTGTCCTGCTGGGATTCTTTGAGAGTGTACCAATCATGACTAACTTTGACTGTAAGATTGCTGGTGCGGAAGTTGGCTTGAATTGACTTTATCAGACCAGAGGCAATGCGATCGCTAATTTCAACTACCTGATTTTCAATAGCTGCAATCAAGGCTTGTTCAGGTGTCAATTCTATGATTGGTGTCGGCGTTGGTGTAGGGATTGGCGTTGGCGTAGGAATTGGTTCCGGTTCCGGCGTTGGTGGCGTAGTTTGTACTTCGGGCGGCGGTGTAATTTCCTCTGGTGGCTGTGGCGGCTGTGGTTCGGGTGCAACTGACTCAGGTGGAGTAGTTATCGTTGGTGTCGGTGTCGGTGCAGGAACTTCTTCAACCGGTGGAACTGTTGCGATTTCAGTAGGTTTACCAGTAAAGACACTCGCAGTTGTCCAAAGGATAATTACAGCAATTCCAGTAACAATTCCAGTCATTGCTGTATCTGATAACTTTGTTGACAAATTTGATGGTAAAAACAAGCGGATTGTCCTTAACAGTCCACCCCACCACAACTGAAACTGCTGGAAATAACTGGGTTTTTCCTTAGTACCAGGTGGCGGTGCTGTCTCCAGTTTCTCCACCGTTACTTCTAAAACCCCAATCGTCCCTTGGAGAAGTTGGATAATTTTAGCCTTCCAAAATGGCTGAACTCTCTGGTAAGGTTTTTGGGGAGGTTGAGTTACCTGCTCATCCGTCGGTTTTGACTGATTGTCTTGTGACATGGAACTTTCACCAAAAGCAGCGAATCAAAGACAAACAACGTACATTATTACTGGTGCTGCCTTCTTTTGCCTTAATGTATCACTTCATTGCTCATTGTTTCCGCTAAACTGACTATTTATTAAATTTGGTGAATTATGAACCTGAAACGCCGTCAATTTTTATTTTTAAGTAGCGTCAGCGCCATTAGTACAGGATTTTTAAGCTGGATGTTTGCTCATCAAAATCATCAAAGTGCTGGTATTACTGATTCAATAACAGCTATAGCCGCCAACCCAGCCAAAAAAGACTTGTTATTACGTTTTGTGTCTGTTGCGGATACGGGGACTGGGGCTAAAGGACAGTATGCTGTGGCTGGAGCGATGAATGCGTATCATCAGAAAAATCCTTATGATTTAGTAGTTTTAGCTGGAGACAACATTTACAATAACGGCGAAATTGAGAAAATTGGCGAAGTTTTTGAGCGTCCTTACAAAGTTTTGCTTAAGCAAGATGTAAAATTTCAGGCTTGTTTAGGTAATCACGATATTCGTACTGCTAATGGAGATCCACAAGTCAAGTATGCCGGCTTTAATATGAAGGGACGTTACTATACATTTAAACGTAATCAAGTACAATTTTTCGCTTTAGATACTAACATTAATGCTGATTGGAAAAACCAGCTAATTTGGTTAGAAAAAGAATTAAGTCTTAGTAATGCTCCTTGGAAAGTGGTGTTTGGACATCATCCGATTTATTCATCGGGTCAGTATGGGAATAATCCAGGTTTTATTAAAACTTTTACTCCTCTATTTCAAAAATACGGTGTTCAACTTTACATCAATGGTCACGAACATAGTTATGAACGCACTCGTGCTATTGATGGTACAACTTATTTAATTTGTGGCGCAGGTGCAGGCAATCGTCCTGTAGGGCGTTCTGAGTGGACAGAGTATTCCACCAGTGATTTAAGTTTTGCCTCTTATGAGGTGTATAAAGATAGAATAGAAATAAGTGCGATCGCTACTAATAATCGTATTTTTGATAAAGGCATTATTCAATTAAAATCAGCGTAATCTCATAGTACTGCAAGATATTTAACAGATGTAGTGTAGGCGATACTTATCCACAAAATTACATTAAGCCTAGTTAAAACTATGAAAGTCAAGCGCTTGAAAATGCAATCCTTCCGTGGAATCGGCGATTTGATGCTGGAGTTCGATGAAACGAGTCCAACGGTACTTATTGGTATTAACGGCGTGGGCAAATCGAGTATTCTTGATTGTATTGCTATTTTTCTCTCACAGTTCATAGCATATATTCAAAATTCTTCGGAACCTATACGTTTTTTTCATAATAAAGACATTAGTAATGGCTGTGATGAAACACACAATGAAATTACATTTTTAATAAAAAATTTACAGGAAATAGTTTTAAATATAACGAAAATTAATTCAGGTGATATTCAAGAATCTCCCACAACAGATAGAGAGTTTTTTCAGTTAAGCCTTTTGCTCAATGAAAAGTTTCGTATGCAACAAATATCAAATAGTGAATATCAAAGATTGCAACCAATATTAAATTATATATCAACAATTATTGATCCAGAAATTTCTGAGCCTGTTAGTTTGGATAATGATAAACCTGCTACTCTTTCTAGTCTTCAATACACGAAAGGTTTACAAGCTGCGGTTGATGCTCTGCGTCATCAGTTAGAAAACAGTTCTGAAGCCAACATTCCTTTAGTAATTTATTACCCTGTTAATCGTGCTGTTATTGATATGCCTTTAAAGATTTCAGAGGTAAGTTCATTTAAGCAAGTAGATGCATATAATCAGGCACTCACGGGAGGAAGAATTGACTTCAAAATCTTTTTTGAATGGTTTAGAAATCGAGAAGATTTAGAAAATGAGAGGAGAAGAGATAATCCTGATTATAGAGACAAACAATTAGAAGCAGTCAGACAAGCTATCTCTTCATTAATACCAGATTTTTCCAACTTGCGGGTTCAGCGTTCTCCTTTACGAATGACTGTGCGAAAACAAGGTGAAGAACTTACAGTTAATCAGCTATCTGATGGGGAGAAATGCTTGCTGGCAATGGTAGGAGATTTAGCAAGACGATTAGCGATCGCCAACCCAGGTTTAACAGAACCACTCGAAGGTGAGGGTGTTGTTTTAATTGATGAAATTGAGTTACACTTACACCCCAAATGGCAACGGGAAATTATTCCAGCTTTAACCAGAACATTCCCTAATTGTCAATTTATTGTCACCACCCATTCGCCTCAAGTAATTAGCCAAGTCAAGCCGGAAGGAATTTATATTTTAGAGAAAACAGACGAAGGTGTTGTTGTTAAAAAACCAGAAAGTTCCTTTGGGAGAGACAGCAATCGCATTTTAGAAGACCTCATGGGTGTTCCAGAACGTCCCCAGGAAATTAAGGAAAGCCTTTTAGAGCTTTTTCGACTAATTGATGCTGGAAATATTGAAGGTGCTAGGCAATTACGTCAACAATTGGCTAATGAAATCGGAGCAGATGAGCCAGAATTTGTCAAAGCGGATGTACTCATTCGGCGCAAGGAAATTCTCAACCGATGAAGCATATCAAAAAGGGTCAGGAGCCAGAAAAATTTACCAATTGGAAGGCTCTGGAAAATGATGATTGGAAACCTAGCTGGGATGATAATTTTCAAACACCAGAAAAACCTGTCGTACATGATGCTTTACTAAAAGAACAGGGATATATCTGTTGCTATTGTGGAATGCGTATCACTAGAACAACTAGCCACATAGAACACCTCAAACCTCGTAGTACTTATCCAAATCTGGCACTTGAGTACACAAATCTCATCGCTTCATGTCAAGGAGAAAGTGAAGAACCTCCTACTGTTCCGGTGCATTGTGGACATAAGAAAAAGTATTGGTACGATGAAAATTTGATGGTTTCACCTTTGGAAATAAACTGTGCTGATTTTTTTAAATATCCTGCTTCTGGTGAAATTCAACCGACAGATAATCCAGGTAAAAAAGTTGTTGCTGAAACAACAATTAAGAAGCTTGCACTTGACATTGACAAACTGCAAAATATGCGTAGAGTAGCAATTGATGCTGCATTACTGGCTACTGAAGGTTTGACTGAAATAGAAATAAAACTGCTAGCTGAAGGTTATGAAAAACTGGATGTTGATGGGCAATATACTCCGTTTTGTGCCGCAATTGGCTATTTACTCAATAATTATTTTTGATTCAATAAAATATGTACGTAGGCGTAGCCCATCGTAGACATCACATTCACTTTATACTAAATAATATTAGTTTAATTATCACCGCAAAAGTTTATGATTCTTGAAGCAGTTATTCTTCATGTCAAACCTGGTTTGGAATCCGATTTTGAAGCTACTTTCAGAAAAGCTTCTAAAATTATTTCCTCAATGGATGGATATTTATCCCATGAATTGCATAAATGTATAGAAGTCAAAGGTAAATACTTATTACTTGTCAGATGGGAAACTTTAGAATCTCATACTGTTGGATTTAGAAATTCTGCTGAGTTTCAAGAGTGGAAAAAACTTCTGCACCATTTTTATGAGCCATTTCCCACTGTTGAACACTTTGAAGAAATTGAAATATGAAAAACAATAAGTTACAAAAACTCATTTTTTAATAAGTTCAGAAGAAGCTAGAGTTAATACAACCTAAGCTCAACTTATAAATGTTGGTGTTTTAGTTACAAATAACTCATTTTTAGATAAGTAAAAATAATGCTATATTTAATAAATTTAATGATTAATTATATAAAATCCAAAAATGATAAGTAAAATAGAACCTTTAGTTAATAAAACTTCTTCCTAACTTATTAATGAACAAGTTTTAGTTAGTCCAGCACGTTCTGGAGTTACAAATGAACAAGTTTTAGTTACTACAGCA
>NZ_CAXTNP010000250.1:0-11795 GCF_964245575.1 uncultured Nostoc sp. | reverse complement strand
TGGATGGTTCACCCACTGCTGTTACTATATTTCACCCAACTGAGAACCGCTATATCTGCTCGGCATCCAGATAAGCTTTCTTGCCTATCTTCCAAGTTGTAATCTGCAAGTATCGTGTTCGAGCGTAGAATGAATCACGACCTATGCCATATTTTCTTTGTATTTCTAATATAGAAATTTTAGAAAAAATATCAGTATTTTGTCTGTCGTCTGCCGGATTATCTGCCGACTGTAGGCTACTGTCTGGTGTGTTGTCTGCCAGATTTACGCTTTGGTTCTCCATACTGTCTGTCATCGGTATCAAACTATCTGGTTACTTTTAAAACCATTGTCTGCCGAACAATCGGGCAGTGTCTACCGGACAATCACGAGTTGTCTGGTGAAATTTTTGCAGATTTTTCATGTGTCTGGTAGGAAATACTGCTATTTTATTGTGATATGAGTGTAACTAATTTGACTTGAATCTCAATCCACTACAAATAAAGCCCAAGTTGTTACTTTGAATTGTCATCTTGCATCAGTGCGTTTAATTGGGATAGCAGTTTTTCTACCTTTGCCTTTTTCTTTGGGTCTTCCCAGACTTGCGATTTCTTTAGGCGGCGAAATGTGTCATCAACGCGGTCTTTTATGGATGCTGTCTCTGTTTGAGATGACGAATTTAATTTAGACTGCTGCTCAATTTCTTGAATCTTGCACTTGATTTCACTCAGTGAGAGACTTAGGACTTTCGCATCTTCTATGAGTTGTTTTCTGGTTTCCTCATCACCAAGCCGTGCGATCGCTCTTGCTTTGGTATATTCAATCTGCCCAGAGCGCAGCACCTCTAGAACGTCTTCGGGCAGTTTCAATAATGGAAGACGGTTACTTACAAAAGATTCCCACCCCATCAGCCCTAATTCATTAAATATCGCCTTAATAGACTCAGCTTGGGGTTGAATGATAACGTTATCATTCAATCTTTGAACATCATTTTGCATCCGGTAAAGTAGAGACACTACCTCATTTTGAGCGCATTCTAGCCGCAGTGCCACTAGCTGCAAAATGCCTTCAGTTTCTTCTACTGGGTTGAGGTCTTGCCGTTGCAGGTTTTCTACTAGGGCAATAGCAATGGCTTCTGAATCTGTTAATTCCCGAATGGTAACAGGGACTTCCACTAATCCAACAGCTTGGGCTGCTCGATACCGTCTTTCTCCGGCTACTAATTCATACTGCCCTGGTTGATTTTGTATTGGTCGAATGAGCAGATTTTCTAAAATGCCATGCTGCTTTACCGATTGAATTAGTTGCTCCATCTTGATTGGGTCAAAGTAGCGTCGTGGCTGCTCGGAGGATAGGGAAATGGCAGATAATGCTACCGTTGCTGTTGGTTGCTGTGACTCACTTTGTGGCTCGGTGTTCTCAAATACAAAGTCTTTGAGTTCCCGCCTTTTAGCGCTCATTTAGCACCTCCAGAGCTTCTTTAAACAGTGCTTCGTAATCTGCTGCGGCTTCGGCGGCGGCTTTGCCTGACATTTTAAACACGGTAAATCCTTGACCAGGAGCATCAGCAATACACTGCTTTTGATAGATAGCAGCTTTCATCACCTGTGTTCCCGTTGCACTGAGCGCTTCCCTTGCTTCTCGCTCTAGCACTGTGCCTTTAGTGGCTCGGCTTAAGAAGAGAGCGGCTTTGGGATAACCTGAGCGTAATTCAGTTGCATGTTTGATAAAGCGTAAAATTTTATGACTGCTGTGTAAATCTAACCCAGAAGGTTGACAAGGAACTAAAGCCAAGTCACAACGAGCCAGTATTGCTTTAGTGGTTTCAGAAAGTGAACCAGGGCCATCAATGACCAGTGCTGAATATTGGGTTTGCAACTGAGGAATTGTCTCAAACAAATCTTCTGGGTCTTGAATTACTTGGTAAGCCAGACCCAAAGACTTAGCCCAGACGGAACTACTTTGTTGGGCATCGGCATCAACCATCAGTGTTTTTTGGCGTTGACTAAGCCAGTACGCCAGATGAACAGCAGCAGTTGATTTACCCACGCCTCCTTTTTGATTGGTAAAGGCGATAATCATTCAGGGTGAAATGCTTTGCTTCAAGGGACTTGCCGCGAGGTCGCCAGCATGGTTATTATCCACCAATTGTCCCGCCTCCTACATCATTTATACTGTACGGTCTATAAAAATATTTGAGACACTATATAATAAGCACCACATCCATCAAGATTTTTGCCTCTCCAAACAGTGTCGAGTGCTATTTGCAGAGGTCTACTAACTTGGACTAACCTCAGATAAAGCAGCACTAACGTCTGGTTTCTCCTTCGGTTTCTTCTCAAATACCTGGATTCCTGCATCAATCACTTCAAAGCCGTTAGAAGTTCGTTGACCAAGCTTACCCGATACAGCCCCAGCCCAGTCTGCAAACTCCGAGGTGTTAGTTTCAGCCTTGCGCCAGCTTTTGGCATTAATCACACAGGTGAAGACTATGCCGTTTTGGTCGGTCAACTCTATTTCAACTTTTTTGTTCGGTGCAGGTTTGGCTGTTGGTAAGGAACCACTAAATTTGATTGTAATCTCGCTTTTCGCTTCCATAGATAACCTTAAAGAATCAGAAAATCAGATTTTTCGCTCCTGATTTTATCAAGCTTAATGTTAAATACCACAAATTGGATGGGCGGTATCTATCTATTCGGACAAAGCGATGCCTACGGCGGTAAACTACGCACTCTGGATCGCCTTGCTATCCTCTAAGAATAAAAGCGATCGCACCCCAACCCGCGATCGCCTTTTCCTCTAAGAAAATTGTTAGTTGAGAGCCTGAGCGATGCCTCTAACGGCCTACGCCTACGCAAGGAGAATCCACCAGGGAGGTACTGCCCCTCCTGTATCTGTGTTATCAGCACAGCGCCTCACTTTTCGGCTTCTGGTGGAAGGCGGAAGATGGAAGAATCGAACTCCTGGGTATTACCCCACCCCGGTTTTCAAGACCGGTTGCCAACCATTTAGCGGCATCTTCCATTAAGGGGTGTCTGAGGAGGTTTGAACTCCCTAATGACTGGTTCCACAAACCAGCGCCGCGACCGCTTTGGCTTCAGATACCATCAGTGGATTCGGTGAGGTTTGAACTCACAACCTCCTGTGTGCAAGACAGGCGCTCTCCCAATTAGAGCTACGAACCCATGTGGCAGGAATGGCAGGATTTGAACCTACATAAAACCGTTTAGAAGACGGTTGCCTTATCCATTAGGCGACACTCCCATAAATTAGTAGCCCTGACAGGAATTGAACCTGCGACTTCCTCTTTGTAAGAGAGGCACTCTCCCAACTGAGTTACAGGGCTAAGAAAGCGATTGACGAGATTTGAACTCGTACCTAGAGTTTGGAAGACTCAAATGCTGCCATTACACCACAATCGCATTAAAGCTGATGATAGGAATTGAACCTACAACCTACTGTTTACAAGACAGTTGCTCTGCCATGTTGAGCTACACCAGCACTAATTTTGGTGACGGGGGCAGGAGTCGAACCTGCCGATGTTCAGGTTATGAGCCTGATGAGCCACCGTTGCTCCATCCCCGTGATGTCACCAAATACCCCTGACAGGAGTCGAACCTGCAACAAACCCGGTTTAAGCGGATCATGTCTACCAATTGCATCACAGGGGCAAGGTGAGCTGTGTAGGGCTTGTAGGCGTAAGCCTTCTTGAAGGGTACCTACGCACTTCTGCTGGTATAGGCAGCTGCTCTACCAACTGAGCTAACAGCCCGTTTTTACTTGATGGGTCGCCCAGGGGTTGAGCCTGGATAAATCCGCTTAAAAGGCGGCTGCATACCCGCTCTGCCTTTCTTGTATGCCCGAAGGGCTTTACGACCCAATTTAATACCCTTGGTGGGATTTGAACCCACAAAATCTGGTTTCTAAGACCAGCACGTTTGCCAGTTTCGTCACAAGGGCAAATGGTCGGGATGGTAGGATTTGAACCTACGGCTCCTTGTCCCCAAAACAAGGCTTCTAGACCACTGAATTACATCCCGATATCTGGTACTCCTGACGGGAGTCGAACCCGTACACAGACTGTTTTTGAGACAGCCGCCTCTTCCAGTTGGGCTACAGGAGTATACATAGGCTGGGAAGGAAGGAATCGAACCCTCAAACTTCGCATTCAAAGTGCGACGGCTTTGCCTGTTTGCCTACTTCCCAATAAATGGCTGCCCCAGCAAGAGTCGAACTTGCAACAAAAGCGGTTAACAGCCGCTTGCTCTGCCATTGAGCTATGAGGCAATGTGCCAGTTCCCTAGATCCGGATTGAACGGATGACCTCCTATTTTTCTTTCCAGGCGCTACTACCAACTGAGCTACTGGGGGATAAGGCGAGAACGGAGAGACTTGAACTCTCAATCTTCAGTTTCGTAATCTGAGATGTTATCCAGTTACACCACGTTCTCACGCAGCGGAGAGAGAGGGAGTTGAACCCACAGTGGACTTACATCCACGACTGTTTAGCAAACAGCTTGCCCTGCCGATAGCAATCTCTCCAGAATGGGCCGGGCTGGAATTGAACCAGCAACACTCTTTCGCGGCGGTTTTACAGACCGTTACCTACACCAATAGGCGAGCCGACCCATGAATTTGGCAGTGCAGACGGGACTTGAACCCGCTAATTACACGCTTGAAAAACGTGCTGCTCGACCACTTCGCTTCTGCACCATCAACGCCAAAGACTTGGATTTGAACCCTGACCAAAGGTTTTGGAGACCCTTATGCTGCCGTTACACCATCCCTGCATTTGGTAGCAGTGGCGAGAGTCGAACTCGCATATACCAAGTTATGAGCTTGGGGCTTTGCCGTTAAGCTACACTGCAACGTTTGGAGTCCAGGGCGAGAATTGTTCGCGTTAGTGTTCCCGTTCGCGGAGCGTCCCGGAGGGAAGTGTACTCGCACAGTCGGTTTTGCAGACCAACACAACACCCTACCATTAGGCGACCTGGACATACTACGAGGACGACAGGAATCGAACCTGTGACCACTTGCCTCGGAAACAAGCGCTCTTTCCGACTGAGCTACATCCTCATTTGGAAGCCTTGACGGGAGTTGCACCCGCTTCTCCGTGCTTGAGAGGCACAGCGACTTGTCTATTTGTCCACAAGGCTAGACGGGGATGATGAGATTTGAACTCACGATCTTTCGCACGAATACAGCGACTGCTTTAAACCGGACTAAGCTACACCCCCACGTTGGATGGCAATTATTTAGTTTTCAAGGTTCAGAAGTGTTTGCGCTATGCCTTTTTGAGAGGCTGTAGTGCTTTACTACATATCATACTACATATTATGCTACATAATGTCAAGGGCATACTACAAACTTTTTTTCAGAAATGAGAGGGCAGTGTTATGTAATCGCGCTCATTGCCCTCTCTGACTAGGGTTGAGTAAATTACTCAGCTTCATTCAGGCGTTGTGTGTTCCAGAATTGTTCGGCAAATGCAACTGCTGGATGAATTGGAGCTTTAGGCTTGGTTTTCAGTACTATTCCCGCTTCATGAGGTAAGCGATCGCTCTTGGTTGAGTTGCATTTTTCACACGCTGTTACAACGTTTTCCCAGGTATGCTGTCCACCTTTGGAACGGGGAATTACATGGTCAAGCGTTAAATGCTTGGTGTTACCGCAGTATTGGCAGGTGTGGTTGTCTCGCCTCAAAACTTCACGACGGTTTACAGGCGGTACTTTCCAGTGCCGTTCGGGATTACCAACAGTCAAGCGAATATGTTCGGGAACTTGTAGTACAACACTGGGTGAGTGGACTTCCCACTGCTTTGTAGTGCCAAAATTCAACGATTCTGCCTGACCTGTGACTAATAGCACGATTGCTCGTTTAATGTTGATACGTGCCAGTGGTAAGTAGTTCTTAGAGAACACCACCACCGAATTTTGTAATATGTGTGGTTAAGCTTGCATCACTGATTCACTCCTCAAAAAATAACCCCCGCCTCTGGTGAACAGGAGCGGGGGTTAGGTAGTTGATACTTTTTGCCCTATGTTAGTGCTATAAAACACTTGCACCTCCCGCTTTGGATAAGTTGTTCTAGATTCAGCCATCCGGTAAGGGACTTCCAGAAATTAAAATATACAGTTTATAACAATGATAATCATTCTAAGGGGAAGAGAGAGGCTGCCGCAGGCAGCCTCTCTCTTCCCCTTTTTGTAGTAAATTTGAGAATGATTCGATTTTTGGGTATTTAGAGGTGTCTATACAATTAACTCCTTCACTCATAACGTTGCTGAAGGAAACCGCACACCAATTAAAAGGAGCGGCTAAACGTCAATTCATAGCAAAAACAGTTGTGTCATTAAAACAAGGAGGACAGTCACTTGCACAGCGAGAGTTGGGATGGAACCGTGTCACTATTAGTAAAGGAATTAAAGAATTAAATAGTGGTATCACTTGTGTAGATAATTATCGGGGTAGAGGAAGAAAAAAAGCAGAAGAATACCTGCCAAATCTTTTAACAGATATCAAAAGGTTGGTTGATCAGGGCAAACGCATCTAAATTATACTTGCTCACAACGGAGGTTAAGAATCAACGATAAATGCTGATTTATCGTTTGATTTATTTTTCCAGGCTCAAAGCGATCGCCTAAATTCTTGTCAATAAGCATCGACTAATGCCACTATCTTTGAGTTTATTGATAATTATCTGGTCTTATTGACATGATGCGTTTGCCCTGGTTGGTTGATGAGCAAAGTCAAATAGACCCAAGCTTTAAAAGTCAAAGGCTCTACACACGCCTTGGCTCTGCTGAAGTTAGACATCAATTAATTGAGAAGTTTGGTTATAGTGACGACGAATTACCAACTTCAGAAACAATTCGTGTAAAATTAAATGATTTAGGTTATAACCTGAAACGGGTTGCCAAAATTCAACCTCAAAAAAAATTCCCGAAACTGACGCAATTTTTGAACAGTTAGCTATAGTTCATCAATCAGCATTAGACGACCCAAATATTTTACGTTTAAGTCTAGATGCCAAGGCTCGTGTTAATATTGGTTCATTTGACCGTGGTGGTAGAAATCGAGTACCAACAAAAACTGATGACCACGACTTTCATCCTAAAACAAGTGTGACTCCTTATGGCATCTTTCTTCCAGGACTTGACGAACTATTTTTATATTTTACAGAATCAAAAGTAACAAGTGATTTTATCGTTGATGTTTTAGCAGATTTTTGGGAATCAGAAAGTTGGCGATTTCCAAAAATAAAAACTTTGCTTATTAATCAAGATAATGGAGGAGAGAATAATTCTCGGCGTACACAATTTATGAAACGCATAGTTGAATTCTCTTACAAATATCAACTGAATTTACGTTTAGCTTACTACCCTCCCTATCACAGTAAATATAATCCCATTGAACGGACTTGGGCTGTACTAGAAAATTATTGGAATAGTAGTATCCTTGATGAAGTGGAAACAGCTTTAAATTTTGCTCATAACATGACATGGAATGGGAAACATCCTGTTGTTAAACTAGTCACTAAAACTTATGAGCTAGGAATTAGGCTGACTAAAGAAGCTATGTCAGAAATTGAGAAGCAAATTATACGTTTGACTCATTCAAGCCATGAAACTTTTCCAGATTTAGGGAAATGGTTTATTGATATTTGTTATGAGACAACATAATTTTAAATAATTTTTCAATTTTCCTCACTTCGAGAATTAGTAATACTACATCATTAATTACCACTCTTTATCCAAGGAAAGTGGTGACTTTTCTTGTGTATTTGTGAGGGTAAGGGTTGCTAACAGCAACCCTACCCTCTCCCCCTGTAATGATTATCATTTTTATAGACTGTATATTTTATTTCTTGGAAGTCCTTAATTACTCCCAAAATGCCAACACTTGCAGATTTATCGTCGTCGAACAGATACATTCCCTCAAACGCAAACAGCGCGAATACTCTGCCTAAACCCTTGCTGGGTCGGCAATGCATCACGCTGCTAATGGTTGAGGAGAATCTGCTTATCATTGAAGGCTTGTAGTATTTGTAATTGAGACTTATATCAATAATACAGTTGTAGTATGCGTTTGTCCACTGCCCTCTGATCCAGCCTGTGGATAAGAGTGCATTTGTTCTGGGAGCGTTTGCTTTCTCTGCACTCAAAAGCAAAGGCGATCGCAGTACAACACTCTTCTCGCCTACTTTTTGCTGCAATACCAGCACAGCTAGGTAAAGCCAGTTGGCTTTAACCCTGACAAAAGTTATGTAGGAACTCTATTCATGGGCGGCTTTGATGCTCTCACCCAAAACTCCACTAACTTTTCTGTGAGTGGGAATAACAAACCCAGTTGGACAAAGTAGGTTTGTACACCTGGTGACATTATCTGCAAGGAGGTTATTTGCTGAAAATGCAAATGCCTACTATATGCCCATTACCAACGGGTATGACAGTTAAAGCTAGTCTGGCGGCCTCGTAAACTACCAAACCAGCCAATCCACGAAGTAGTGTATCAAAGGATACTAAAATGAACAAAAAAACTAGAAAGTTACAACTTAATGATAGGTCAAAGCACCGGAGAGGTTTTCTTTGGTGGCTTCGACAAAAATGTAGGTTCTGGCATCCCATCTTAGCGGCTGTCGTAGCGATCGCTTCTCTAATGAAGTTGCTATTTCACTAACAGGCGATCGCTTTATCTGGCGGATTCCGCCAGATACCTCAATGGGTGCGTAGCTTGCCGCCGTAGGCATTGCTCAAAATTATTGCTGCTGGCGATCGCACCTTTAGATATTGAACCGTCGAGGAGAGCGATCGCCTCATGAATGCTGCTAGAGTGGCATTTGTGGAACACTTTTGCAACTTTTCCAAAATTATCAACGCCCAGGCGGTAGTCCTGATTAAATTCAGCTTGATTTTAGATGGGTGTCTGTGTACAAAGTATGGGGTTGTGTTAAATGCTGACTTTTCCCGTTAAGTCTCTTTTGCAAGCTGCCAAGCTTCTCTACGAGACGCTAAGCGAACACAGAGGTCATGTAATTTTAACCAACCTCGCCACAGTACCTGGATACCAATTGGTGTTTTACTTCGATGTTCGAGGTAGCCGCCAAGACGAGCAACAGCTTCGGGAACAGATACCACGCCTCCAAAAGCTACATTATCTATGCCATATGCACCAGGATAACCAGGTTTTGTAAATAGATGGTTTAATCTAATACTTGATATATTGTTGGTATCTGAGGTAATACCAATAAATTGCTGGTTTAACGCTGAAAGGTTAAATGTGAATTTGCTTAAAACAGAAGAACTTCCTAAAACTTCGACAAGAACGTTGTCATCTGCACCTCCAAGGTCATAAATATCAAATCCCACAGAAGTCACACCTGGATTCAGGTTAATCAATATGTCAGCCGCTGCCTGTGAAGCCAAGATTGATTTCGTAGTATTTATAAAGTAATTATTGCTAACCCGGAAATTTAAATCTCCGGAAATCTTGAATTCGATTCCACTCAGGATGTCGCCAGGAGAAAAGTAAGTATTATTCGTCGCATTATTGAGCGGTTCGTCGGGAAAAAGGAACGGATCACCAGTGGGTATATTACCTTTTTCAAAGTCTTCAATCATTAAACCCGGATTTGCCGTTTCAAACGCAAGCCGATCAGTCTGAAATATTACTGCCCCTCTTGCTTGCTCCGCTATACCAAACAGCAACAGTGTTAATGCTCCAATGCCACACCATGAATATTTTGTTTTAAACATAAAATGCCTCTCAGTCGAATGGCACTAAGAAAAGCTCTAAGTTATGTGGAATAAGGACTACAGCTTTAAAAGCTATTTAAAAGTGTTGGGATGGCTCAGGCAATTGTCTTTGATGCAGTTTCATGGAAGCGATCGCCGATAAAGTTCATCGCGCATAGCGATCGGTGTACAGAGACGGGGATGAGATGTAAAGTTTATGTAATTTTTGTGCTAAGTAGAAAAAGCTTACTCGTTCATGAAATACTTTCACAAGAGACGAGCAAGCAAATATAACTACTACTGTGACACTACAAGTACAAATCCTCTCTTGATAAATTCAGTCAGAGTATGGGATTACCTTTTAAAGAATTGTTACCAACAAGTGCAATTGAGCAAGCTCTGGCAGAGCTAAAAATTAAATATAAGCAGCGATTATTTGACCCGATTGTAACCTTGTGGGCATTCTTATCTCAGGTTTTAGACACTGATAAAACTTGCCATAATACCGTGAGTAAAATAATTGCTCATTTAGTAGAGGAAGAGGTAGAAATCCCTTCAACTGATACAAGTGCTTATTGCCAAGCACGGTCGAGATTGCCGGAGAAATTATTGGAGAAGCTTTTCAATTACTCAGCACAAAATTTAGAAGGGAAAGTGACCCAAGAACACTTATGGTGCGGTCGAAACGTGAAGGTGATAGACGGTTCGACTGTTTCTATGCCTGACACCTTAGAAAACCAGAAAGAATACCCTCAGCCTAGTAGCCAGAAACCTGGATGTGGATTCCCAATTGCCAAAATTGGCGTGGTATTCAGTTTAGTAACGGGAGCCGTTGTCACTCTGTGCATAGATGTTATGAACACTCATGATATTAAATTAGCAAGAAACATGTATAGTTTTCTTAAACCTAATGATGTGCTTGTAGGGGACAGAGCCTTTTGTGCTTACGCCGATATGTTTACTATCAAAAATCTTGATTGTGATGCTGTATTTCGGAAACACCAATCTCGCACAACAACTATGCAAAAAGGTAAAATTGTTGGAGATTGCGACAAATTAGTTACTTGGCATAAGCCTAAAAGTTGTCCAAAAGGATTGAATAAAGATGAATTTTTAGCTCTACCTTCTTCCATAACTGTGCGAGAGATTTACTATTATATTGTTATTCCTGGTTTTCGCACTCAACGAGTTAGCTTAATTACTACTCTTTTAGATACAGCAACCTATTCTACTCTGGCAATTGTTGGGCTTTACGGTCAACGCTGGGATGTTGAACTAGATTTAAGACATCTAAAAACTACCTTGGGTATGGATATTCTGCGATGTAAAACACCCTCAATGGTACGCAAAGAAATTCACGTTTTTTTGCTTGCTTATAATCTACTTCGGAGTTTGATGTGGGATGCCGGAACTACTTACACTACTCCTCCATTACGCCTATCGTTGCAAGGTACTCGCCACCATTTAATTAACTTTATTCCCAAATTATTAGCTGCTTCTTCTAAGAAATGCCTCAGACTTTTTCGCACTTTGCTAAAAGTTATTGCTCACAAGGCTGTTCCAGAACGCCCAGGCCGTAGTGAACCACGAGTTCGTAAACGCCGTCCCAAAATTTACCCCTTGATGACCAAGCCCCGGCATGAATTACGTAAACAATTACAAACTACTTAATTGATAAGCGTTTCCGCTTTTCTTAGTGCCATTCGGGCTGGGGGGTAGTTGACTGAGAGCATTTATTACCATCGACACCATCTGTTCGCGGGTTAGCTCTAACGTGGGACGGAAAGTATTATTAGAAGTAAAGCCTGCAATCAGTCCTATCTCAACAGCCTCTTGAATCTCTTTAGCATAAATATCAGTGTCAACATCGCTAAAGCTTGGCACTTGGGCAACCACTGGTTTAGTCGTCAAAGCGCATAACAATATAATTGCAGCAGTACCTGCTCCCGTTTTGGCAGTTAGTGAACCCGAAAAGAAATTAAAAGTTGATTTGAGCAAAGGTTTTATAATGAATTGAATGCTTACCTTTGTAGACGTTGCTTTTTTTAATCAGGTTTCTTAAAGTTATTAGTTATACTTAG
>NZ_CAXTNP010000249.1:11652-11916 GCF_964245575.1 uncultured Nostoc sp. | reverse complement strand
CTTGCTGGGGATATTAATTGAATGGAAACCTAATTACAGTAGGAGTCAATAACTGCGGCGGATTTAATATTCCCACTCGCTGGGGATATTAATTGAATGGAAACTAGAAGGATATTTTGGGCAACGATGGGGAGTTTTTTAAATTCCCACTCGCTGGGGATATTAATTGAATGGAAACACAGAGTATAAAGAATCTGTTAATTAAATTTTAAATTAAAACAAGAATTGGATATTAATTGAATGGAAACTTAAAATGATAGAAAT
>NZ_CAXTNP010000249.1:0-11642 GCF_964245575.1 uncultured Nostoc sp. | reverse complement strand
TTTAGTTATATTCATATGTGTTTTTTTTTTATTATATATGTTAAACTTATTTTATTTAATTTGTTTTAGAAGTTTTCAATTCCCACTTGCTGGGGATATTAATTGAATGGAAACGTAAATTTATTCAAGTTTACCTGTTATGATAGTAGATTCCCACTCGCTGGGAATATTAATTGAATGGAAACATTAACGCTCGGATACCTCGCTACTAATTTTGTAATTCCCACTCGCTGTGGATATTAGTTGAATGGAAACTGCACAACTAATGCAATTTGTCAAAAAATAAAAAATATTTAGCTAAAATCCAACTAATTAGCTCAAAGCCTTGCCATGAGGGAATTTAAGAGATTGAGCAATCTTAATAATGAATATTGACTATTATTGGACATTCCCAATATAAATTTATACAATCAAACCGGACACCATAGAAAGGGATTCACCCATGTCAGAAGCATACTGGCAAGCAAAAATATGGGGATTACTCCATGATCCGGTGCTAAAAGCGTTACACAATAACACTGGGCGCGGTGACAATAGCTTTTGGCAACAATTAGAAGTAATGCAACATTGGGTGCAGAACAATTATAATCCTGAAGAGTCCGGGCGTAAAATCTTAAAACACATACATTTAGCTGATTACATCGCCTCCGCCAGTGATAGAGGTGCAATTGGTAGCGTTGCCCAAAGTATAAATTATGCACCTGGAAAGGATTCTCGAAAAGGGTTAGAAATCTCTCATCTCCTGTCTGGCGAAAAACAGCAATGGAAAATCAAGTCACATTCAGAACTATTGGTAAAGCGCAAAGATTACTTAAATAGTAAAGAACAAAAGCTGTTAGAAGCTATACCAGAATCTTTGAAAACAGATGTTAAAGGGCTATTTTGGTGGTTGTGGCGTTGTTTACCAGCAGCTACTTGTCAGGAATTTGACGATGCTTCTTTAATGCTAATGCCAGCCGAAACCCGCTTACCCGATAGTTCAATATGGAGTCATGCTAGTATCACAGCATCGCTGGCAGGTGCTTTAGCAGGGTACGATTTGACGATGGCAGATATAGAAAGATGGCCATCAGGCAAAGAATTATCCCATCCTTATTTGGCAGTTTTTAGCTTTACGCCAGTGCAAGAACTGATTAAAGCCAGTCGTAAAATGCGCGACTTTTGGGCAGGTTCTTGGTTATTACACTATTTATCTGCTAAAGTCTGCTGGAAACTGGCACTGCAATATGGGCCTGATACCTTACTTTATCCTAGTCTTTACCAACAGCCTTTAATTGACCATTGGTTATTAGAAAAATATCCAGAGTTGAAACAATGGATAGATAAACCAGAAGAAGATTCACTATTAACGGCAGGATTTCCAAACGTATTGGTGTTGGTTCTGCCAAAAGATAAAGTCCAAGCTGCTATGCAAACAGCAAAACAAACGCTGCTGAACGAATGGCAAGATATTAGTAAGTTAGTTTTTGCTGATTTAAAAACTCGCCATTGGATGCCAAAATTGCAACAAGAAAGTAGCACTTGGCAGGGTTGGCTACAATCCCAATGGCAGTTTTACTGGACTGCTTTACCAATTGGGAAAGAAGGAGAAGACCTAAAAAATGCCGCCATTCCTAAAGATAGAGAGGTAGAATTTAGAACTTGGCTGGATGCCCAAAATCAAGCTTATAATTTAGGTGGAAAACAGAAACTTTTTCAAGAAGCTGAACTAGATTTTCTCCGGGAAGCATATCAACAACGTTGGGAAAAACAAGGTAGAAAGTTTAGCGCTAATGTTGGCTCTTGGTGGGGAAATATTTTTGACCAAACTCGATATGCTTTAGCGGCGGTGAAAAATGCCCGTAATTGGGAAATTCCCACGGCATTTGGGCCTCGTTCGACAATTTCTGGTATTGGCCCGGTGGTTAATCCCGGTCAAAATAGAAAGGGCTGGATAACAGAAGGGGAAACTAAAAAACTTTGGGAACAACACGTCGGTTTATTTGATGGTAGAGAACAGTTAAATGCAACAGAAACAGTCAAACGGAGCTTACCAAAAGTTTTAAGTGAGCTATTAAATATTACAAATAAGGATGTTATAGCAGCATCTTACCCAGATTTAACCGCAGGGGTTGCCGGATATCTCAAAGTCTATGATGCACAAATTAAGCATGAATTGCATTTTAATAAAGCTTGCAAAAAAATTATAGAGGAATTTCCTTGGACTAAGGGTGTTATTAAAGAGATGAGAAGCAAATGGGGAATTCCTTGGATAGATCATGACAACGCACCCAAAAGGTATCATCCCCGTTTACTGAATGCTGGTTGGTTGGTAGAAGACTCTAAAACTACAGAATTGGAGGCATTACAAGACCAGTTTCAAAATGCAGGTGATGAGGATAAAGAGGAAATCCAGCGAAAACTTCTTGAAATAAAAATAAAATATCGTGGTGAAATTCAAAAGATAATTGACAAATTCTATCCCAGCAACAATCCAGCCGACTGGTATGTATTGGCAGCAGGTGACGGTGATAGTATGAGTGATTGGCTAAAAGGCAAAAATTTACAAAATTATAGTGATTACATTCCATCGGAATTATCTGTATCTATAGAAAGCTTTCAGAAGTTTTTGCAACAGAAAAAACGTATGGGACCAAGTACACACAGCGCCTTGAGTCGCGCTTTATTAGACTTCTCCAATCAACTGGTTCCCTACTTGACTCAACAACGCTATGCCGGACGATTAATTTATGCTGGTGGTGATGATGTCTTGGCTTACACCAATCTCTGGGAATGGGATAACTGGTTATGGGATATTCGTCAATGTTTCCAGGGTAAACAAGACCCCAAAGGTGAATTTAAAAATGATGGTGACTATTGGCAATATAAAATTGAAGCTGCTTCCCCACCGCAGTTAGCCAAGCGACCTTTATTCACAATGGGTAAAAAAGCAACTATTAGCTTTGGTATAGTCATTGTCCATCATTCAGTACCACTAGCGATCGCTCTGGAAAACCTCTGGTCATCTGAAGAGTCAGCCAAAGAACATAAATCTGCTGCAAGCATTGCCAAAGACGCAGTGCAAGTTCGAGTGTTGTACGGGAACGGTAATATTTTGAAATCAACAGCGAAATTTGATGTTTTCCATAAGTGGCAAAACCTGACCTCCAACCCATCTTTGCAAACAGAGGCGGCTATTTTTGAACAAGCATCAACACTTTGGAGCCAGCATCCCGCCCCAATGATAGAGGCAATAGTACCTTGGACGAGAGCATTTTGCGATCGCCGTGACCAATTTCTTGGAGACGAACTTGCCAAAAAAGATTTTCAGGAGGCTCTATTAGAGTTTCTGAAAATTTTGTGGGACATGACCGAGGAGAAAAATAGAGATTCAGAAGTTCAAAACTGGTTAAAACTTGCGGCTTTTGTGAAGCGCAACCGCGAAATCAAGTTAGGAGATGGTTGTTAATGTTTTGGTATACCTTAACTCCACTAGATATACTACTTTTACGAGATGCTAAACCCTTCACTCCAGGAGAAAGGGCATGGGCTGGTAGTGTCTTTCCGCCCAATGGACACAGTATTGTCGGTGCATTGCGCGGATTATTGTCAGAAAAGAAAAACTTTCGTCTTGTTGGGCCTTTTCTGTGCCGCCAAACTGACACAGGGGTTAAACTTTACTTACCTCGTCCTCTGGGATTTTTTAAGTCAACGCCTTTGATGCCCTTAGCATGGGAATCTGACTCTCACTTAAGAAATGCTCTGTGGGACAGAAGCCAACCTTGTCCCTTGGTGAAACCTGGTTCAACACCTCCAGATGATGACGTAGAGATTGTGACTACAGAGAAAAAATTTCGTCAGTATCTTCCTTACGAAGTCGTCAGTAAATATCTCAAAACTGGAATAATAGGTGAAGAAGATTGGTTAGTCATAAAAGATAGTCATGAAGACAAACCTTGGACAGTAGAAACTCGTTCTCACAACGCCATTGAAGAAGGAAGCAGACAAGTTAAAGATGCCGATGGTTACTTTGTCGAGAATGGTATTCGTCTTCATGCTGGCTGGAGTTTAGCTATTGGCATCGATACAGAAATTGAAACTCCTAGCACTGTACGACTGGGTGGAGAAGGACATCGCAGCATCGTGAAGCAGTGCAATGAGCTAGGGGAACAATGGGCTAACCTGCAAAACATTTCTCAGCAGAATTTTCAGCAAGGTGATAAGTCTATAGCTTACTTGGTTACTCCTGGCGTGTTTGAACGAAAACACAAAGATAACTTACATAATTCATCTTTATGTCGCGCTTTCCCTTGGGAATGGAAATTAGCGCATACGGTGAATGGTAATCAAACACCAGGAAATTTAGTTAGTTTAGCCACTGAGAAGCCAGTACCGATAAGCTGTCGGTTTCGAGATAAAGAGTCATCGACTAAAAGTATTCCTGCGCCACAAGTGTTCGCTGCCCCACCAGGAAGTTTGTATTACCTGAATCAACCGCAAAGTTTATTTCAGGATGATTCCAATACTAAGGTAAATAGCTGGAGACAACTTGGTTATTCTGAGTTACTTTGGCTGACATACAAATAAAAAGAGGTAAAATTAATGATTGATTACATCTACTTCTATTTGCTTTCTCCATTACATACGGGCGGGACAACTCAAGAAGGTAATTTACTAGGGATTGCTCGAGAATCGCATACTAACTTACCCTACATTCCTTCAAGTACGATTCGGGGCAAGTTCCGGTCAAGCATTGCAGAGCAAAAAGAAATTCAATCTAAATTATTTGGTACTGATTTAAAGGATGGAAAAGAATTAGAACAAGGTGACATTTGGATTGGTGATGCTTCTATACTCTGGCTACCCGTGCCTTCTTTGAGTCACAGTGTAGTTTGGATTAGTTGCCCCATGTTATTAAATCGTTGGCAACGTCTACAGAATAATACTTCTCAATTACCTGCGGAATATAGCTGTAATTTTACTAATGCTCAATCTCCGATTTACCTCAAAGATGCAATTATCAAAGCTGAACACTTAAAACAGTGGTCAAGCTGGAAGGAATTTGTTCCCCAAACATCAGAAACTAGCACTATTAACCGTCTGTTAGTCCTACCAGATCAGCATTGTACCACCTTAATTCAAATGAGTTTATGGCGACAAGTAAAAATCAAATTGGATGAACAGAAATCAGTAGATGGTGGGTTCCGTTATGAAGAAGCAATCCCCCCAGATACTTTAATGTATTTGTCTTGGGGAATAACATCTCAAGCTAATGGAACAGCAAAACAATCCTCTGTAGATTTTACAAATTTATTGGCAGCTAATCAGATTCTACAAATTGGTGGGCAGGAAAGTTTAGGACGGGGCTTTGTCCAGCAGTGGATAGTAAAGAATTAGTGAATGAATATCCTAAATAAAAATTGAGGAGTTAATAAATCATGACATTTGACCCCCGGACTATTGGTGAGCCTGTCTACGAAGCATTACAAAATTTAAGAACAGATAATGAGAATAATAAGGAACGCCTCAAAGAACAAAAGAACCAAGCGGTAGAATTATATACATATCTTTCTACTTGGGGAATGCTGCGTCTGAAAGCTGAAGAAAAAGCTTTAACTCAAGAGGGAAAAAAGCAAGTATTAAAAAAATATTTTGAGTGTTTAGAAAGATTATATAGTTTAGAAAACTTGGCTAGTGATAATGGTTTACAGGTATTAAAACAAGCAAATATCACAACAGAGGCGTATCTTGGTTTAACAGGATTAGGGCTGGCTTTGGCACAAGAGTTTAGTTTTTGGGCTAGTGCTGTTTATTGGGATATTAAAGGAGAATAAAACCAATGACGTTTGAAAAACCGAAAAGACCAGTAAAACCGCTACCTTTACCTCCTGCAATTGCAAAACCAGATGTAAGTAAACCAAAGAAAGTAATTAATGGTGGTGGGAATCATTCGGGTAGTGGTAGTGGTCGTCCCGGTGGTTCTGGTGGCGGAAGTGGTGGAAGTCAACCCCCAGCACCTTCGCCTTGGCTAGATGCAGATAATGAACCTCGTCCACATCCATCTGCTAGCTTTGTAGAATATCTGCGTTGGATGCGATCGCCCGATGCTGAATACAAAGACCCCAGCAAAGTACAATTGTTGCAGATGGCCCAAGAAGGGGCAAATTACTCTACTCGCCTGCAACAGCTGACCCAACGTACCCAATTAATCGCTCAAAACAGCTTTAAAGTCCAGTGTCCTTGGCGAATCCGGGTAGGTGGACATCGTGGGCCAGAAAGTATCCTGTTACCTGCCTTTGATGCTTTGGGAATGCCTTATATTCCTTCTAGTACCCTGCGAGGTTTAGCCAGAACCCAAGCAATTAGGGAAATTATGACACAACAGCAGATATGCTGGAAACAAGCAGAAAAAGAGGTTGCGCCTTGGTTTGGTTCTCTGGAGGCTAACCATAAAAGTGATGGATTACACCTATCTGGAAGCAACCGTGCAGGTAAAGTTATTTTTCTAGACGCTTACCCCTTACCTAATCAAAAGCCTGACCAAAAGGTATTGGCGGTGGACATGGCCAATAACATTTGGAAATGGGACAGTAACTCACTAGAATACAGCCCTAATCCTAATCCATTTCTTAGTTTAGAAAAGCCGATTTTTGTAATTGGCTTGCGTCTAGTAAGCGGCTGTCAAGATATCCAAATATTAGAAAAAGTTAGACAATGGTTAATTGATGGTTTACAAGCTGGTGCTGGTTCTCAAGTTAACACTGGCTATGGTCAATTAATTCCAGCAGGTAAAGTCACCTATAAAAACGAATTTTACCGAATTGAATTTATTTTGCAAGGGCAACTAATTCATGGGCAGCAGAAGTTTAAAAATGTTTTACAACCCTACCAAAAAGACTATCAAGGAGATTTTAAATTTGATAAACAAGGGAAGTTAAAATCAGACACAACATCTTCTGCTGAAGTGCGACCTGTAGCTTTTAAATCTATGCTCCGCTATTGGTTTAGAGCTATTGCTTTAGGGGTTTTATCAGCTACGAAAGTTCAGGAATGGGAAGGTAAAATTTTTGGGACAATTACTCCTCAAAAAGAACATGGCTGGTTAATGGTCAGGATATTAGAAGGGAAAAATACCCAAAGAGAACCTCAAGGTAAAAATGATGATTGTGGTGAACAACAGGGAATTCTCACGCTGAGTTTTTCGTCAGCAGTACCCCAAAGCCAGCAAAATGCCCTAAAAAAATTGAGTCAAAATCTTACCTGGCTAATGTTCCATCTAGGCGGTATTGGTCAAGGTGCGAGAAGACCTTGCTATTCTCGTCAAAGTCGTCAATATGCACCTTGGTGGCGGGGTTCTACCCTCATACCTCAAAGCGATGAATCATTTTGGTATTTACCCGAAACTGCCAAAGAATTTCATCAAGTATTTCAGCAACGATTACAGAGTTTTTATACGGCATTACAAGCCTTAGATCCTAATTGTAATTACCGCTCACTAAAAACTTGTGGTGCAGTCAGTCATGACAAGTGGACTGAAGCCATAGACACTAACTGTCGCATAGTTGTTTGTGGTGGAAAAGCAGATTTTGGTAAACCCTATGCTTTAGCAGTACTACATAGTGGAGATTTTAAGATTAAGGAAAACTATGATAGTAATCTATGCGGCAAAGTGGGTAGAGAAGTTAAGCCTTCTCCTGTATGGATTGCAGATTTAGATGATTATCAAGTGGTGACAGTGTTTGGTGCTAGTGCTGACCCTCGCAAAAAATATTTAGAAACATTACGTAATTCCATTCAAATTTTTCCCCGATGACAAACATAGTAACTGAAATCAGTCGCGTAGATACTTTAATTATCACTGTTGGTACTCGTCAAATCGGCTGGCGCTCCAAAGAGGGTGTTATTCGTTCTTTTGGTGCTGATGGCAATATCGGCTATCCCGCCCATGTAAACCAACTTTATCAAGAATTAGGAATAGAACGAGGTATTTATCAAGAAAATGATAAAACTTATCCTTGGAGTGCGCGAGATTTAGGTCAACGTTATTATGATTATGCAAAAGAATGGTTAGGTGGTGATTTTAATCAAGTTGAATTGTTGTTAGACCAAAAGATTATTGAAGCTGGTATAAAAAAAGGATTAAAACATATTATTCTTTGGGGAACTGACCAGCCAGAAATAGTTTCTTGGTTTTATCGTCGCTTAGATACACTATGGTTAGCCGAATTAATGGCAGAGAAAATCAAAAATATTTTTCCTGATGTCAGGGTTGATATTCATACACCAAAAATTAATGCTAATGATAGTGATGCTATTCGGCAAGAACTGGAACTTTTAGTTTTAAAAGAAGCCATAAACTCTTTTGATACCAATCAAGATGAAGAATTTGTTCTATGGATACAAAATAAAGGTTGTACCCCTGCAATCGCCTCTGGTGTAGAAATTTGTGCGGCAGCCTTAGTGCGTCAATGTCAAGTGTTTAATGCTAGTCCTGATGAGCCAGAAGAATTCTTTCCTACTTTGACTGATGGTTCTAGAACAGCTATTCATTCCCCAACATTCAAATTAATTCCGATGGGAGAGTACTTCTGGTCACTAGAACGGTTACGGATAATTTCTGCCTGGGAAAGAGGCGATTTTTCTGAAGCACAATTTTGGTTAAAGGTGCATCAAAATCGACATAAAGTTTTGTATAAATTAGCTGGTATCTTGGTTAAGTATATCAACTGTGAATCTGACAATAAGTTTTTTCAATCCCTTGAAGAGTGGCTACGTTCTAATGATGTCAGCAAGATAGTAGATAGTGAAATAATTCAAACTTGGCAAGAACAGTCACGTCAGATAAGACAGGATGAACTGATCCAGGCTTGGGAGTCTACTCTGCTTATAGAATTACCTCTTCATCGCCAAAATTATACTGCTGCATTCGTTCAGTTCGCTCAAATTTTGGAGCGATTACTATATATTCAATCTCGATCTCAAAATTGGTTATCAAAAGGTTTTATTACACTACCACCAAGTAAAGAATATTTAGACAATACTTACGAACCAGGGTTTGCAGGTTTAATACAAGGATGGTGTAAATCTCGAAAACTAAGTCCAGATAACAAATGGTGTAAATTATTAGACCGTATTCGTGATAAGCGCAATAATGTTATTCACAAAGGATCTGCTATAACTGCGTCTCAAATTCGTTCTATGTGGGCTGATGATGGTTTATTTCCAGTGAAATATCCAGAAACGCCAGAAGTTGTCAAAGATTTGATGATGGATGTACTTAAAGAAGTTGGTAATCCCCCTAATTTAAACCAATTGTTGCTGCGATCTCTGTATAGATGGAGTCTTGGTGTATTAAAGGATGCTACTTAATACTTGAAATAGTATGCCAACAACCTTTATTCCCACCCGCTGGGGATATTAATTGAATGGAGATCACATTAGATAATAAGCCTGTGAAGTTACCTGCTGCCCTACCACACGTATCGCTTTCTATTTTTGGTATAGCTAGAGGTTTAGAGGATAGGAAATGTTGGCAAAAAATCAAATTCGTTGGCGGCGAGTTCTGCTGGTCACAATTTTAGGGACAGTATAGCAATAGCCAAATGAGTTAGGACGCTAAACGCAAAACAGATTCCATCGTTTCTCGAAGAGAATCAAACTGCTGGATTTGTTTGCGAATTCGACTTTTCAGCCAAGACCAGCATTTCTCAATTCGGTTGAGGTCTGGGGAATAAGCTGGCAAATACAAAACTTCACAGCCAGCATCTCGAATCAATTGTTCAATACATCCACCTTTATGAAAGGTAGCATTGTCCATCGTCACAACTTGACAAAAGTTTGAGTACAGGGATTAAGCAAGTTTTTAGCCAGGTTTCAAACACATCTCGTTTCCTTGAACCTTCAATAGTGAAAGGAGCCATCAACTTCTGATCACACAGTGCGGCAATCATATTCACCCGCCCTTGACGCCGCCCAGACTTGAGAGCATAGAAGCGCTCTCCTTTCTGATTCCAGCCATAGCCATAATCGTCTCGATTATCCATGCCAGACTCATCAACATAGACAACCATATTTTTTTCAAGCTTTGCTATCTGAGCAATAAACGAACTTCGTTTGTACTCGTCTCGTTCTTGATAACCATAGGTCTTTTTTTTCGCGTGAATCCGATTTTCTCTAACCCACGGGAGATAGTACGCGCACTAATCTCGTCTTCCCATAATTGTGCCATCTGGGCTTGAGTCTTATCCCCGTGTACTTTCACAAAAGCTCGAAATTTCGAGCGCTGCGGTGATTTTCTGATTATGTCCAGGCGATTGATTGGGCTTGGCCTGGAAATCTCCAGTTTCTGCAAAGCGTTTCAGCCACAAATTAATTGTGTTTCGACTGATGTTGAACAGTTCACTTACTTCGCTTTTCTTTAGCCCGTTCAATTCAATGGCTTCAATTACCTTCCGGCGGAAATCGTAACTGTAAGGGTTTGCCATTGGTAATCAGTCCTAATTTCAGAACGCAACATCTCTTTCTAGTCTACGTCCTAACTGTACTGGCGATTGCTATAATTATATTTGCGATGGCTACAGCCTTCCGTTATTGGCAAGTAAAAACACAGGGTTGGTGTGTCCGGTTTGCTCCAAATGGCACTCAAAAAGTTTTGTACGGTAACAACTGTTTAAAATAAAAATGTAAAAGGTGTGGTCGCAGCAAAAGCCTTCAGTTACGCAATTGTGGCAGGAGTGTTGGACTGCTGACCCCTACGGTTCTCGATGGATGCCTCTGACTTCTGCCTTGGCGTACAGTACTTTTATCTCTGCGAAGAAAATTCTCTCCGACAGTGGTCTGTTCATTTTTAAGCCCGACAAGTCGATTCAAGACGGCCGAGAAACGGCTAGCTGGATGGTGAAGAATTTGCATGGTAGCCGGATGAAAGAATTTTGGGAGAAGGCTAATTCTGCGTCACCAAAACCAGATGCTGAAAAACGAGAACTAAATGCTGAGATTCCAGATAAAGATGCTGCCTGTGAAGAAATACGTGCTTTAAATCAAGCATCTATTTTAGGCAAAACTCAGTCAGAGCAAGGGTTTTCTGAAACCTCACGAACTACTCAGGAACACCTCACAAACTCTACAAAAGAGTTTGTGAGGTGTAACTCTGACACGCTTACCGAAATTTCGCACTCTTGTGAGGCGGCTCACGCTCCCTTGGGGGTCGCGTCGCCTCAGACTGTTGAAAGCGTAAACCTATCCCACTATTCTAAAAATTCTTACTTCTTTTCGTAAAATGTGCTTGAAAACCTTGATTTTCCGTTTTCATTTCTCAATAAGCTTAAGCTTTGTAACACAAATATTATTAGTGGGATAGGTTCGTGTATGTGTATACGCATCAGATGGGGAGGCAGTGGCGTTAGCCGAGATGATACGGCGGTTTGGGATGCAGGGGTAGGGTTTTGTGTCTGCCTAAAATTTTAAATATTCGAGTGAGGCGATCGCTGCTCGTTTTCAAGCTAGACTCTGGCACATAGCCCTGTTTTATGAACGAGTGATAAATTTGTGCAAAAAAATCAATGCTTTTCTAAGATGCAAAAGAGTGCTTTGGGAAGGGGATCGAGTATCCCATGATAGACCGTTTGTTTAGCCAAACGCAGATGAAATCGTTCTTTGAATAT
>NZ_CAXTNP010000248.1:0-12211 GCF_964245575.1 uncultured Nostoc sp. | reverse complement strand
TATTCTGATTAATTTTTAATTTTTAACTTTTAATTTTTAATTAAAAAAAGGTCAAAGAAGAGTCCAGACCTGTTCCTGTGATGTTGGTGACGATATCCAAAAATTAAACTGGGTTGGGTAGCTTGGTAGGCATTTAGCAGAACAGTTGCCCAATTCTATTAGCTTTAGAGCATTAAGATTAGCCTAAAGGATAAATACGGGTATATTTGCCAAAGTTCGTTGAGAATCAGAGGTTTACGAGCCGTGAAGTTAGTTTAGAAGTTGAAAACTCGATTTAGAAGTTGAAAACTTAATTTAGAAGTTGAAAACTCGATTTAGAAGTTGAAAACTTAATTTAGAAGTTGAAAACTTAATTTAGAAGTTTGAAACTCGATTTAGAAGTTGAAAACTCGATTTAGAAGTTGAAAACTTGATTTAGAAGTTGAAAACTCGATTTACGAGAGTGAACTACCTGAAATAAAATCGGTGGCTTACGCCGAAAGCGTAACACACCCTACAAAAATTGCTGTAGACGCGATGAATCACTTATACCAATTCAATTAATGATGGCAATACATCCTTGGGTAAAGACGCGATGAATCGCGTCTCTACAAATGGTCTATTTGTCGTATTCTTTTTTCAAATTGGTATTACGCCATGACCATGCCGCCATCGACGTTAAAAACTTGTCCGGTGACGTAGGCGGCGGCGGGATCGGCAGCCAGGAAGCGCACCATCCCAGCAACTTCTTCGGGCTGACCGAAGCGACCGAGTGGGATGTATTTGAGAATATCTTCGGGGTTGTTGAGATTACTGGTCATGTCGGTGGTGATGAATCCAGGGGCGACGGCGTTAACGGTGATGCCGCGAGTAGCTAGTTCTTTGGCAACGCTTTTGGTAAAGCCGATTACACCTGCTTTGGCGGCGCTGTAGTTGGACTGACCTGGGTTGCCCATTTGCCCAGCAACAGAGGTAATGTTGATGATTCGCCCCGATCGCTGCTTTAGCATGATTTTACTGACGGCACGCGTACATAAGAAAACACCAGTTAAATTCAGGTCTATCACTGCTTGCCAATCTTCTGGCTTCAAACGCATAAGTAATGTGTCGCGGGTAATACCTGCGTTGTTGACTAAGATATCTACACGGCGGAACTTTTCGATGACGGCGTTAACTAGTGCGTCTACTTGATCGCTTTTAGAAACGTCTGCTTGGATAGCGATCGCTTGACCTCCCGCATCTGTAATTTCTGTAACAACTGCTTCAGCTGCTGCACTCGAACTGGCATAATTGACAACTGCGATCGCTCCCTGTGTGGCTAATTCAATTGCGATCGCTCGACCAATTCCTCGTGATGCACCTGTAATAATTGCGACTTTATCTTGTAATAGTGTCATTCAATGTTCCTCAATCTTAGAAATACCGCGCTAATTATCTTATGGTGATTTAGGGAACATCTGAATATTGTCTGGATAATAAAACATTTATAGTTATTTCTCTCTTAATAAATGAATAACTTGAAGCAATATATTGTTGATTTAATTTATAGCTGTGACGCCCAATAGCCCATCGTAGACATCGCCCGATTGGATAGACTAGCAAGTGTTGCAGTTACGCCCGTCCTAGACATGACTCTCGTGAACGCCTGTATATTTATTTGGTTGGTCAGGATAGGTTTAAATACATATCTAATGCATATACACCAACGTAAACAATATGTGGATTTTATTATAATTATTTAAGATTTTTTGCTGGACAATCAGTTGATATTGACTAATCTAATTCTTTTCCAACAAAAACCCATGAACCTATACCGCTTTTATTTTCTAAGAATTACTATTGAAACAAACAATTGAAAATCGGTGTGTATCACATGGCAACTAAAAAGCAATTTAACAGCTTTGAAGAGATGCTGTCTGCTTCTGATGTACCTGTATTAGTAGATTTTTACGCTGACTGGTGTGGCCCATGTCAAATGATGGTGCCAATTTTAGAGCAAGTCAATGCCCAACTTAAGGATCGCCTGCGAATTGTCAAAATCGACACAGAGAAATACACAGATTTGGCTACTCAGTATAAAATTGCCGCTTTACCAACCTTAGTACTATTTAAGCAGGGTCAGCCTGTGGATCGGATAGAGGGAGTGATGCAAGCACCGCAGTTGGTGCAATATCTACAAACAAAGGTTTAAGTTAACACTTAAAATTTGGATTTTAGCTGCCAGAGGCGCGAAATATCGCGTCTTTTTTAGTGGAGTAGCACAGGTAGCTGTAGCCCTACAAATCACTGTGTAAAATCTTAAGTAAATATTAAGCATATCTACTTATACGTCTAGAGAAAGTAGTTTAGAAATTGAGATGGCTATATCGTATAGATATAACAGAATATCTTGACTAGTATTGCAATATATGAATTATAAGCAGGAAAGACCTGACAAAGCCTATATTTGGGTGAATATTGATTTTGATAAGGTTAAACATAGAATAGATACGGTGACTTGCCAGATTGAGCGGGTAATACAAAAGCACCAACTTTCCAATCAAACTGGTAAATCAGGGAAAAGAAATAATTAGGTTATCTGTAGGGCGATGTCTATGATGGGCTACGCACTTTATTTTTAGTGCAGCGTAGGTGTATCCCAAGGTGGGCATCGTACCAATTTTGCACAACAGATTTTGGGCAAAGTGACTAGATTTTTATAAAGCCCAAAATAACATTATTCGATAATCGTCCACCGAGTTTCTACTTATTTATTAGCCATTATTTTATCCTCGACACTCCTTTTCAGGAGTGTTATTTTTAGGAGGATATCTGCTTGCTAATTATGCTGTGAAAAGGTGTGAATAAATGATGGGATGGTTATTTGGAGGTCTTGTTAAACAATTTGAGGGTGCAGCTAAGAAGGTTGTGAGAGAAAGTAGCAAATAAATAGCTAAATCCCCCAATAAATTGGGGGACTTTGACCCTACTCCCAATCTCTTAAAATGTAAAAGTAGTCCGAAGTACACCTACAGTCGTAGTCTCATTATTGCTGTTACCTTCTGGGTTAAAGAGAACAAACGCACCAGGGGTAATGCTGATATTATCGCTAACTTGAAGGCGGTAATAGGCTTCTAAATGGTAAGGAGTCGCCCGATTGTCGCCTGTGGGCGTAAGTTGAGCAGAACCACCAGTATCAGTACGGAAAAGCGGCTGACCAAAAAGAATCCCGGCAGTGTTTCCTGACTTGAATAAATCTCTGAAGTGAATTCCCGCCATCCAACTTGTAAAGGTGGTGGAAGCATCCACGCTATTGGAAGCAGCATCAACAAATATTGCTGCACCGTAGCCAGATAATGCTATTTTGGGAGACAATCGCCATGTTACCGTACCGCCAACAGAGTTGAGTGTGAGCGGTGTTCCAGCTGCAATCCCTGCTAAAGCACCGATATCACTACTAACTAATCCTGTAGCCAAAATATTGATTTCGTGATAACTGTGGGCATAGTTTAAACCAATATCCAGAGCCGGACTTGGCTTAAAGGTTAACTGTGTGGCAATAATACTACTACCACTAAATAAACCTGCTCCCAAAGGTGTAGTAGAAACTCCTGGTAGTGCCTCAGTCGCAGATTTTTCGGGTAAATTGGCATTTACACTGCCGTATAAAGCTCTTAAATCCAAATTTGGCGAAATGTTAAAAATAAATCCCGCCGCCGATGCTAAACCAGTACCCGAAGTCCCACCAGAAACCCGTAGCACAGGATTCAAGCCGGCAAAACGAGAAATTGACTCTTGTCCTTCACCATAAAAAGGCGTAATTGCTGGGAAAGCATCTGATGTTTCTGCCGCAGTTCCTGCAAACAAGGTTAATTTATTAGCGACGGGAAAGATATACAGCAATTTGTAAAGCTGAATACTGTTTGCGCCAACACCCGACAAAGTATTGACATTTAACCCCGGAAATTGTGGCTCAAAACTGGTACGAGCGCTACTAGAACTTAAAAGTGGCGCAGCTAATCCTAAACTTTGTTGCAGGCTACCCTGTCCATCGACTCCACCCAAAAAGTTATAGGCTTGCAATCCAGTAATTAATAAATCTTTACCAGTAAAGCTAGTGGTGAGATTTAACCGCACTCTATTGACTAGGATGATGTTCGGGTCACTCTGATTAGGAGCGCCACCGCTAGCACCAACACCAGCAATAATTACCTCACCATTGAGTTTGGTCGTAGTAGAAAACTGATTTGCTTCTAGTTCTGCTGTGCGAGCTTCTACAGCATCTACTCGACCTCGTAATGTTGCCAATTCTGCCGTAAATTGTTCTTGTAGTTTCTGCAACGTGGCTAAATCTTCTTTATTAACCAAATCACCAGTTGCAGTCGCAATCAGTTCGTTGATTCGGTCTAAACAAGCATTTAAGCCAGCAGCAAATTCATAGCGAGTCATCGCCCGATTACCGCCATAGGTTTGATTGGGATAACCTGCGATACAACCATAGCGCTCGACTAAAGATTGAAGTGCCTGAAAAGCCCAGTCAGTCGGCTGTACATCAGACAATTGCGATACGGATGTTACTTGTGCAAGTTTGTATGAGTTTGGAGATGAACTTGCAGGTTGTGGTATGATTGGCTGCCACAAATTAACAGCAGAATCTACTCCTATATCTGGAATTTTTTGCTGTTGATTGACTGAGGGTAAGTTTTTTTGAGTTTCATTAGCTATCAGCAATTTACTGGAGATATTATTTGCTAAATCGCTTTGATGAGAATAATTCTTTTCATAGCTGCCGTCATCTTGATTAACAGCTACGTTTTTATCTGCAATTTCTAAACTAGGAAGGGCTTGCACAGGTGATAACCCGGCAATTAAACATAAAAATCCCATCCCACTAGCAAAAGCTAGTAGATATTTTGCCATCATAACTCCCAACACCTATAAATATAGTGAAAAAATTAATTGCGATTTCCAAGTGCATTGATAAGTAAATTTAAAGTAGATTTAAAAAAAATCTTATTAACTTTAAATTTTGGATATCAGGATTTTTTTCTGAATTGACTTACCAGAACCTCAGCTGACATCGCAAGTATTAAATTATAGTAAATACTATTTTGGGAAAGAATTAACAATACATCATATTGAGAGTTTCTATAACTACGATAGTAATTCTAAATGGTTTTTGAACAATGCATTACGTAAAATGCTTGATTCATAAGCCTTCCAAATTTTCTCTGTTCAAATATAAAACAGGATTGCTATATTGACAAAATAATAATTACATAAGTCTGATTTTGTGATAATGAATATAGGTATTGAGCCGAGGATTTTGGCTCAATACCTAACAAAGAATAATTTACTCAAAAAAAATTAAGAGACTGCGATCGCTGATCGATTTGGGTGCAGGTAAAATCACGAGGAAAACGGTGGAAATAATTTCTCTTGCGGTTGTAGCCCACTGTAGGCATCACACCAATCTTGAATATCACATTTTAGCAAAATAAACAATGTCTTACAGTAAGTAATATTTTTAACAAAACATTTGTAACTACCCTTGCAGTTTATTTACCCACCGCTTGCTATTCTTATAGTTACTTCGGTCTGTCATAGCAGATAGATTATCCTCAATAATGTTTTAATTTATTAGCGCTCATATACCATCCTGGTAATGTGGGTGCTTTTACTTTATGCCTCATAGCAAAAATCCGGTTTAATTTTGAGAGAATGTCTGGTGTTTGGTAGACTAAGCTGACACTGAAGCTTTAACTTGACCAAAACGGCGATCGCGATTTTGGTAGCTCAACAAAGCCTGATAAAATGCTTCTCGATTAAAATCTGGCCAAAGAATATCGCTGAAATACATCTCTGTATACGCCATTTGCCACAAGAGGAAATTACTCAATCGCATCTCACCGCTAGTACGAATCAGCAAATCGGGTTCTGGAGTATTTGCTGTGTAGAGGTGTTGTTCTATAAGACTTTCATTCACTTCTTGGGCGCTGAGTTCGCCTTGTTCCACGAGTTGAGCTACTTGACGGCAAACTCTGGTAATTTCGTTGCGGCTACCGTAATTGACTGCAACCGTAAAGTTGATTGCTTGATTGTTCAACGTCTCTATGATTGAACGTTCCATTTCTATCTGTAGAGATTTAGGTAAAGCTGATAAATCTCCAATAAACGAGATGCGTACTCCTTCTTGATGCATCTGAGCTAACTCGCGGCGTAGTAATCGCTCAAACAAATGCATCAGAAAATCTACTTCTTCAACGGGACGCTGCCAATTTTCTGTTGAGAAAGCGTAGGCTGTCAACGCTTTGATTCCCCAATCTTTGCAGCAACGCAATAGTTCTTTGAGTGTCTTTGCTCCTTGGCGATGTCCAGCAATGCGTGGTAATCCTCGACTGGTTGCCCATCGTCCGTTACCATCCATGATCACAGCGATATGTTGGGGGATTTTTTGGGGATTTAAATCGGTGGGTAATTTTGATTTGTTATTTGTCATTTGTCACTTGTCCTTTGTTTTGACTAATTAGTTTCAAATAAATTTTGCAGATAGTCTGGTGTGAGGCTATTGTTCCAACTCCACAAGCGATGCATTATGTAAGTGAAGGTGAAGAGGAGAGTTGTTTTGTTGGTTAATGACCAAGCATTCCAGTTGAGAGTACCCATCATGCGGCAAAGAGTACGCATGAGGTTGTTAGGCTGATAGTTTGGCGATCGCGTTTTGATTAGCGTGCGTCCAATTCGCATCAACCCAGTATCAGGGAAAGCCCAGACTCCAAACCCCCAGAATTTGGTCGTATGATTGATTTCATCCTGTGCTAGTTCCTCTAGAACATCCTGGAGTGCGCCAGTAGTGTGAGCCATCAACCAAATATAAAGACAGGTAGCACCGTATTCTGTGGTAATGCGGTGTAAGCCGTGGCGATATAAGTCTTCGTAAGCGTCATCTGTAGGGAGATAGCTTCTAACAGTACGAAGTTTTGGGGTAATTTTCTCGCCTGTTAATTGGGTGTAGATTTTGATTAATGCAGGTGTGTGCTGACGTTCTTCCTTTTCCCACAAACCAAGTTCCAGGAGTTCGCCATCTTTACCGACTGTTCCACCAACAAACCGAGCCATTTGAGGATGCAATTTTTCCAAATACTGCCGACTGGTTTGGGTATAGCCGCGAATGGGGGCTTCTGTGTCCATTGCACCTATTAAGATAGATAAAAATACTTCTGCGTCTAAGCCGATAATTTGATTACGGTTAATCGTCTGCCAGTCGATGAGTTTCCAGGGACGCGGTTGGGGATTGGCAAACTGTAACGGTAAATCTTGCAGACGCTCGTGTAGTTTTTCGACTGCAATATATTTATCTATGAGGGAACGAATGCGGCGCTGTGTTTGCAAATAATCAGGACTAAGATAGCTTTTACCTGCTAAGTCTTCTGTGATTGGGCTGAGGGTATTGAGCATCTTTTTATACTTAATTGTTGATCTCTATGCCCAATAGCCTAAGCGATCGCACTATCGTTTGTCAGTCGGCTGAAGTCGGCAGTTTTATGTGATAGGGTTGCAAAAGTCGGGGAAAAAGTTGGTTATAGAAAATTTGGGTTTCAAACTTCGCCCTTCTAAGACGACTTTAACAAAGTTAGAAGAGAGAATTGCAGAGAATGTCGCGAAATTGTTAGAACAAGGGTAGATAAAAGTTGAGTAACAGGATAAATCATGAACGCTTATAAAACATATATCACCATTGCAGATCCAAAGCAGTTAGTATTATCTGATTTACCATTTAAAGCAGGACAGAGAGTTGAGGTGATTATTTTGGCAAACGATAATCAAAGGGTTACTTTAGCAGAAGAATTAAAAAATTTATTCAAAGAAATACAAGCGATACACGCAGATAATCCCTTGACTGATGAAGAAATAGCAGCAGAAATTGAAGCTTATAGACGGGGAGAATGAAAGTTATTATTGATACTAATATCGTAGTCTCTGCTGCTATAGCTGATAAAAATCCAGAGGCAGTAATTTTATTTGTGATTGCTAATTATGCTTTTGAGTGGGTTGTATCGGCAGATATTATCGCAGAGTATAAGGAAGTTTTAAAGCGTCCTCGTTTAAAATTAACTGAGGCACAATACGAAAGATGGGTTTATTTAATTGATTCAGTGACAACACTAATTGATGTGGATGTAGAGGTTGATTTCCCTAGAGATAGGAAAGATGCAAAGTTTTTAGCTTGTGCTATTGCCACAAGAGCAGATTTTTTTATTACGGGTGATGCTGATTTTAATGAAGCGCAAACTTTGTTAAACACAACTATTATTTCTCTATCTTTATTTAAAAGGTTAGTTTGTGATGTGAGGGAATAAGTTTCAATCTGGTAGGGTGCGTAAGATAGCGGCATAACACACCGTATAAAACTAAGCGATCGCACTTCGTTTTGTCAGTCGGTTGAAGTCGGCAGTTTTATGTGATGGAGTTGAAAAAGTGTGGGAAAAGTCGGATAGCTGCTAATTAATTCTAGAACTAAAGTATCTTGTGGCAATTTGTTCCTAAAGGTTGCAACAAGCTAATAGCTAAAGTTATCTAAAGATTACTCGGTAAATTTAACCAAGATGTGTCTTTACCAGGTCTGATTACATTAACTCTCAAGCCTCTGTCTTGTTGCAACTTTTGCTTTTCTTCTTGATTGAGTAAAAGCATCGGTGTAGGATTACCAAATTCACCCAAATAAAATTGATAACCTGTGTTGATGATTAATTTATTTATTTGAAATGCTATTAGTGATGGATCATAACTACCAACAATCAAATGTCTAGAACCATCTATTTCAAAATCTACTATATTTTTGTAATATTTATGTATGTTTTCATCTGGAGGTAAATGCTCGAAATATTTGAGTAAATCTTTTTCTGAGTAAATTTTTCCATAACATTCATTGATATAGTAACTTATAACTTTATTAGGTGCAAAAAATCCTCTAGATATCTCAGCAATGCTTAAAATTTGCTGGATACTGTCATTTATACCCTCAATTCCACAGTAATCGCCATAAATTGAACCGAAATCTATATCGAACACTCTTTGTATATCTAATTTTAGAACAAACCAATCCTCTCGTTCGTCAAAAAAATGCTCGTAGATATTTGAATAAAGTTTCTTAGCCATTTTTTTAACTTCATTTACTAATTCATAATTTGAAAAATCTTGATAGTGACTGAAAAACTGCATTTGACGATAGTATATTAAAGTATTAGCTAACCAATTGTTAGTATCCATTATTGGAAACTTTTTGAATTTAGAAAAATCATTTTGTACTAATTCAACTCTCTGGCAGTTCCCCAAATTGCTGACGATAACGCTCAAGTTTTTTTTGCGCTAATTCAAGCTGTTCTTCTGAAGTTTGATAGCGCTTTCCTTGTTGGTCATACCAATACAAAACCTGACGCTGGATATTACCAGATACGTATTGCGATCGCCCAATTCCCAAATTAATTTCTGGCATCCAAAAGGGTTCACCAATTTGCAATTGATAGCTACTATCTACTAACCGATAAACTTCAAAAGGTTGATGACTGTCTCTTTGCCAATACTCTGGATTATAAATAATGTAGTACAGTACCCCTAACTTGGCATAAATGTCTAATTTTTTGTCGTATTCTCCACCCGGAGTTAAAGAGACAATTTCTAAAGCCAGGATAGGCACTATGTTATTTTCTTCCCAAACAACATAACTTTTACGAGATTTATCTGCCTTGCGGCGTTCTACACCTAAGCTCAAAAATCCGTCTGGTACAATCGGCACAAGTGGACTAACCCCTGTGGTATGGTAAACGCCCATATCCACACTGAAAAACCAGTCATTACGGTTTGCCCAAATATATTGCAGCAAAAAGAGAAGCAGGTTGGGAATAAAGTTCTGGTCTTCGTTATCCACAGGGGTATCGTCTGAACAAGGAAGTTCAGCACTACTAGGCAATTGACGAGGGTCTGATTTCACCATAAGTAATGATGGTGCTGATGTTACCTAATGAGTTTTATTTTAATTAGATTAGAAGGCTTTATTCGGAAAAGTCGGGAAAAAAGTCGGATTTACAAAATCTTATCCGAAAACTTCAGCAACATAACTGTAGATTGATTTATAGTTGTCCTTAAAATCTGACCTACCCTCGTCGTTACACAATGGACGCCCAAGCAGCATTAGCATGGTTAGACGCCATAATTCCCCCTCAGACTGGGGAACGGTTGAGCGATTTGCAAAAAGTGATTCTTGTGCAAGTTTGGTTGGGTAGAAAATACTTGGATATCGCTGATTCTTACGGTTGTACGGAAGGACACGCCAAGGATGCTGGTTCTCAGTTATGGAAACTGCTTTCTAAAGTATTGCGCCAAAAGATTACCAAAAGTAATTGTCGCGCTACTTTAGAGCGAGTTCTAAGAAAAACTACTGCGATATCATCCAGTTTGATTGATTACTCGCGATCGCCACACCCCACCCCAAAATTAGAGGATACCAATTTTATTGGACGAACAGAAGCGATCGCTCACCTGAATACTTTGGTAAATCAGGGATCGAAAGTGATTGTGATCCAAGGTGAAGGCGGTTTAGGCAAAACCACTCTAGCGCAGCAATATCTCCATCAGGGGTTTGACTTGGTTTTGGAACTGCTGATGGCGAAGGAAACGCAAAATATCACCCCCGCCGAACGAGTAGTAGAAGAATGGCTCAAACAAGATTTTGATCAAGAACCTGGGGTAGAATTTGGGGTAACTTTGGGACGACTCAAGCGCCAACTTCATGATCGGCGGATTGGGGTGTTAATTGACAATCTGGAACCTGCATTAGATCAACAAGGTGGTTTGATTGCTTCTCACCGCAACTATGTAGAACTATTACGGGTGTTGGCTGATGCTAGGGTGCAGTCTGTTACTTTGATTACCAGTCGCGATCGCCTTTGTGAACCTGGGCTAAATGTGAATCACTATCGGCTTCCTGGTTTGGATCAAAGTGCATGGCAACAGTTTTTTAGCAAGCGTGGGTTAACTATCAACTCGCCAACTTTGCAAATCATGCATCGCACGTATGGCGGTAATGCTAAAGCAATGGGAATTCTCTGTGGTTCAATTCAGGAAGATTTCGATGGTGACATGGTTCTTTATTGGCAAGAAAATCATGCCGATCCTTTAGCAGCAACCGACTTAAAAAATTTAGCAGTTAGTCAAATCAATCGCCTGCAAGCCCTCGATCCCCAAGCTTATCGCCTACTTTGTCGTTTGGGATGTTATCGTTACCAAGATATACCCACCATTCCATCTCAAGGATTGTTTTGTTTACTTTGGGATGTCCCACCTGATCAACATCGCCAAATCATCGCCTCGTTGAGAAATCGGTCTTTGGTGGAGTGCGATAAAGGTGAATATTGGCTGCATCCGGTGATTCGTGCAGAAGCGATCGCGCGTTTACGCCCCAGCGATGAATGGAAAATTGCCAACCACAAAGCCGCAGAATTTTGGACAACTAGTGTTAAACAAATTGAAACCTTCAAGGATGCTTTGCAAGCTTTAGAAGCATATTATCACTACATAGAGATTCATGAATTTGAGTTGGCAGGTAAAGTCATTTTAAAAAGCCGAAATAATCAATGGCAGCAGTTTTTACCTCTTGGTAGTACGTTGTATCGAATGGGTTTAATTCAACCGATACTTACGGCAATTAATCAAGTTGTTAATAATCTAGAAAATGACCAAAATCTCAGCGAACTTTACAATATATTGGGTGATTTATATTGGATAACAGGTAAGATTAGTCAAGCGATCGCTTGTCAACAAAAAACTATTACTCTGGCAACGCAAGCACTAAAGTCACTTGTACTTCAGCCAGAGAACAAACATCCAGTTTACTATCTGAGAATGCTAGAGGTAGATTCTTTATTAAGTATTGGTCTTTACAAAATAGATTTGTGGGAACTAAAAGCAGCCGTAAAGTTATTTCAACAAGTAATTTACCTAGCTCAAAATACCGAGCATCATCGCTGGGCAGAGAAAGCTTCAGTTTGTTTAGCTTTGGTGTATTCTTATTTAGGTTTGCGTGATGCCTCATCTGCATTAGCAGATGTAGCTTATCAAAATATTACGAACGAAAAACTGGTAGAACAAACTGGAAGATTTGTCTATTTCATGCAAATTTTGGGTCAAACCTATGTAAATTTAACGTGAGTTCGGGATAAGAAAGGGGGCAAAACAGGTAGGCTGAAAGTGCTAA
>NZ_CAXTNP010000247.1:0-12246 GCF_964245575.1 uncultured Nostoc sp. | reverse complement strand
TCATCATCAACATCGTGACATTCATCATCAACATCGTGACATTCATCATCAACATTAAAGCAATCGTCTAAAAAACCAGGTGCAATATCTGAAATTAAGAGAAATTACTCAGATTTATATATAATTTATTTTTAAAAATAAAATTATTCACGAATCTTACTGAACCAGAAAACAGCTTTACTAAGTCAAACTAGCTCTATAACTCTCTCTAACGAATATATCTATGTCCCGTCAAAAACGTACATCCCGTATTCTAGAAAAAGCTGAATTGAGATCCACTGGATTGAAAGCAATAGATTCAAACATGGATTTTGGCGATAATTGCGATTTGCCAAATCTGACGAAATCAATTGAGCAGTTACGCACTATGCTTGATGCTTATAACATTGCTCTAGCTATGATTGACTCTGACAAAACTAAAATTGATGAGATGGAAAAAAGCTTGAGCAATCTTACAGATAAGATGGTGAGGGGCGTTGCTTTTAAGTATGGCAAAAACAGTAGCGAATATGAGATGGCGGGTGGTATTCGTGATAGTGAACGTATTCGCAAAAGCAGGTTAAGCCGCCTGAAAGCTGGTGCAGGAGAAGTATCACACAAGAATGCTAAAACCGCCTAGTACACCACGGCGCAAGGCAGAAAGCAGAGGCGAAGTAAGCTTCCAGCAAAAAATATAGAGAATGAGCAAACGCTACTTGTTCATTAAAACCATTTGTTGTTGACTACTGCAATAACTTTGGTGGGCTTTGCCTAGGAAATTTCTTCTATTCACTAATTCTCTTTGATCGGGAAGCTTTATGTGCAGTCAATATCATGCAATGTCATGCATATTATATTACGCACTTTGTCGTATAGTCTCATTTTCAGTGATGTTTAAAATGCTGTTATCTGCGACTTTCAGCAATTTTTCTTGTCTAAGTTTTCATTAGAGTTTATAGTGATACGGTGTTTTCCCTTACAGTTTATCGGCAGATTTTTACCATGATTTATTCTCACAAATTGCAGAAGTATTTGGCAGGTTTCTCTTTATCTGTAGTATTAGTAGCTGATTTAGTAATCACACAAAAAGCTCCTCCAGCTTTTGCCCAGACGGTAAATTCATCTATCGGTAATGGTGTAACATTCAGTTGCAATGATAGTGAAGCGACAATCAAAGCTAAAAATGGCCCCAAAGTAGTTAATGGAAATACAGCCATTTACATTGGTTATCAGCAAGTCTCATCTAATAACAAAAACCCTGTGACAATCCGTTTTAATAGTGGTCTCAAATCATGGTGTAGAACTGATTACGAAACAACAAATGACGACGGTACAGGTTACGGATTGTATTGGGATGGAGGCAATGTTTTATATGGCGTTTACTCTTCCACTGGTAGTCAGACTGGTAATGATTTTCGCCGCTTTGCAACTGGGCGTTGGTTGTCTAGCTATGGTAGCGGAGGCGGGCCAAAAGTCGCAGTTATAGCCCGGATTAATCCAGACAATGGCCAGGTTAACTATGCCACATTTTTAACTGCCAAAAAGGCGGATAATGGACAAACTAACTCTTTAGTTGTGCAAAATCTATCATGGAATGGCACAAATTTGACTGTACAGGCAAAGTCATGGTGGACTCCTCGTGGCGCTAATACAAATTCCATGACTTGCACTGGTTCATCACCTTATCAATACACAGCAGTATTCACTGGCGATTTAACAAAGGTGAACTCGGCTTCAGCTCCTACCTGTAGTTAAGAGGTGATTATTTTCTGATTTAAGCCAAAGGAGCGATCGCTCTTGGTATTTGTAGTGCGATCGCTCTTTTGAGTTTATCTACCCTTAATTTTTCCCATTCGGACGCTGAATAATCGTCTCCACCACCCGGCGCTTGGCCTTTGGATCAATACCTACCAAGCGCACGTACTCACCGCTATATTCTGTCAAAGTTGCTTCCAAGTTTGATATTGCATCAGACTCTGCATCGATGTGGCTATGAACACAACTTTGCCAAGAACCTGTGCGGAAGCGGCGCTCATCTACGTGTTCAATACTAATTATGTAGCCTTGAGACAATAATTGCCTAATTTGTGCTTGTGTATCTAGGGTCAAATGTGGACTCGATACTTCCTGCTTCTGGAATCCATTAATTTTTGCTTCTTGAATTACACCATTGCTTAACGGCTGACTAATTGGTGTTACAACAACAGGTGGTGCAGATTGAGAATTTCTACCTCGATTGAGTCGATTGTAATCATCAACCAAATGGGAATTTTCCACTCGTTTTTGTTCACCAACCAGGAAGTTACCAGACTCGATTAAATGAGACAGTCTGAAATCTGGCTTTTTAAAGTTTGGTGGCCCTTCAACGCTGTTAACCACACTCAAGGAAACCTGCTCAAAACCGACTTGATGGATGTAGTTACGGATTTGTTCGTCATAAATGCGCGATCGCAAAGCGCTAAAAAAGTCAATGGACTGATTGACAAAAGTATCAACTAGCTGTTCAACTTCTTTCTGTGACAGTCCATCTGATTCAAAAATCCCCTTGACAATTCCCACTTTGTCATCTCTGTCTGGTTCCCAATAAAATTTCTCCATCCGTCCATCCCGAATTAACGGTGCATAGAGGGTGGAAAAATCATTCCCTGTGACAATAATCGGTACACGATGTAAAGGCGTGGAATCATAGCTTCCAGGCAACTGCACATCTGTGGGATTATCAGCAATATTCATCAGTGTGGCATTCACCAACTGCGTATTTACAGTATATTGAGTGCCTTCATCAAAGCGTCCAGCACCCGCATCTAAATCGTTAATCATCAGTACACACATTTTGCCGCGTACTTTGATCAGTTCTGCTGTTTCCCGATAGCGTAGCCGAATCAACCGTGCTGGATCTCCTGCATCTGGACTTTCCAATTCGCCGCCAGATATGTTAGTCACCTCGATACCCATTTTCTCGAAGACTAATTGACATTGAAATGTTTTACCTTCTCCTTTGCGTCCATGAATACCCAAAATCACAGGAACTCGCACACCAGGAAGCTTTAGAAAGTTTTTGGTGATGTGGACAGCCAATTTGTCCAGAAAGCGGGGAGCGATGTAGTAACCCATAAAATTATTTTTGCCTAGCACTGCTTAAAGTAATGTTAAGTTTTTTTGGTGATGACTGTTTATTTATTTTTTGGTAGAAAAGCAACGCTATTTACCATACACGTCTGATTGGATAAGAATCAAAAATTTTATCAGCACTCAGTATAGGTATTTTTTCTACGAGTGTTTGTGCAATTAAAATTCGGTCAAATGGGTCACGATGATGCAAAGGTAGTGTGGCAACAACAGCAACATGGTTAATTTTGATATCGAGTAAACTAAAATCGTTCAGGTTGAGTTGCTGTGTGATGAATATTTCAAATGACTGATTAAAAATAAGCTTTCCTAAATTCTGCTTAATAGCTATTTACCATAGACTAGCGATACTTAGCAAAATTTCATTATTCTCATCATTGATGAATAGTACTTGATTACTAAGTCTTGAATTGTCAGTCACATACCAGATAAAAGTATGTGTATCCAACAGTAATATCATTCCATACATTTCTTCAAATCTTCCATTGGTTCATCAAAGTCATCAGATATTGTAATTAAACCCTTTGCGCTTCCAGGTTGACGACGGTGTTTAACTGGCGACACAGGAGTTAACTTCACTAAAAGTTGATTATCTTTGATGATAATAATTTCCTCACCACTGAGTGCTGCTTCAATTAAGTCGGGTAAGTTATGAGATGCTTCAGCTAGAGTAATTTGTTGCATAGTTACCACCTTTGGATATAAAAATTAGGTGCTACTACTATCCTAACTTTGAATGTTCGATTAAGTCACAGGAAACCAATTTAACCAAGCGTCCCAATTTTCTACTATTTGGGCAAATTCTGCATAACCACCTGCTCTAGGATGAACACCATCATTAGCTCTTGCTTCATTAATCCAGATATTTGATTTTTCTAATATCGGAAAAACGTCCAAATAAGGTACATTTAATTCATTGCAAATTAAAGCAAACTGTTTCGATAAATCAGTATTTATGTTCGTTCTTTGACTATCTTTTTGTTCTGCGTAGGGTGCAGGGCCAACCATCAAAACAGGATATAACTTTTGAGCTTTACTTAAAATTTCACGGGCATTTTTGATAGAATCTGCCAAATCCACACGAGTTTTACCATTTTCTAATGTTGTATCATTCAATCCAAAAGAAAATACAACTCTGCCATCATATTCTTTGGGTAATCGCAGTGATACTTCCTGTAACCAACGCTTTGCTATATCAGTACTCGTATCACGCCTAATTCCTAAATTATAGTAAGTAATGTCATAACCTTTTTTATTAGCATTTGTACATACTCTCCCTGTCCAACCAAGACATTCTTGATCGCCAGTACCATTAACAAAGGAGTCACCAACAAAACAAATTCTTACTTCCAGCAGATGCTGTAATTCCATTTCTTATATTTCAAAAAAAGCAGAGGTTTACGCAAAGGGACGCCGAGTTATTCTCTGCGTTGCTCTGCGTTTTCCTTTGCGTCCCTCTGCGTTTCAAAAAAAAATTTAATAAAAAGGAGAGGCAGATAATTCTACCTCTCCTACGGGGATAAACTAATTATTTAGAGCTTCGCTAGCTTTAGTATCTGCTGGCTTTGTTGGGTTTGTGAACAAGAAAGCTGAGAATTTGGCACTGCTTGATGTTGTCAAAACCCACAACACGGATATAGCTAGTGTTGAATTGAGAACGGCATCCTTGAACTTCGCTCAGTACTTCTTGAGTAGATCTAGCACCGAACAAAGGCAGCTTCCACATTGTCCAATATAATTCTGTTGGCTCAGAAGTTTCGTTAAACTCGATCGCTGGAATGTAACCTTGATTTAAAATGTACTGGATCTGCTTGGCAATTTGAGCGTCAGACAGAGGTGGCAGATAAGAAAGGGTTTCGTAACGACGCTCTTTTGGTAAAGTTTGCATAGCTTTTGATAATGGGTTGCGATTTTTACTACTAGATTGACCGAACTAATTGGATAAGTTATCCAAATTTTGATCTGAAGTTGCTTGCTGTTCTGGTTGCAGACTGGGGTTAGATGTGTCTATTCGTGTGATGCGTTCTAAATGCTGGCGACGCTGCTCCATATTGGCTTGCTGAATGCCAGTGCGTACCATTTCCGGTAAAAATTCTGCAATTTCTTCCGCAATATGTTCCCTGACAGTCATGATTCGCAAAGCCAAATCTGGTTTTTCTCGCAACAGTTGCTCAATGTATGATTCCCCATTCTGAATTTTGCCAGACGAAAAGTTATGCAACCAAAGTTCTAATGGAGGATTCGTTTCGCCTAGCTGTGCCAATACTGTCCTTAGAGCCTGATAAGTCAGGTAGCTTTGGAGAGTCTTGGCTGTGTCCTTCGCAATTTGCTTAAGATTCATGCTTGACCCCAGCCCTGAAGAGTTATGAGTTATGAGTTATGAGTTATGAATTTATGCAAATCCTAACTCCTGTACAGACGCGATTAATGAGCCAGCGCGTTGCGGTGAGGGGGTCGCAGTCTTGGCGGTTCCCGTCGATTGCGTTAGCGCAGCGTTAGCGACGAAGGAGCGTCACCCCCGAACCCGAAGGGGGGTTCCCCTTGTTGTAGCGACTGGCGTCGCGTCTCTACTTCTAACTCTTAACTCTTAACCGTTAACTCAGATCAGACGGTATCCATTGCTTCAAACTCGAACTTGATTTCTTTCCACAGTTCGCAAGCAACAGCTAGTTCAGGAGACCACTTGGCAGCTTCGCGGATGATATCGTTACCTTCACGAGCCAAGTTGCGACCTTCGTTACGAGCTTGAATAACGGCTTCCAAGGCAACGCGGTTAGCGGTTGCACCAGGAGCGTTACCCCAAGGGTGACCCAGAGTACCACCACCGAACTGTAGTACAGAGTCATCACCAAAGATTTCTACCAGCGCGGGCATGTGCCAGACGTGGATACCACCAGAAGCAACTGCAAATACTCCAGGTAGAGAAGCCCAGTCTTGGGTAAAGTAAATACCACGAGACTTGTCTTGCTCAACGTAGTTTTCACGCAATAGGTCAACGAAGCCCATTGTGATGCCGCGCTCACCTTCCAACTTACCAACTACGGTGCCGGTGTGGATGTGGTCACCACCAGACAAACGTAGGGCTTTAGCCAATACACGGAAGTGGATACCGTGGTTCTTTTGACGGTCGATTACAGCGTGCATCGCACGGTGAATGTGCAGCAGGATACCGTTATCACGACACCAACGAGCCAATGTGGTGTTGGCGGTGAAACCTGCGGTCAGGTAGTCATGCATGATGATGGGCATTTTGAGTTCTTTAGCGTACTCAGCCCGCTTCAGCATTTCTTCACAGGTAGGGGCGGTGACGTTTAGGTAGTGACCTTTGATTTCACCAGTTTCAGCTTGAGCTTTGTTGATAGCTTCAGCTACGAACAAGAAGCGATCGCGCCATCTTTGGAATGGTGCGGAGTTGATGTTTTCGTCGTCTTTGGTGAAGTCCAAACCACCGCGCAAGCACTCGTATACAGCGCGTCCATAGTTCTTAGCAGAAAGACCCAATTTGGGCTTAATGGTACAACCCAGCAAAGGACGACCGTATTTGTTTAACTTGTCACGCTCAACTTGGATACCGTGGGGAGGCCCTTGGAAGGTCTTGATGTAAGCTACTGGAAAACGGATATCTTCTAGACGCAGTGCCCGCAGGGCTTTGAAACCAAATACGTTACCTACAATTGAGGTCAATACGTTGGTTACAGAGCCTTCTTCAAACAAGTCCAAAGGATAGGCAACGTAACAGATGTACTGGTTGTCTTCACCGGGAACTGGTTCGATATCATAGCAACGACCTTTGTAGCGATCGAGGTCGGTGAGCAAGTCTGTCCACACAGTTGTCCAAGTACCTGTGGAAGACTCAGCCGCTACAGCCGCACCTGCTTCTTCGGGAGGAACACCAGGCTGAGGTGTCATACGGAACGCAGCTAGAAGATCGGTATCTTTTGGTGTGTAATCGGGTGTGTAATAAGTTAGTCTGTAATCTTGAACCCCGGCTTTATACCCAGATTTGCTCTGAGTCTTCGTTTGAGCGTAAGACATATTTTATCCTTCCCTGAAATCACTCTTGTTAATTATCAAATCACGTTTTGTGCAACTTTCCCTCACCCAGTTATTTCCCCCCTTCATCAGGGAGGAGATTCAGGAAAAATTTTTGTTAAGGGTTGTTTTTGGCAAAAGTAGCAGTTTTGTTGCGGCGGACACTTTGGTAGCGGTGGTAGCCCTCCTCACCAGTGTTATCCCCTTCTAGGGGTACACGACCTAGCGCTTCTACTGTTCCCTCTTCCTACGAATCAAAATTCTTTTTTACCTCTTTTTCGCACCCGACTAAACCTTCTCAATTTCACCAAAACTTCCGCTTTTTGCGGCTTGATTTAGATAATTCCCCTACAAATCGGGGTATTCAGGGGATTGGGCTGGCTGGCACACATTCCCGCCTTTACACTCCTTCTATCTTCTCCGTTGATGGAAAAGATACCAGAAAAGAATTTACTTGACAGAGATTTAGCAGAGTCGTGAGCGTAAAGATAAAAAATTGCACACCACGTAATTTGTAACTTATTCCACAATATATCAAGAATTCGATAAGTTATTCTTTGAAAGTTTTTAACTTATATATTTAATTTTGTTATTAAATAAAGATTTAACATTTTGTTACAGATGCTTTACAAGGTGTCATCAGTAGTGCCTGGGGACTGGGTATTGGGTATTGGGTAATGAGAAAGTATTCCTAAATATTTATTTCCTATTCCCCAGTCCCCAATCCCCAATGTTTAAAAAATTCCGGCTAGGGGAACACTGAAACTAACCCAAAGCCAGTTTAGGTAAGGGCTATGGGTACTGTCTTCAAAGGAAATTTCACCGTGATATTGTTTTGCAAGCGTACTAGTTTATTGACTACTTCTATCTTGCTGGGGTTGATAGCTTTGCCAAGTATAGGATGGGCACAAAAAACCCCTGATATTAATTCATCTGATGTAACCCCTGCTTACCCACCTTCTGCACCGCCACCGCGAGTAGAACCCTTACCCGATGAGCGGGGAGTGCAAGAACATTCGCCAGAAACTGATTTTCGTGTCGGTAACTTACTGGGAGATGTTACAGGCAATCTTTGGGTAGGTTCTTGGCGGGGATTATCGCGGATTGATCCTAAAACCGGCAAAATTATTTCTCGTGTTAGTTTACCGAATGTTGCTATTGGTGCCTTAGCACAAGACAAAGTAGGACGTTTGTGGGTAGGAAGTTATGATGGACTGTTCCGAGTAGACCCCCGTACTAGCGAAATCACCGCGCAGAATTTATTTTTGCCTTCTAAACGGGTGTTGTCATTGTTACTTGACAAACGAGGTTATTTGTGGACTGGAACCGATAGCGGTTTAGCCCTAATTAGTCCCGACCAAGGCTTGATTATGACAACATTAAAAAATCTGCCTGGTGTCAGCGCCAACACCCTGACTTTAGATGCTGAAGGTCAACTATGGGTTGGTACTCTTGATGGATTAGTGCGGGTAAATACTGCTAGTGCTGCAATTATGAAGCGGATAGCCGATTTACCAGGAACGACTGTCCAAACTTTAGCTATCAGTCCAGAAGGATTAATTTGGGCGGGAATGCCGAATAATTTGCTAGTTATTAACCCAAAAACTGGTGCAGTGTTACGGTCTGTAACTCGCCTGCGTGGGCGTGACGTGACGGCGGTACGTTTTGCTAAAGATGGTAGTGTCTGGGTTGGGACTAACAATGGTTTGTTACGATTAAATCCAAATACAGGAGCTGTGTTAGATGCAGAAGTTGCTGGACTTCCTTCTAGTCGGGTTCTTGCCCTTGCACCTGACATCAGCAATAAATTATGGATCGGCACTAGTGAAGGTCTAGCTTGGTTAATGCCTAAAACCAGTAGTGCAAAACCCCATATTGCTTTCAGTCGCGCTGTTAAATGAGGGAATGGGGAGTGGGGAGTGGTGAAATTCCCTACTTCTTAATCCCTAATCCCCACCCCCTACTCCCCACCTAGAAAAATGCCAATCACTACCCAGCAATTAATTCAATGGAAACACCAGGGACGTTCAATTGTGGCGTTGACCGCCTGGGATTATGCGATCGCTCAACTTCTCGATGCAGCTGGTGTAGACTTAATCCTTGTGGGCGACTCTATGGCGGTAGTTCTAGGGTATGAAACAACACTGCCGATAACTTTGGATGAGATGATATACCACGCCAAATCTGTGCGTCGAGGAGTTAAACGGGCATTAGTGGTTGTAGATTTACCATTTTTGACGTATCAAGAAAGTCTCCAGCAAGCGATGCACTCAGCTGGGCGGGTACTGAAGGAAACGGGCGCTCAAGCGGTAAAATTGGAAGGTGGCTATCCAGTGATCGCAGAAACTATCGCTCGTTTGGTTCAAGCTGGAATTCCGGTAATGGGTCATATCGGTTTGACACCGCAATCAGTACATCAACTCGGTTTGCGACAACAAGGGAAAACACAAGAAGCGAGTGAGAGGATTTTACTTGAAGCGATCGCTCTCGAACAAGCTGGTGTATTTTCTCTTGTGTTAGAGCATATACCCGCAGATTTGGCAATGCAGATTACACAAAAACTGAGCATTCCTACAATTGGTATCGGTGCAGGAACTCACTGCGATGGACAAGTTTTAGTTACTTCAGATGTAATTGGACTCACCGAAAAGCATCCACCTTTTGCCAAAGTTTATACAAACTTGCGGGAAACGATTACCAAAGCCGTGCAAGATTATGCTGTGGAAGTACGCGAGCGGAAATTTCCATAATAGTAGAATCTGAGTTGAGTCAAAATTTCTATGATTACTAAACCCCATACTTGGAGGTGCAGCAATGGTACAACAAGTTACACCAGAAACCACCATCGAAGTCATCTATCCGGAAAGCGACGGACAGCCAATGGCGGATAATACAGAACAATTTGCATGGATTGTCAAAATTAAAGAAAATTTAGAAATCCTATTTGCATCGCAAGCTGATGTATTTATCGCCGGTGATTTGTTTTGGTATCCAGTTAAAGGGAACCCTAATATTAAACAAGCGCCCGATACGATGGTAGTCTTTGGCAGACCAAAAGGAAAACGGGGTTCCTATTTACAATGGAATGAAGATAATATACCCCCACAGGTAGTATTTGAAATTCTATCACCAGGTAACACTCTCAAAGAAATGACCAAAAAATTGCAGTTTTACCAGCGTTACGATGTGGAAGAATATTATATTTATGATCCGGATAAGAACGATTTAAATGGCTTGCTCCGTTCTGAGGATAGTTTTGAAGTCATCGAAGAGATGAATAGCTGGGTCAGTCCGCGTTTGGGAATCCGTTTTAGATTAACACTGGATACTCTGGAAATTTTTTCTCCCAGCGGACAAAAGTTTTTGACTCCCGTAGAAATTGACCAGTTGCGGGAACAAGAACGCCAACGTGCAGAACGGGAATATCAAGCAAAGGAAGCGGCTTTACAAGAATTAGAAAAAGAGCGCGATCGCTATCAAGAATTGTTATCTAAACTCAAAGAAAAGGGAATTAATACAGATAATTTGTAATTGCTGCTAGAGTGAATGGTTCACTATCCAAAATTCAAAATATTATCTGTTTTAGCTGACGACTCAATACAGTTTAGTTATTTAAATCTCATGCTCCAGGCACAGAGAAAAAATTGAGTTTTTGTATTTCTGTACAAAAGTTTAGACTCAAACTCAGCAACACTCTACTTGTAGATGCGTCCTAGCGCTGATGCTGGTGGATACTTATGATATAGGAACTAAAAATTTAACTATGGAACAACAACCGATACAAGTAATTGGAGGTGGACTAGCTGGGACAGAAGCAGCGTGGCAAATAGCCCAAGCTGGAGTGCCGGTAATTCTCCATGAAATGCGTCCAAAACGCTTCAGCCCTGCTCATCATACCGAACATTTGGCAGAATTAGTGTGTAGTAATTCCTTTGGAGCAATGGCAAGCGATCGCGCGGCTGGATTATTGCACGAAGAGTTACGCCAACTGGGTTCTATCGTCATTTCTAAAGCTGATGAACACGCCGTTCCTGCTGGTGGGGCGCTAGCGGTAGATAGGGGACAATTTGGGCAAGACTTGACTCAAACTTTAGCACATCATCCTTTAGTTGAATTTCGCCGGGGTGAAGTGTCTGCGATTCCGGAAGGAATTGTGGTTTTGGCAACTGGGCCTTTAACGAGTCCCGACTTAGCCGAAGATTTGCGCCGCTTTACCGGGATGGAATATCTCAGCTTTTTTGATGCCGCTAGTCCGATTATTGTAGGAGAATCGATTAACCGTGATATTGCCTTTATGGCATCACGTTATGACAAAGGTGAAGCCGCTTATCTCAACTGCCCAATGAATAAAGAGCAGTACTTGCAGTTTCGAGAAGAACTTTGTAAAGCTGAACAAACAGAACTCAAAGGTTTTGAACGGGAAACGGCGAAATTTTTTGAAGCTTGTTTACCCATTGAAGAACTAGCACAGCGCGGGGAAGATACCATGCGCTACGGCCCCCTAAAGCCAGTGGGATTGTCAGATACTCGCACAGGGGAACGTCCTTATGCTGTGGTGCAGTTACGACAAGAAGATAAAGCCGGTCAACTGTGGAATATGGTAGGATTCCAAACTAACCTGCGTTGGGGTGAGCAAAAGCGAATATTTCAGCTAATTCCAAGTTTGGAAAAGGCGGAGTTTGTGCGATTGGGAGTGATGCACCGCAACACTTTTATTAATGCTCCTCAGTTAATGCATCCTACTCTGCAATTTAAAGAGCGTCCAACGTTGTTAGCTGCTGGACAGTTGATTGGTACTGAAGGCTATACTGCTGCGGCTGCGGGTGGCTGCTTGGCGGGAATTAATGCAGCGCGGCTAGCTTTGGGTAAAGAAGCTTTGGTTTTACCACCAACAACAATGATCGGTGCGTTATTGGAATTTATTAGTTCTGCTTCGCCGAAGCATTTCCAACCAATGCCACCCAACTTTGGGATTTTTCCGGAACTGGGTGCGAAAATCAAAAGTAAACAAGAGCGTTATGGACGTTACCGCGATCGCTCTTTAACTGATCTAGCAAACTGGAAGGCTAATCATAATTAATGGGTATTGGGGATTGGGGATTGGGG
>NZ_CAXTNP010000246.1:0-12248 GCF_964245575.1 uncultured Nostoc sp. | reverse complement strand
CCACTCCCTACTCCCCACTCCCCACTCCCTTCAGTTCTAGTTCTAGTTGTTCTTCCTTCTGGCTACTGGAAAGTATTTGGGGGAGTTGTTCGATTTGGAAATATTGATGAAATTTTGGGGTTACTTGGAGTGAATAGGAGCGAGAATCGCTGTCTCGGCGCTTTCGGATGAAACCAAGTTCTACGAGTTCTGGAACGTGCTGATATACTCCTGAACCGCGCAGGTTAATCAAGTCGCTCTGGAGTATGGGACTATTGAGGGCGATCGCGGCTAAAGTTCGCAATGCACCTACACCCAATTCTACTGGGATCATAGTTTGCACTAAGTCATGAAAATCAGACCGTAGTTGCAAACTGTAACCATTTGAAGTTTCTACTACCTCTAGGGCGCTATCTCGGTGGGCATAGTTGTCCATAAGTTCAATTATGCCTTCTTTGACAGTGGCGCGATCGCACGCGGCATACTCGGCGATTTCGCCGAGCGACAAGGGTTTACCCTTTAAATACAGAATTGCTTCTATCTTCGTCGCTGTGGCTGTAATCATTTAGTTATTAGTCATTAGTCATTGGTCATTAGTCATTGGTCATTAGTACATGACAACTAATAATCAACAAGTGTGTGGCATTATATCGTAAATTGTCAAAATATTGTTTTAAAATCTCAAATTGGGGATTAGGGATTGGTTATTTTTCGTACCTCTCTTGTCTCCCTTGTCCCTAGTCCCCAGTCCCCAGTCTCCAGTCCCTAATCCCCAATCCCTCTACTTATGAGAATAAATTCTGCGATCGCTAAATCTTGTGGAGTTGTCACTTTTAAATTTGTCTCTTCTCCCTCGACAATTCGCACTTCAATACCGCACTTTTCAAATAAAGCGGCGTCGTCAGTTACTTCCCAACCTTGACGGACACCTTCAGCGTGGCACTGTTTCAACAACTTGACATCAAATCCTTGAGGAGTTTGTGCCGCCCATAATTGCCGTCTGTCGGGTGTTTTTTGAATTATGCCTTGTTCATCGACAACTTTGATAGTGTCTTTGACGGGTACACCAGCAATTAAACCGGGACAATGGCGAATCGCCTCGGCACAAGAGTTAAATAAATCTGGTGTGGCAAGGCATCTAGCCCCATCATGAATCAACACTTGTTCTGCGGCTACTGGTAGCGCCTGCAAGCCATTGTAAACAGATTCTTGGCGGGTGGAGCCGCCTGTAATCAATTCCACTGGTTTAGTCAGCTTCAGATCGGCGAGAATTGCGTTGAAGTCTGGCCAATCCGTAGGCTGAGAAATAATCCCGATCCAACTGATTGTACTGGCGGCTTCTGCGGCTAATAGAGTCCAAGCAATAATTGGTTGCGATCGCACAAGCAGCAGGAGTTTATTGCGGTTACTCCCCATTCTTTTTCCGATTCCCGCAGCTGGAATTAGTAAATACACAGAATTCCTCAATCTTTAAGCTATATATTTTCCCCTAAAATAGGGAGCGAGTAAGCGTCAATAAATATTATGCGAGTAGTAGCCCTTGTACCTGGCGGAATTGGCGACCAAATTCTCTTCTTTCCGACTCTAGATGACCTGAAGCGCAATTACCCTAACTCTCAGATAGATGTCGTTGTTGAACCCCGGTCAAAGGCTGCCTACCGAGTGAGCAAGTCAGTTCACGAGGTACTGCCCTTTGATTTTCAAGACCGTAACAGTCTGGCAGATTGGGGTAACTTGGTGGGCACAATTCGCGATCGCGAATACGATATTGCCATTGCTGTTAAGCAAAATTGGTTGGTGGGTCTTTTACTCTGGTTGACAGGAATTACCACACGCATTGGCTACCAAGGCAAAGGTTCAGTTTTTCTTACCGATGCTGTGCCATTCAAACCATCCCAGTATGCGGCGGCAGTATATCATGATTTGCTGCAACCATTAAGCATAAAAACCCCTGTCCCAGAGTTAGCTGTAAATGTGCCAAAACCAGATATTGACTGGGCAGAAAAGGAACAAAAACGTTTAGGAGTGCATGAAACAGGTTATATCTTGATTCATGGCGGTTCTGGCCAGTTATCCCAGGCTAAAGAACTGGATAAAATCTACCCTGTCGAGAAGTGGCACCAAATTATTCAAAACTTCCAAGATAAGCAACCTGATCTGCCTGTGGTGGTAATTAAGGGGACTGACGATGAGCAGTTTGTGCGATCGCTTCTGGGGTCTTCTCCAGATATCAAAGTAACTGCCCCAGATGATATTGGTAAGTTAGCTGCCATAATCGCCGGGGCAAATCTGATGTTATCTACTGATAGTGCGGCACTACAACTGAGTGTTGCAGTCAAAACCTATACCATCGCCCTATTTGGGCCCACTGATCCAGCTAAGTTGTTGCCGAAAAACGATAAATTCCTGGCCATTGAATCCCCCACGGGAAAAACGGCGGATGTTTCACCAAACGCAGTTTTGGAGAAAATTTGGGGCGGCTAAACTAGCAGTTTGTCTCAATTTCTGCAATCAGTCTATTGGATATCCAATGTAGTTATGCATTTGTTAAATGACCGCAAAACCTGGACATGACGGCTAGATTTTGCGGTCATTCAGTATTAAAAAATACGCTAGTCAACTAGATTTTTCTCTGCATTTATGCCGGAGAGGACTAAATCCATGTGCCATTAGTAGTTTGTAAAGAAATAATTGATGGTTAAGGATTGTTCGTAGTTTGCGCCTTAGCGAAGACAGCGCAAACTACGAACTTATCAAATCAAAGTTGACTGTGCCAATTTTAGATTTTATAGCTGTAGCCATATTAGTTAGGACGCTGCATTGCTTGAGAACGGTTTCTATAGCATCACGTAAATTATCGGATTTGGCTAACAACTTACGAACCCTACTTTTGGGCTATGCCCAACACTTTTCAATCAGATTGAAGTCTGGCGAGTAGGGGAGGAGATAAACTAACTGGCATCCTGCGGCTTCAATTAATGAAGCAATCTGGCCACCATGATGAGAAGTGTTAAAAATTATTTCGGTTCATGCCCCGACATCGTGTGGATGGAACAATTCCATTATCCAAAATTCAAAATTCGGTAATAAGTTTTAGTTAAGCCTGATAACGGTTTATCCTAGTTAAGAAATACTTGTTAACGAATATTTTAAAAACTTGCTAACAGTCTTATACTAGTAATCGAATATAAGGTAATAAGTTTATGACTAAAAGTAATAATCATTTCTTCAAGAGGCTCCCAGGTTTTTGACGGTCTCCGTATTTCGGACAGCAGATTTGACCGTAATCATGGACTCATCTCTTCAAATTCTCCCTTAACCACCTCTCAACATCCACAACCTCCTTCCCATCTTTCCAATTAAAGCTTTTCTCCAAATCCCAACTCACACCCCTCCCTTCTGCAAACACGACCCTATACTTCTTAAGCGAATTCTCTGGATCTTTCGCCAACTCCCTCTTTAAAAACTCCACACTCCACTTTTCCCTCCTCACCTCCCTACCCAGAACGCTCTCCACAATATCCGCCACCCGTCCATATGTCACTGTATCCCCAGCCGTAAACACTACCTCATTCCTGAACCTCGGATTCTCCATAAAGACAATTTCCGCTGTCAGTACCCCAATATCTTCCGGTGTTGTCACCGTTACAGCCGTTTCCCAACTTCCTAGCGCTCGCACAACGGATTCATCTAAATCAACAACCCCAAAGGATCTTTCAAAGAGAAAACTCGTAAACATCCCCGTAGACACTATCACCCATTCCGTTTTGCTTTGGCCTCGCAATAAATCTCGTACGTCTAATTGCACGTCGAATAGATCTTGGGCTGAACCTCGGCCAATAACATCATAATCCACCCCAAATTGCCACGGTAAATACCTCGCCACGCCCGCATCTAGGACTGCATGGGCGATTTTCAGTTGGATACTACTTCCGGCTACAAAGCCCACACAACTAATGACAGTATGATAGGGTCTGAAAAGGGCAGATAGGTCGGAACTAGAGCTGTTAACAATATCTCCAGCGATAAACCTGATGCCAAGAGCTTTCAGTTTGTCTAATTCGGTCTGCTTTGTCGGTGTGCTGGGAAAGTTTATTGTGCTTTGGCGGAGGAGAACGGTGATGGTTGTGTCTGTTGGGGCAAGTCGTGCGAGATTGTGCAGCATAGACAGGCCAAGTTCGCCTGCGCCGAGGACGAGGATGGAGGTCATGATTAATGAATAGGAGGGTAACGTTTTATCTCAAGCAATCCACGATTTAAATACAGTAGTTGTTGCACTTAGCGATTTAGCGATTTAAAATATCTCAAAAAAAGCATCCTCTAATTCATAACCCAGCATTTGGGCCATAGACTTCAGCCGCGAGAGGCTGGGGATATTTTGTTGTTTGAGCCAATCACCTAAAATAAAGATTTTGTGCATCAAAAATATTTCTAAGGCTTCAGGATTGTACTGAATGCCTTCTTTGGAACTGAACTGGTGTGGTACAAGCATGGCGCTATAACGAGCAAATTCTCCAGCTTTCCAATCTAGTAAAAATGGTAACCAAGGATATTTGGCATCTAGGCGCACAAACCACAGCCGCACCTCTGGAATTTCTGAGAGTTCCCGTGGATCGCCAGGTTCGAGTTTATAATTGATATCAAAGCGTAGCTCCTGTTCATGGTATACGGCCCCATCTTGCAGCAGTTGTTCAATCACCGTTGACGCAGGCGACAGATCCAGATTGTTAATGAAGTCATTATTGAGTGCGATCGCAATTGTCTTTGATTCAGCAGCCACTTTTTTGATGCTCAACTGTAGGATCGAGAATCTAGAGTAGCAGCTTTCAGGGATTGACGCTAGATTGACCTTTATAAATAAATTAGTATTTACTAATACTTTTTTTGCTGATAATTGCTCAACCTATACACAAGTCTGACCTTCTCTAATTTATTTGATACTTTTGCTTAATTTTCTCTGGTTATAACAAATATACATCTAGTTGGTAGCCTTGATATGAGCAAATGGCGATGCCTGCAGCAGGCTACGTCTACGCCACTCACGTACACCGCATTTCTACACTTAAATGTTACTTTCGTAATAGCGATAAATACTTGTATTTAACTAAAAAATTACTACATAATTAACATGGTATGGCATTAGAATTAGCCTAATTGGGGCAGGCGTTGCCTTTCGCAAGGTGGACATTTACAGCAATTTTAAGTTAAAGTTGTAATGAGTTTGTTTTAAATTAAGGTCTGACAAAGTAGCCGTCAATAAGCAAAAAAATCATTATCGCAACCTGTAACTTCCGCAGCATCAAAAGCAAAAACACAAATACAGGTGAAAGAGTGGTGTGTAATATCATTGCATATATTAAATAAGCAATAAACATTTAAATAGGAAAATTCCCTCAACAGTTAAAAAGCTGTAATATGCAAAAAGAAACAATTTCTACAAAACCAATTCGCTCCCTAGAAGATGCGCTTGAACAGTGCCAAATCCTGGGTATGCGCGTCAGCCGCCAGCGTCGCTTTATTCTGGAATTACTTTGGCAAGCAAATGAACATCTTTCTGCTAGAGAGATTTATGATCGCTTGAACCAACAAGGTAAAGATATCGGTCATACTTCTGTTTATCAAAATTTAGAAGCATTATCCAGTCAGGGCATCATTGAGTGTATTGAACGCTGTGATGGGCGTCTGTACGGCAATATCAGTGACTCTCACAGTCATGTAAACTGTATAGATACAAATCAAATTCTTGATGTCCATGTGGAACTCCCAGAAGAGTTAATCCGCAAAATTGAAGAAGAAACAGGAGTGCGGATTACTGACTACAGTATTAACTTTGTTGGCTACCGTAACCCCCAAGAAGGCTAGTGCCACAGGGCAAAAGTCACGCATTCACGCATTCACGCATTCAAAAAGCTTTAATTTTGGGCTTTCTGGCTGTAATGAAATGGTAGGTTTATTTCCGCCGACCTGTACTAGGGAATCGGAACAAGGGGGCAAGGACGAGACTAAGCAATGCCCTATTCCCTATTCCTCAACAGAATTATTGCCAAAAATTGTCTCATCATCGGCATCATCATATAAATCTATTGGTAGAATTGTGCCTTCGGAGCTTTCAATTACTCCGAAGGCAGGGAGTTTGTTCCAATTATCTGTATTTGTCGCAATTTTGACGGTGTTTAAGAAGGGCTGTTGCGATGCCTGCGGCGGTAAACTACGCGAATGCTTCAATCTTTGAAACGACTCTTGGGAGAAGGAAGCATCATTTTCGCTGGCTAATTTTTTGTCAGCCTCAGCGAGAATGGCATCAAATAAGCAAGTGTTGGTGAGATTGGCAGAATTAAGATTTGTCCCCATAAGATTTGCCTGTTGGAGGTTTGCACCTGCGAGATTCGCCTGTTGGAGGTTTGCACCTGCGAGGTTTGCCTGTTGGAGGTTTGCACCTGCGAGGTTCGCCTGTTGCAAATTGGCTCCAACCAAATTCGCCCCGATTAACTCCGCATTGGATAAGTTTGTCTGCTCAAGATTTACCCCAGTTAACATTACTTGACACAAAGAGGCTCCCGATAAATTGAGTCCAGCCAGAGACTTTATTCGGGTTGCGAAGGCACTCTTATGCAAAAGCCTTGTTCTAGCAATCAGCTCACTTAAAGCCTCTGGATTGAATTCTGCCAGATTGACTGGATTCCCACAAGGCCAAAAGGGAACTTTTGTTTCTCGGTAGCAAGCACAAAGCAATAAAAATACATTCAGTCCCACCGCAGCATTCACCTGCTCAACATTCACCGGGTTTTGCAGTGCGTGAAAATGAGTCAAAGCTTTGTGGGCTATCCCTTCATCCAACCAACAGCCTTGACAGTAAGCACGCCAGAAAGACAAAAGCCGTTGGAACAAAACTTCAAAGGAAAACTTGTGCTTTTGCTCCCGGCGTAAAATTGCGATCGCCAATTCCTCAATTTCTTGGCTAAGTATCCCGTAACCCAGTAAATTGTAAATATGCTGGGCTACACCATTAGGAGAATCAAGCATAAAAGTGAGCGTCCCATAAACCTCATCTTGGCACTGAGTTAGCAATTTCAACTCAGCAGTCACAGCCTCAGCATAAAGATATTCTCCTAACTTAATATGCGAAAACTCAATTAAACTAGTTTTTGCTGCGCTTTTGCCTGAGCTTTCTAAATCCCGAATTTTAAAATAAAACCCTGGTAAAGTATTAAATTCACCAGCCAAATTAATTTGATGACGTTGTGAGTGTAAAATTTTCAGAGCGATCGCTTGCATCTGCTCAATTAAATCTTGGGGATGACGACTAGCGAGTAAATTAGCGATCGCTTCTGGAGTCCGGTGGATATGAGCCAATCCCGATCGTAGTAGCATCGTTTTAATACCGCCAATTAGCGGATAGCCCAACAACCATCGACTCAGGCGATGATAAATTTCCCATAACAGAGAAGACTTTGGGTTATTAGCAGCTAAGTGTAATAGTTCATCATCTAGCAGTCCGTCGCGGTGTAAAATGCCTAATAAATGCAGCATTAGGGGTTGACGGACAAGGGCAGAAAATTCTCTTAACTTTGATTGACTGGCAAATAACCCTGTCTGTTTTAAGAATGTAAAGAAATTTTGAGCGATCGCCAACGATTGCACTTTTGCCCACTGCTGAAACCATTGTTTGAGTTCCTCCGCATCCAACGGCTGAATGATAATTCGCTTCAATGGCAACGGTATGTCTGGCGCAATTTTTTGTAATGTCGTTGATCGACTCGTTAACAAAATTTTGTGTCGGTGCTGAGATTGAAAGTTCAGTAGTTGCTGAAGAAAAATTGCTTGTGTTCTTATACCCACAGCAGAAGGGGGTAGTTCATCCAAACCATCCAGCAGCAACAAACAAGGGAGATTTTCTTGCTCTAACCAAGTTGAAAGATTAACAGCAAAGGCAGAATTTAGGGTTTCGATGAAAGTTTTGCCATAAGTTACATCTCGTAACCTAATTAGTATAGGCATCCAATTAGGGTAAAATTCTTGTGCTAACTGTGCTGCCCAAAGTTGACAAAAACTAGTTTTTCCATAACCAGGTTCCGACTCAATCAGAGCGATCGTTTCTAAATCAGCTAGCTGTTGCTGTGCCCATGTTTTTAAATCAACTGGCTTAACAGTTTTTTTATCCTGCTCAGAAATACTTTCCTCTATTGGTAAGCCTTTTTGTGCAACATAGATATCTTTGAGGGCAAAGGATTCTATCAGCAAAGGCATACTGAGGTTTTTAATCAAACTTGCACGATAATGTTCTCGGTGCAAATCAATTTTCTCAGTAGCTATAGAACCCAATTCTGGGGCGATCAAATTGGGAGATAATGAAATCCCTAAACGAAAAAATTTTTGCAGTTGAGCTAAAGGTGCAGCATTTTCGGTAACGACTACCAGTAAGTGACCAGGAAGTGAGTTGAGCAAACGCTGTGTTAGCAGTTTAGCTTCAGGTTCCTCTGCACCATTGGCAACTAACCAAGCTATGGCAGCGTTATTTATTTGTTGCACCAGTAATGAGTCGGCAACCAAAGACAGTGCTTGTTCAGCTTGAGTATCAGTTAATTTACCTGGGCTGAGAGTTTTTAGTAACCCTTGCAGTTGCGAATCTTGGAGGGTGAGTTTACCCATTTCCTCCTTCAGGATGTGTGGTGGGATGGGTATATTTGCTCGGTCTAGCCACGGTTTTTGCAGGCTTGCTTCCTGCTCTAGAATTGCTTGCAAAGCTTGGAGATAGGCAATTTGAAACGCTAGCCATGTACCTTCGTTACGTTTTAACGGTTTTTTTTGGCTGAGGCTACGCAACAGGTTTTCTGTTAACTGGGAAATGACATTGATTTCTTCCCAAACAATACTTAAGGGCAGTTCTAAAACCTCTACCAAGGTACAGAGATCAAGAGGCATCAAGCTTTTGACTTCCATATCCTGAACAATCCGGTAGGCAATACCTGCCAATTGTCCCGCCGAAAATCCTCTAATTTGATTGATTACGAGATAGCGATCTGCCAACCAGTGCCGAATACTCAAGTTCATTTAATTACACAGTGACGGCTGCATAAGGCAATTATGATCGATTTATCAGTTTGCGAAAACAGGTAACAATGGGGAAGACAAAGTTTTGTATCAAAGTTGTTTTCTGATTGGTAAAAAACAGTGCTTGTATAACTGAGTAGACTATGACCGATCGCCTTCTAAAATTATTGTTAATCGACCAAGACCCGATTTTTCGTCTGGGATTACGGGGAGTTCTAGAAGCAATTCCTAACTTGGAAGTAATAGCGGTAGTAGAAAATGATACTGCTGCCTTACAGATTTTAGCGGAAATTGCCCAAGAAGACCCAAATCAGGTAAATCTGGTGGTTTTGGAATTCGGTAATGGTCGCTCCACTACCAGTCAACAGCTAGGTTTACAATTCTGTCGGCAACTCAAAGCCTTATATCCCAACCTGCCAATTTTGCTTCTCAGTTCTGTTCAAGAACAAGGACTGCTATTGGCTGCAAAATCTGTTGGTATTAATGGCTACTGCCCCAAAGGTACACCACTTCCTGAATTAGTCGCCGCCATGCAAGAAGTTGCAGATGGTGGTGACTATTGGTTCCAAGACACGCAACCAATAATAACTCCTAACTTTTTACTCCCTAGTACAGAGGCGATTAATCGCGTCTCTCCCTACTCCCCACTCCCTTTATATAGACTCCGAAATAATTTTCGTTTGTCAGGAATTGCTCACATTGAGGCTACCCTAGCCGCAGTAACAGCACAATTACAAGTTCCTGGACTACCAGTATTAGATCGAGCAATTCTAGCTGGACGACGGCGAGAACTGCTAGCGGCTCGTTGGTTGCTAAATCGGTTGTTGGTTTCATCACAAGAAAAGCAAGAGGAAGATATTCCCGTTGCTGATCAGCCGCCTATCACTCCTTCATTGAGTAGTGCGATTCAACAAAGGCAAATATCACCTTTACTTAGTCCGGGAACACTACAATCTGCATTATTTGCATCTTGTGTTACTAAACTTCAATTTTCTTTACGAAATATCACAGATATACCTTTAGAAATTGACATATTTCGTGAAGATAAAAAACGAGAATTACTTTATCTTATTCTGCAAAAATTTGCTCAACAGTTGGATGAATTGCGTGCTTCTAAAATAGAGATAAATCAATTATATGAAGTCAAGTTTAGATTATTACGTGAGTTATGGCAAGCAGCAATTACAGATTTTTTTGGCAAGTTTTCTCGGATAAAAGTAGGGAATCAATACATAGAAATTGTTAATTATTTATTGCCAAGCATAGAAGTTGTGCAAAGAGATATTCTTAATAAAATTCCGTTAGTTTATGAATTGTATTCATATCTAATGTTTCAAACAGAATTGAACATTGATAATACCTCCTATCCAGTAGTCAGTGCTGAAGCCAAGTCCCAAGCATTAATGATTTTAGAAAACTTGTTGATTCAGGTAGCGAATGGGATAGTGCAACCACTGTTAAATTCTTTAGCAGATGTAGAAGCGATTAAGCAAAACTTTTATGGAAGGCAATTGATTTCCACAAGAGAGATTGAACGATTTAGAAATGATTTGTCGTGGAAATATCGATTAAAGAATTATATAAGTGAGCCAAAAGCCGTTTTTGAAAGCCGTTACGAACTATTTGTAATTGCGCCTCGTGGTATCGCCAATACTTCAGTTTATGCTCCTCGAAATCAGGAATTAGTAAAACTTTCTAATATTCCTTTAGTAGTAACTTTACTTTTAGAATTTAGTGATGCGATCGCACCGCGTTTAAAATCACTATTAGCTTTTGTAGGTAGCGGTATAGTTTTCATTCTCACCCAAATAATTGGTAGAGGTTTAGGTTTAATCGGTCGTGGTATTCTTCAAGGTATTGGTAGTGTTTCGTTAATAGAAAAAAACTTAAGACGAAATAGCGATCGACCCAAGTGAGGGACAAGAATTAATAACCAATCCCCAATCCCCAATACTTCGGCTTCGCTCAGTACAAGTCCCCAATCCCCAATCCCCAATGACAAATGATTTTATCGGACTAGGAATTTCTTATATTTATGCTATTGGTCTGCTTGTCATTGGCGAGGGACTGCGTAGGCTGTTTGGTGTAAAGCCAGATTTGACCCGCAAGGTAATCCATATTGGTGCAGGGATGTGGGTTTTTGGTGTCCTGCTACTGTTTAACCACTGGGAAATCGGAATTATACCTTTTGCTACCTTTATCGGACTCAACTACCTGTTTTACCGCTACCGAATCATTGGCGCAATGGATACCCAGGATAGCTCCCCTGGTACAGTTTATTTCGCTATCTCAGTGACGCTGCTTTTCGGGCTACTATGGCGACCAGATGGGCCAGTAGATAGCGTTGCGATCGCCGTAGCTGGGATAATGGCGATGACTTGGGGTGATGCACTAGCAGCATTAATCGGTAGGCGCTTCGGGCAGCATAAATACCAAGTGGGAAATTCTGTGCGTTCCTGGGAAGGTTCAGCAGCAATGTTTGTGGCGAGTACAGTAGTGATTTTCTTAGTGCTGTTGCTGCTACCAGGTTCCTCGCTGAGTCCCCTAGCAAAACCTTTTAGTTTGGCATGGGCCTTATTGACGGCGGTAATAACTGCTACTTTCGCCACCTTAGCAGAGGCAGTCTCACCCCACGGTACAGATAACCTTAGTGTGCCTCTAGTAGCGGCTGGGGTAGTGTGGGTAATAATGCAGGGCTTTTAAACCAATACGCTTGGGTTAAGGATAATTGTAGGTTGGGTTGAACTTTAGTGTTACCCAACAAATGCCGGAAAATGTTGGGTTACCCTGCCTTAAGCCCCAACTCTTGGAGAGGCTTCTCTACGAGAGGCTACGCCAACGCCAACGGGTCTACGTTCCTCAAACGCCACTTGCTTCTCCTGTCGGAGACGCTGCGCGAACAAGCAGGTGTTCCCGTCCAATGCAGTGGCTCCCCAACCTACGCAAATTTATTTTTCTGGCTTAACCCAAGCGTATTGGGTTTTAGAGGTTGTTTGAAAAGTGGTTGGCTGTGATTTTAGGCACTTATTGATCCCCCCTAACCCCCCTTAAAAAGGGGGGGACAGGAATCAAAGTCCCCCAATTTATCAGGGGATTTAGGGGGGTCTAGAACGTTTTGCTACCGAGAAGAGGACTTTTCAAACATCCTCTTAAACCAAAATTTAACTTCCGAGTTCAAAGGCTCAACTTCCGAGTTCAAAGGCTCAACTTCCGAGTTC
>NZ_CAXTNP010000245.1:0-12254 GCF_964245575.1 uncultured Nostoc sp. | reverse complement strand
TCAAAGCTGTAGCCCTTATTTCGTATAGCTTAGAGCTTTTCTTAGTGCCATTCAGGTCTGATCCTTAAGACTTGGTAAACATTCGCCATTGCCAACACTCTGGCTTCATATTCACGCACATCAACCTTAGCCGTCAATGAAAGCGAAAATTTATTCTGCAAAGAACTCTCTACATAATCTGCATGAGCAAAATCTGAATATTCTATCAACTCTTCGCCATCCTTGGTGACGCGTCGAGGCCCAGAGATTCCATCCCATGGTAAATTACCAACCTGGCCAATTTCTGCATCTGTCAGTGGGCTGACGGTGGGCCAGATGGGATTTGGCTGAAACGTCCGGGCTGCATCAGGAGCTACTGCGGGCCAAAATGTACTAAGTGCTGCACAAAGTTTGGAGTCCTCTGGAAAAGGACTGCCTAAGCCGTAGCTTGCTAAGTGTTCCACTTCGTTGGTGCGATCAAAACTTACATCCCAACCAGGAGCAAACACTCCCGCCGCCGCATCTGGAAGATATGCTTGTCGGATTGTTGGGGAACCATTCAATGGCATTTGTCGCACCGAACCTTGATGGGGTAAAGAGACAATTGCAGTTACAGTTTTATCTTCTGGTCGAAAATCAACATCTTCTAATTGCAGGTTGGGAGCAAAGCGATTGTCAGATAACGTTTTTGGCGGAACTTCCCAGAGATTCTGTCTAAGTCTGCTAGGTACTGATTGCTCTGTCCATTCTAATAGCTCTCGCTGGTCGCAACTCGGGAAAAAATCTGGTGCAGTTACCAAAGAATAGGCTGGCACATTACGAGGAATTGCCACCGCTAACTCTGGACATATTGCTTCAATCGACCCATCGCCTGTAAAATCAAGGTAGTGTTGAGCATCGTAGCCACCTGCTTTCACAATCGCTTCCACATCTTTCTGGTCGTTGAGATTTACTTGTTGACCATTGGACAATATTTGATGGCGGACATGAACATACTCTGGAGCGTGTCTTGCTCCTGTCGTTTCATCCGCAGGAATTGCTAGGCTAGAAGATAGGGTTGGACTATCCGGTGGAACTTTAAAGGTGAGCAGCTTTGCTTGGTAAGTAGCTGCTTCAATAAGATTTGGATGAACAACTGGAACTAAAAGCCCTGTGCCAAACTCAGACGCTGTTGTAAATTCAGCAATGCCTTCTGTAAAAGTAAATGGCGGGTTACTAATGTCTGGTTCATCCCAGCCTGTGTTTTGTAGTACTAAATGAATCCGCCGCAGTTTTTGATTGACATGATGAGCTTTTATTGCTACTTGTAAGTCAAAGCCACGAATGCATTCTGTACCGTTAAATAACTTGTGGAGGGGAACCCAGAATAGTCTGTTATCATCTCCATCCTGAAAACGCAACGGGCCAAAGGTATCTTGATTACCAGTGCGTTGAACTGCAATATATGCAGAATAACGGGCTGGCAAGACGCGAAAAGTTTCTTTTAAGTCACCTTCCACGGCTGGGAGAAATCCGCGCAGTTTATCATTATATAGTGGTTGAGCGGTTCCGACTCGCGCCACACCTGTGCGCGAAAAACAGAGATCAGCGTGCTGACGGTGCACAGTTTCCGAAGCTGGGCGATATTCACAAGCAAACACAGCGATCGCTAACGGTTGTCTTTGAGCCAGAACTTGCAAATCTTGTAAAGAAGGAGGCTGCACTCCATAAACAAAATTTTCAATAATTTCGAGTTCCGCTAGGGTGGGATATGCGCTGAGATTAGCACTTACAACATTGGGTGAAGCCAAGGCATGAAACAGCAAACTCCGAGATGGATTTCCTGCTTCTATTCCTCGTTTCCCTTCAAAGGCAAAATCTTCAAACCCTACTATCTGACGATTGATAGCTGGTAGTTCTTTAGTTAATTCCTGCTGGAGGTTTGTTGCTGTGATATCTAGCCCTTGCTGGAGTAGCAAGTCTCGCCAGCCAACAGAGGCTAGGCGATCACAAACCTGTTTAACTTCATCAATGAAAGCCATAATTTATATCCTCAAATATCTTGTGGGGTGCGTCGAAAAGCCCATTGAAAATTTGGTGGTCTTCAATCAATTGGGGATTCAGATCCGCGACTGATAGCGCAGCGTTAGCAACGTAGGAGCGTCGGAACGAGCGTCTTGATTATGACCGGAGGCGGAGCGTCTTTGGCTTTACTCCTGAATTCTAATTTCTGAATTCTTCTTCAACTACCTTCTCTAAGGATGGTGGCGATTTAAAAGAACTAACGCTACTTTCTGATGTTGAAAGCTTACCACCTACAACTCCCTCCCATGAATAGTTACAGATTTTAGTCCGAAGCAATGTACCAAACGTCAGGTTAATTGCCAGGGCGAAGGAATCGATAAAAATTAGATTCACAAAACGATCAATCATTAGTGCCTTTTTAATTTATAGTTTTGCATCAAGTGATATCTGTTCTGTCACTACACATGCCACAATCTCTTTTCCAGAAATGCTACGCTAGCAATTTGCTGGACAAATGGCATTTTCAAGTTTGTTTGGGAGCAATCCTTTTAATGAGAGTATGCCTTTGTGGCGATGTCTACGATGGTCACTGAGCTTGTCGTACCACTTGCCTACAGCACGCTCCGCGAACGTGGATCTTGCTACGCGCAGCGTCTCGTAGAGAAGTGCGGGCTACGCCGGAGCAAGTGCGTTAATGTCACAATTTTTGGAAAATTGGCTGATCAAGGTAACTCTCGACGTTCCTTGACTATTGCTGTATCGCTCGTACTCATAAGTTTAGTAATTGCTAAAATTGCTTGTGGTTCAGCGCTGGTGATCGCTGTTGCTGTACTATTACTAGATATTAGGTGTACAGGCAACGCAGGTAACCAATGTTGCGAGAATATACACTCTTGATGCTCAATCGAATAGTCGCATCAACACAGTTTACATGACTACTTATTTTATCGGTGGTGCTGTAGATACTAGCATTGGTCTATTATGCTGGCATCTTGGTGGCTGGAATTTGGTGACTTGGCAAATGTTATTTTTCACTTTGCTTGCATTTTTTATTATCCTCAGACCTCAAATAACTACAGCAAAAATAAATAATCAATAATCAAATTCTCGTTATTCTTTTTGAGCCAGTAATTGTCCTCTAGCTTTTAAGTTACTTACATTTTACTATTTATTGTACGTAAGCAATCTGTATAATCACTACATTAAGGGCAGTTATACGGAATAAGGCTTGATTTTATATGAATGTGTATGATACTGTGCCTTCATCCACAAACTACAGTTACTTGATAAGTTAACCGGAGTTGGTGGCTACACAGTGTGCATCAAACAGGAATCACTCTTTATGCCAAAAGATTGGTATGAATGGCACGACCTCTACAACACTGAGCCAAAATTGCAGCAGCGTCTAGAAATCGTGCAGGAATATATTGCTTATAGCTTGAATGCTTCACCAGATGGCGCTATCCGAATAGTGAGTGTTTGCGCGGGTGATGGACGAGATTTACTAGGAACTTTAAAAAATCACCCTCGAATAAATGACGTATACGCACGACTTGTTGAACTTAGCCCCCAGTTAGTTGAACGTGGACGAGCAACTATAGAATCTTTGGGTTTAGTCAAGCAAATTGAGTTTATCAATGGTGATGCAACTCTTGCCACTAACTATGTAGGAGCCGTACCAGCAGATATCGTGATTGTGTGTGGTGTCTTTGGCAATCTGGCACAGGAACCTGAACTCAATCGCTTACTAGATAACCTGAGTTTTCTGAGTAAACCAGGTGCTTTCGTCATCTGGACTCGTGGACACTCTAACGGTATTCCCTACTCTGACAATGTGCGAAAAATTTTAAGTGCATCTGGATTTGAGGAAGTAAAGTTCAAGCTTACGGCTACAGGAGACATGGGTGTTGGTCTTCATCGATACCTTGGTGAAAACTTGCCTCAACCCAAAGAGCAACAGTTATTTGTGTTTTCCGGTATTCCTAGTAAAGCGAGGTAAAAAATGTCTATTCAAAACACAGTGTCAACTTGGGAAGAAGTTTTAGAGACTGCTAGAAAAAATACCCCCGCGCGTAGAGTAAAGAGGACAGGACAATCTCCTTCTACTGCACCAATACCCAGCAGTTTACATAAACTTCCCCCAAACACAGAACCGCCAGTCTTGCTTTATCGAGATACTAATTCCTGGTGTCCTTTCTGCGAACGAGTTTGGTTTGCTCTAGAAGAAAAGGAAATTCCCTTTGCAACGGAGTTTATTGATTTAAGTAATAAACCCAAATGGTACACTGACCTAGTTCCTACAACCCTTGTCCCGGCAGCAAAAATTGAGGGTAACTTAGTATATGAATCCAAAGATATTCTCTTGGCTTTAGAAGAAAAGTTTCCTTATCCATCATTACTATCTGAAAATCCAGAGGAAAACGCTGTTGTTAGACAGTTGGTTGAAGAAGCTGAGACTAACGGTTTTAAAGAGATTGCGTACAAATTCCTGAGAGAAGCACTTGTAGATGCTGATGAGTTGGCAAACTTACAAGCAGCATTTGAGGCGAAGTTAGATGAACTTGAGCAAGCTTTGGCTAAATATCCTAGTCCCTACTTTGTCAGTACATTTAGCTTAGTAGACATTGTGTATAGCCCCCATCTAGATAGATTGGCGGCTAATTTACCTGTGTATCGGGGATATCACCTTAAAGGAAATCCTCGCTTTCCTCGCATTAATGCTTGGTTTGATGCACTTAATCAGCGTCCTGCTTATCACAGGGTGAAGTCGGATAATATCACCAATAATTTACTGTTGCGTCGCAGATGGGGTGTTGAACCGATTGGAAATCCTTTACCTCTGGATGTGGCAGATAGTGAGAAAATTCAATATCGAGCCGAAGCAGCTGAAAGACTGAGCGATAATCGGGAAGTTGCGATCGCAGATATTATCAAAAATTCTGGAGTCCAAGCAATAGCCGCAGATGGTGATTTCACCACAGTTAAGAACGCTGTTGATTTTCACCTGCGACAACTAGCTGATTATCTCATTCATGGCAATGGCGAAACTTTACCGGGTGGTCGGACTGGTGGTAAAAATAGTAGTGTTGATCCCATCTTCGCTGCTGTGGGGGCGATCGCTTTGGCATATTTGAGAAATCGCATCTGCGCCCCCCGTGATATGAGTGCTGGTGCAGCAACCGCGTTTCGAGCAGCGATCGATAAATTGTTGACATCTGTTTATTGAAGGCAGAAGGCACGAGGTTAGTAAGTTTTACTCAGCACTGGCTCAACGCCACGCTACCGCTAACAGCACTCTAAAACACTGTTTGACGTAGTTCTGGAAATACTTTGGAGACTTTGCTCAATAGATAATCGCCATAAGTCCCGCGAAATTTGTGGACACTGGCTTTATCCCAGCGATCGCTTTGATCATCATTCACTAATACATCATTTAGTTCAATAGGTTTGACTTCAACGTTGAAATTGGGATCAAAGAAAAATGGAAATGACAGGCGATTACTTGTTGAGAGGTTTTGAACGCGGTGGGGTGTTGAGCGATACAGTCCTCGTGTCATGCGATCGAGCATATCCCCAATGTTACATACGAATGAACCAGGTATAGGAGGTGCATCTATCCAACCAGACTTTGATTTGACTTGTAATCCGCCTATATTATCTTGCTTGAGTATAGTTAATACTCCGTAATCTGTATGTTCGCCAACACCCCATTCAGATTGAGATGATGAATTAGGAGGGTAATTGAAAATCCGAAATAATATCAATGGGTCTTTTGTATAACGGTCTACAAAGTAGGACTTTTCTAACCCCAAACTCAGAGCAATACCAGCCATTAAGGTGTGTCCGAGTTTGGTCATTGAGTCTATATAATCCAGTACTGTTTCCCTAAATTGGGGAATGTTGGATGGAAAAAGATTGCAACCGTGCATTGGTGTACCAGCTTTCACAAGTGGGTGATCTTTTTCTAGTTCTGCACCGAAGTAAATACCTTCTTTTAAGTCAGGTCTACCTGATGTCAACTCATTACCCACGGGGAAATATCCTCGCCATGCTCTACCACCAAGAGCCATACGAATCTTCAGTTTTGTTTCTACGTCCTGTGCAAAGAACTGTTGACTGAGATGTTCTAACTGCTCTTGTAGTTGTTCATCAACTCCATGTCCAACGATATAGAAGAAACCGTAATCTTGGAGAGCTTGTCTAATTTGGTTTGCAACTACATCAGAATAGTTGCTAGTTTGAGAAACCAATGTACTAATATCAATAACAGGAACTTGTGAAAACTGTTTATCCACAACTTGTAATATTGTCATACTCCGGTTCTTTTAGTCATGCGTAGGCTAATAACTAGACTACACAATAAATTACATCAATAACCATAATGTTGGGTATGGCGATCGCTAGCCTTAGAGGATGTTGTAAAAGTCCTCTTGCCGATAGAAAAAGGTTTTAGATACCTCCTAATTCCCCCAATAAATTGGGGTACTTTGATTCTGATTCTCCCCTTAAAAGGAATACTTTTATTTCAGTTTAACCCTTTTTAAGGAGGTTTAGGGGAATCAATAAGTGTAAAGATACAGCCGACCACTTTTCAAACAATCTCTTAGTCAAGTGCTTAGAAAAAGTATTTTGAGTATAAATTTGTAAATTTTATTAATTAAAACGATAATTCGATAGAAATACCGTAGTATTATCTAAATAATTGTCATTATTTCTGTAAACAACAATAATATACTGAACAAGGAGTATTTTATTATCTAATATCAGTTCTGTAAAAATCTTGTTAATCTAAAAATAAACATAATCCAGGAATATGCAGTATAATCAACTAGGTAATAGTGACCTCAAAGTTTCCGAAATTTGCCTTGGCACAATGACTTATGGGCAGCAAAATACTATTGAAGAAGCCCATCAGCAGCTAGATTATGCGATTAAACAGGGAATTAACTTCATTGATGCGGCTGAGATGTATCCAGTACCAACCAGTGCTGAAACCTATGGCTTAACCGAAACTTATATTGGAGAATGGTTAAAACATCAGCAGCGAGATAAACTAATAGTTGCTACTAAAATAGCGGGGCCTGGTCGAGGCTTTAAATGGCTACGTGATGGAGCTAAAGCCATTGATCGGCATAATATCAAACAAGCTGTAGATGATAGTCTGAAAAGATTGCAGACAGACTATATTGATTTATATCAAATCCATTGGCCAGATCGTTCTGTACCACGTTTTGGACAAACAGTTTTCGACCCTGATCAAGTAGGGGAAACAGTTCCTATCACTGAACAACTAGAAGTTTTTGCTGATGTCATCAATGCAGGTAAAATTCGGTACATTGGCTTAAGTAATGAAACTCCTTGGGGCATTGCACAATTTAGTCATGCAGCTAAACAATTAGGATTACCTAAAGTTGTTTCTATTCAAAATGCCTACAATTTACTCAATCGAATTTTTGATGGGGCGCTTGCAGAAGCAGTTTATTACGAAAATGTTCCTTTATTAGCTTATAGTCCTTTAGGATTTGGCTATTTAACTGGTAAATACCTCAATGGGAAACCAGAGAAAGCAAGAGTTACTTTATTTGAAAACTTTGGTCAGCGATATTTAAAACCAAATGTTAGCAAAGCAGTAGCAGCTTATGTAGAAATTGCCAAACGTTATCAACTAAGTCCTGCACAATTAGCGATCGCATTTGTGCGGAGTCGTTGGTTTGTTGCCAGTACAATTATTGGTGCTACTACACTAGAACAACTCAAAGAGAATATAGAAAGCATCAATGTAGTTCTTGATAAAGATATCTTGACTGAATTGGATGCAGTTCATACTCAATATCCGAATCCAGCACCATAGAGCGCCTGAATAAGTGCCTTGGCTCTAGTTCAATTTTAGATTTTGAATTTTGGACTTCACTGAGCGAAGTCGAAAGATTTTCGATTGAATTAATTGCCAAAGCTAATAAAGCAATCCTATTTATACAGGAACATCAACATGGCTGAAATTAAGATATATAGTGCGGTTGTTTGCCCTTATGCTCACCGTTCGCGTTTGGTACTTCAAGAAAAAGGCATCGACTTTGATTTGATTGAGATTGATTTGCAAAACAAGCCAGAGGGATTTAAAGATATTTCTCCTTATGGAAAAGTACCTGCGATCGCACATAATAATCACCGAGTTTGGGAATCGGCTGTAATTAACGAATATCTCAACGAGGTATTTCCAAATCCACCGCTTTTGCCTAGTAGTTCTATTGCTAAAGCACAAGCTCGAATCTGGATTGATTTTGCTAATACTCGATTTGTTCCAGCTTTTTCTGCTCTCTTGCGTAGTCCCGATATTCAACAGCAAGAAGCAGCTAAAGAAGAACTATCTAAACATCTGGAATTTATCGAGAATGAAGCTTTAGGGAAGTTATCAGGAGAAGGCCCCTACTGGTTTGGTGAATCCATTAGTCTGGTTGATTTCACCTTTTACCCGTGGTTTGAGCGTTGGCCTGCACTAAAGCACCATCGAGGCTTTGCACTACCAGAGGAATTTACTGGTCTACGTCGATGGAAAAAGGCTTTGAAACAACGTGATTCTGTGGTGGCGATCGCTAATAGTAAGGACTTCTACATAGAGCGATATGCTAGATTTGCCACCCCTGTTGCTGCCTAGCACTGCTTTTTGTTAGTCAAAAAAATTTGATTTTTTCTTAAGTTGTCACCACTCAAAAAGATTTTGAGTGGCGAAAAACTAAAGATATAGGACTTACGCAAAAGTACACCCTGTAGGGGCAATACCTTGTCTTAAGCCGCAACTCTTGGAGACGCTCTTGCGAATGCGTCTAGATAAATTGTCCTAAAAAAAATAAGGGTTTCGACTATTGTTTGTGTAAGTCCTGTTCCACTCAGCAACGCCGAATTTTTTTGACAAAATGTACTTGCTTTTTACAGTTAATCATGCAAAACTGCTATATGAGGAATAAAGGACTAAAAAGTTCCCGACTTACAGTAGTTAAATTAAAAGAATCTTGCCACCACCAGGGTAGTTATTTTGTAAAAGTGCTTGCCGGGTCAGGCTTTAAGATTAAGCAGACTCAACAGAACTTAAGGAGAAGCAGTGTTGATTCAAAAATGTTGTTGCCCAGTTGACTGAAAAATCACTGATTTATACTCTTACTCTTTGTGTGAAATTAGTTGATAATTTATATCAGCAATGCCAAAGATTAAATCTTGGGAATTGGACGAACTATACCTCCTCGTGTTGCAACTGCATCCTATTTTGATAATGTTCCAATTCCCATTTCCTCATCCATACTCACCACAAGCAGAAAAATAGACAATGGTGCAACTATTAGTTAAAGAAGAATCAAAATATTAGATTCAACATTATTTATCTGGGAAAAGTTTGACTCAATTTTCTCAGTATAAAAATTTTGTATACTAATCATATTTGATTTTTAAAATTATCAATGTGGTGCGCGAAGCGCGATAGGCAAGGAGTAGGCAGAGACGCGATTAATCGCGTACTAGGGAATATGGAGTTACGCTTTTCGAGTGACGAGCTTTTTCAGAAATAAAATCATAGTTTTAGAGAACAAAAATGACTATATATAAAAGATATAAAAGATTGGAAATTACATCTTATTTAGCTCCCAATTGGTTTGGATTTTATCAGGCGATCGCAGCTTATTTAGGTCGTGTTTTAAAATTAGAAGTCCAACTACAACAAGGTGAATATGACCCGTTAGAAGACCCCCTATTATTTCAAGACCAAATAGACCTAGCTTTTATTTGTGGATTACCACTAATTCGCTATAGTCAAATAGTTTCAAATCAATTGCAGACATTAGTTGCGCCAGTAATGCAATCATCACGATATAGCAACCGTCCTGTTTACTATGCAGATGTAATTGTCAATGCTAATAGTAATATCAAAAAGTTTACAGATTTAGCAGGGAAAACATTTTGTTATAATGACCTGGGTTCTAATAGTGGTTATAATTTACTCTGTCATAAATTAATTAAAGAAAGATATCCTGAAAATTTCTTTGGCAAAACGCTACAATCAGGCTCGCATCAGCGTTCAATTCGCTGGGTAGTTGAGGGATTGGCAGATTATGCAGCGATTGATAGTGTGGTGCTAGAACAAGAATTAAAGGATTTTCCCGAATTATCACAGCAATTGCGTGTGGTGGAAGTACTGGGGCCTTGTCCGATGCCACCTTTAGTGGTAGCACAGCATCTAAATATATCTTTAATTCAGCAAATGCAATTGGCACTACTCCAACCAGATGCAGAGTTGCAAAGAGTGATGGAACAGTTTGGAGTCAGACGTTTTGCAGCAGTGGAATTGAAAACTTATCAGATATTACATCATACCATTTTGAATTTTAGATTTTAGATTTTGGATTGGAAACCGCTTACTGTATCTGGGTTTTCTCTGTCCATCTGTCGCAATCATTTTTCAAATTGGTATCAGATTTGTAGCGTAGGCGTAGCCCGTCGTAGACATCGCTCTTTTGTTGGTCTGTCTAGGTAAGATATAAAAGGAAAGCTCACGCAGAGGCATGTGCTGACAACACCGCATCTTGATAAACTTGTCCAAATAATACTCGCTGTGCATGACTCCCTCCAATCTCATGCAAGCGTGGTAAAACAGGTTTCAGCTCTGCAAGAGTCGTGTTGAAATCGCCTTTGGCATGAGCTACCATTCCTCTAGCGGCGGGAATCGCTACCTCTATCCAACTCCGTCGCAGAAAAGGATTAATACTCAAAGTGTGATACTGTATACTCTGAAGCATTTGGTTCACCCAATCATACTGTCCGGCTTTGGCAAGGGCATAGACATAATGCAAATCCTGGAATGGTAATGCGTGTTCATCAATCCGGCTGTAAAGGTAAGGACTGATGCCTTGCCAACGGTTCTCCACATCTACACCACGTAATTCTAGGCGCAATAATAACGAAATTGCTCCTACTTGGTCTTTAGGAGATTGTTTATTAGCACGTTCCCAAATATGCGTATCATAGAGTTTGAGAACTTTTTGGTAGTTTTTTAACTGCAAATAATATAGTGCAATGTGCCACCAGTTGTGAGTGTAGAGCATAGAGTTGCAGTTTTCCCAGGTATCTGCAAAACTCTCCATCCAAGCTATCCCCTCATCGACTCTTCCTTGAGTTTCCATGACATGAGCGATCGCATGATGTGCCCAAGGATCAGATATATTTAAAGCGATCGCTTGACGAGCTATCTTTTCTGCTGCTTTGAGTTGGTGACATTGTTCTAATCCAAAAGCTACCATGCCATATAAATAATGTTGTTGGGGATTGCTAGGTAAAACCTTCTGGGCAATTTCCAGTAATTTTTCTTTATTGCCTATATAAAAATAGTGATATTGTCCCTGCTGCACAGATATTAAATCACGGGGAAATTGATTGGCAATCTCTTCATGAGTGGCGATCGCTACATCAATTTCTTTATTTGCCCAAGCTAAAATCGCTTGCACATATAACTTTTCTCTGATAGTAATCTTGTCTAAATTCTGTTGTGCTGCTTGCAGATATGGTAAAGCTCGCTGCCAAGCTTTACTATTTTCTTGGGTAAGATAATAAGCGGCTGCATAAGCATGAGCTAAAACACAACTCGGATCTGCTGCAATTGCTTGCAAAATCGCTGTTTGTGCATCTTTGCCATAACCAAGCACCTGATCAATAAAACGGTTAATGGCTGCTATCGCATTGCCTGAATCTGTTGTAACTACTAGTCCTTGTGCATCTTTAAGCATAATTAATTCCTTGCAGCAAGATTTATGAGGCAGAATAAACTACGGTAAGTCTATAGAAATAATGGGGTTATAAGCTAGAGTATGTCATAGTTACCATGAAACTGCAAGTATTAAACTACAAATACTCTATTGATTAACCGTATTTGGCTGTGTAAAGGTATTGCTTTGCTTAACTGGCTGTGCAATATAGCTTTTCCTAATCAAATGAGGTACATCATAGCCCTCTGAGGAGGCATTAGACATAGGAGTGAAAAAGAATTGTTTTGACGTAGCAATGCTATGTCTCTACAAGGGTTCTAGATAAGGCATATTTAATTTCTGGAAATGTCTAGTAGGTGAGATAAACGATATTAGGATTTTTGTACCTGAGCAAGATATCATTTTTACGAAGTATTCAAATTTGAACACTTCGTAAAAACGATAGTAATTCTCAACGGTTTTGTATTTACCCGAATGGCACTAAGAAAAGCTCTAAGCTATACGAAATAAGGGCTACAGCTTTGA
>NZ_CAXTNP010000244.1:0-12318 GCF_964245575.1 uncultured Nostoc sp. | reverse complement strand
TTAAATGTAAGCTTATGATTTTTGTTGAGTAATTTATTCCTTGGAAGTCCCTAAAGTAAAACAGCAAATGGATGAAGTTAAGGGACTTCCAGGAGAAATTATAAAACGTGCCAACAAGTACGCTAAAGATAGAACTCTAACAAAGACTAAGTTTTTAGAAGAGATAGATCAGGCTAGAAACTCTACTGAAGTGCAAGAAATTGCTGAAACTGCCATAGAATCTAGAGTTTTTATGCGAAGTAATTTGGCTGGCTTAGAAAGTAATTTGGGTCACTTAGTAATAGACATAGCTGAAGAGATGAAATTTAGTACAGCAAAAAAAGTTGCATACGCTATTGAAGACGAAAACAACTTGAAGCAGATAGATGTACTGAGAGAATTGGCAAAAGTCGTGGCTTGGCTTGGTTACTTTGGGGAAGCATTTACCATTTTTGGACTAAAAAACGGATTGATTCAGTTTTTAGAGCACTTAGGGTACTGGATCTGGGCTTCTGAGAAGGTTGAGCAAGAGTTATCCCTGGAAATACTGCAAGAAACTACACGCATTTTTGGTTGGACATATCGATATTGGGAAAAAATTTCCGAGCAGTTAGTTTCCGCCAGGAATGAAGCATATTTTCCTAATTTGGAAGAACTTATAACAAGTTTATATAACAAACAAAAGGAGGAACTAGATTCCCAAAATTCACATATTAACAATATATTAACAACTATCCCTACTGAACAAGCTCAACGCTTTGAAACTTATATTCAAGAAGCTGAAGCTTTTATTCAGAAAGCCGTTGATATTCTTTACCAGAATATCGCCATAAGAGAATCGACAAGTCTCTCAAATATTAAAGAAGCTGTATTGAGACATATTATCCAGAGCCTCAATCAATTCTTTTAAATAAGGACTTTAATTTGTCAAAAGGAGTAAAAACAAATGGAAACTCGCAATAATAATTATCTGCAAACGTCAAACCAAGAATCTAAAATCAATCAGGGTAGAGATAAAATAAATTTATTAAAAACCTTTCAGTCAAAAAAACAGCAAAAAATTTGTTCTCGTTTTGTGTCTTCAATTGTTATTCTATCTATTTTAAGTGTAGCAAATAGTAGTTTTGCGTTTCCAGCCCGTGTAAAAAAGGAAACAGAATTTAGGCTGTATAACAGAGAAAGAGAATATCCAGGTCAAGAGATTATACAAAAGATCGGCGTAGACAACTCACAAATTGAAATAGAATATTGTAAGATACGTGATTACTGCTATGCAAAAGGTTTTTCTATATTAAGGGAAAATCGGTTTATACCGCTACCTGGCTGGGTTGTGATTTCGGATCTTTGTAATGATTCAAGTGTCAGTATTCCTTTTTTACCAACTTGTTCGTGGAGCGGTAGAGGAATAAATGCCAATTTTATTGGTGTAACAAGCACAGTCCAAGACCAACCAGTTAGGATTATAAATTACTATTGTGATCAATTGAATACAAATAATACTTTAATGCAGGAAGTTGGTTTTATAATACCATCTGTAAGCCAAATCCGTAATCTTTATCCTCAATGCCCCCAATAAATTGGGATAAACAAATGTCTGAATTTCAATCTGAAATCACTTTCAGGAATCAAAACTATAGCGTTTTGTATCTAAATTGAACACATTGTAGAAACGTTTCTACAGGGTTTCATTAGACACAGCCAATATTCCAAATGATATTAATGTGCGTGCGATCGCTCAACATCTGGCGATTGCACAAGGTAATGAGACGTTTTAACTTTTGTCCCTACGTCCATTATCTGACGCGATCGCTTCCCCAACAAGATAAACGCGAACTGAAAAAATTGAAAGCCTCCAGCAAACTCTAGAAGCATCGGTGAGAGGTTAAGGTTATAGAGCTTTTGTCAATAAGCAATAGTACTAAAAAATCTGGTAAAAATGGGGCTAATCAACAGAATTTTTGGGTTAGTGATCGCGTCATATTTAAAAGGATCATTCGTTCTTGCATCAAAATTCAGTATAAAGCTTTATTTCATACTCTCTTTCTTAGCAAATTTTCAGCAGAGTTACTAATTGACAAAAATGATTTTGTCTTAACCTCTCACGAATGGCCTCCCCCTAGTCCTCCGCCCCCTGATGATGTCTGACTAAACCTGCGATGCCGTGAGGTGTTAATCACATATAGACTCTAGAATATGCGCGATCGCTCCACGATCTGACTAAACCTGTGATTTCATAAGGCGTTGAGGCTAACACACTCCCCTCCTAAATCCCCAAACATCCCTGTAGCCCTACAGCAGCATCAACACATTCGCCAACACCGCTATCTGCCGTGCCAGTAATTGTTTCGCTTCATTTACCGAACCATGCCTCAACTCATGAATGGCTTAATGCAACCCAGTGTGTGCATTAGCGGCTCCGTTAATTGCTATCTGTAAAACTTGTGGGTCTGTCATCTTTTAGTCGAGTTTAGAAACCTCGCTTTAGGAGAGATAAATAAAGCTTTTTAGAGGAAAGAACACTTTTGACTTGTCAGCTAGTAGATGCTTGTCAAAGGCAATACGCTACGATGTTTGCTCTTTTGGTTCATCCGGTACATAAGTTAACAAGTCTCCAGGTTGGCAGTTAAGAGCTTTGCAGTATTTCTCTAGTGTGTCTCTGTCTAGCCTCTCTGGCATCACCCGAATATTTTTGTGCTTGCTTACGGTTACGGGATGCAAACCTGTTATCTGCGCAAGCTTTTTATAGTCAATTTCTCTATCAGCCATTAATACAGCCAAGCGCCACTTGATTGGCATTGATTCTTCTATCGGTGTCGCCATATCTAACTTACACCTTCTTATATTTGCCCCTTCAATAACTGTGACAATGGCATAACCTTAGTCAATTTTCAAATGTGGCTAAGGAGTTGGTTGGCTTGGTGCATTTAATCTGGCTCGTATTTCAATAAATCGCCTGGACTACAGTTGAGTGCTTTACAAAGTTGATTAAGTGTTTCCCTATCCAGCCTTTTGGGCATATCACGGTATGCCTTTAGCTTAGAAATTGTGTTTGGATGAAGTCCTGTAATTTCTGCCAGTTCTCCAGTTTTAATATCACGTTCAAGCATGAGATAGGCTAGGTTCCACTTAATCGTCATTGGGAATAATGCGCTGCACTGCATCTTTAAAATTACCCTTTAACGCATGGAATCTAAACCTAGATTAGCTTTTACTAACCGTTATGTCAATATTCTATTCGATACGTTTGACAACTAACCGAAACGATTAGATAATAAAAATAGAGAAAGCGCCCGACTACCAATCTGAAGCGCTTTCCGTTCCATAACAGAACTTTACCAATTATGACTCACAATATCTACAGCCAACAACAGCTGCACCTGAAATCTATAGCCCGTCTCAAGCAAATCTACAGCGAAATCGGCTGCACAGTCGAAGTAAGCGACAAGCGTTGTAAGGATGCATGGATTAGCGCGATCGCAGATTATCAATCCACCCAGGCTCAGAAAATCGCCCCCGCTGCCCCCAACGAGCAAACCACAGCCCAAACAGAGCTAAACCAGTTTATCGCAGACCAAGCCCAAGCAATTGCACCCGAACCACTGACAACAAGAGAAATATCCTTTTACGATCACGAAATTTACTGCGGCGAGGAACTCATAGCCAGCATCAGCCACGACGATGACCTCACCCAGCCTTGGGTAGTTATGGTGGAGGGTGTAGAGAAATTCCGCGCTAACACTTGGGCTAGATGCCATCGCTTCATAACTTGGCATCACAAGGATGGCACGCTCAACGAACCACTACCCACCCAAACAAAGATACCCCACACGACTGAAAACCGAATCATGGCGCATATTTTCAACGAGTGCCAGAATTACGGCTTTGAAATTCTCAATGATGGCATTTACCACAACGATGTAAAGCTGGGCGAAGTGGGATGCACCAACGGTAATTGGTGGGTGAAGAGGGGTTGTTCAGGCCAGCAACAGTATTCTGACTCAGTATTTGATGCAGTGCGATCGCTGTCGATGGTGGACACCGTACCCCATGCAGAAGCAGCTGACTGGGAACTGTTACGGGAGTATGCGCCAGTTGCAGAAAGTCGGGAGTTGGTAACGGCGTAATTCTCGCTCTTGCAAGAGCGATCGCTCGACAAAAACGACCAACAGCGATCGCCTTTCACCACATTTTCAACAATCATAAATCATTTATGCAACCCACAATCTCAATCCCCCAACACTGGGGCTACCCTCGCTTTGCTTTGGAACAGCGTACACAAGACGGCATCATTCTGGGGTTTTATTACTACCCAAGTGGTACTGAATTAGCTGAACAATTCGGTGATGGTTGGCGTTATGCGCTGATGCCTCACAAAAACTCTGATGAACTATTCCACTTTCAGGAAAATCAAATCCAACCGCTTACACCAGAAGAATTATTCCACCAAATCACTGCTGAAATTGACTTTTATCAAAGTCAAATAGTGATTTTACAACAACAGTTATTAGCCATCACTGGAGGTAGCACCAATGGTTAATTCTACAGACAACTTTGACCGTAGGGCTAATCATTTGCTGCGTTCGATTCGACTTTGCGGTGGTTGTGTTCCTCTGCATCGTTTGCAATTCCAATTCTCTGATTCAGTCATCCAAACCCTGCTAGATAAAGAACTGGTGCAAGTGCAGAACACGGGACGCGGCTTTTTGTTGGAGATTGCCGAGGATTTTTAACTCTTAATTGAAGAGGAACAAATTATGAAACTTTACGCTAAGAACATTCCACAGACATTACCAGATTGGGCAACTACCGTTACAAAGAGTGCAGATTTATTTGAGATTGAAATTAACGATGAACACCCAAATTTTCAATCACTACTTGAAGAGTTAGAGACGGAAATTGAGCCAGGAATTATGGGGGTAAAAGCGGAAGATTTATGTTCGCAGCTTGGCATAGAAATGTCTAATCCCAACCTCCACCAATTAGTTGAACAAGCCCAAACCCTGATATCTGAAATTGCTACGCACCCAGACTACAAACAACTGTTGGACTTGGGATACACCCCTGATTTAAACATTGCTGATGCTAGCACTGCACTGACTTATCTGCAATGGGAGCTAGAGCAGAATCAAGAACCTTCTAATTAGTACAAAAGCGTTCACCTAAAGGAATGCCATTACTTTAGGTGAACGCACGGAAGTTCTTCTCCCGCTACAGAATTCCCATTATTGCACACGAAACACTAATCAATGAAACTTTAATCGAGGTGAAACATGACTGCTGAAATAAAACTAGGTTTGTGTAACCCTCCCGAACCCATTTATTTATATGTCAAAAATGCCGAGTTAGGTGGAGAATCTTACCTGTGGTATCACTACGATATTGACAGGGATAAAACCATCCCAGTTCCCCAAAGGGCGTTAATTGGGTATCTGTCAGAACTGCGATTGACGACTAAAGAGTTCAAAGGCAAGGACAATCTGAAGCTCGATATTGTAGTGAGTGCTGATGAAGTTTATGTCATAAGAAGTGGTGTTGAAACAAACTTCACCAAAAGCTTTCTCTTGGCTGCATCAGGTGTACAGGATTTTTCTACTAAGCCACTGATTATTGCTGCTACTGCTGGTGAACAAAATACCGTTTTCTGTAATCTTTATGATGCAGTAACTAAAAGCAGAGTTGAAAGAGAATGGAACAAAAATGCTGATTGGGCAACCATCATTCGTAATATTCAATCCCGCTTAGGTGGCACATCCTCAACTATCCCATCTATAGCAGAAACCTCGGTAGCTCCAGCAAAACTCAGCGTAGTCCCTCAACCAGTACCAACTCAAGACTTGCGAGTTAAAAACATTCGCACTTTGCTTGACTATCCACTTGATTTAGTCAAAGAGTGGTTGCAATTTCAGGATGTTGACCGCCCAAGTTTACTTGATATTAAGCAGATTAATGAACTAATCAAAACCATATGTTTGGCTTGGGCAGCAGGCAAGTGTGAATATCCCAATCATGCTGAATCTTCTTATCAACATCTTGTTGTTGATGCTGTTGCTAGCGGTGCTGATGAGTTAACAGCAATCAACGCATGGATGCAACAGTTGCAAGCAGTAAAGACTGGAGCAGTGTAAATCAGCATACAGGATTCAGAATAATTTCACTTCTGAATCCTCAATTAATCAAATAGGAATTAAACCATGAGAATCATCGTTACAGTTGTTGAAAAAATCATCAGTGAAGCTCACATCGATATCCCTGATGGGCTTAATCAATCGGCAATTAAACAGCACATAGTAGACCGCTACAACAGTGGGAAAATGGTCACAGATATGAACATCTTTCAAGTGGATTTTGAATCTATCAATGCTCGAATAATCAAAGAATATTCTGATGCTAAATCTGCATAAATATGGGAGGTGAGATTATGAGTATCAAATGGACTGATGAAGAACTCACAATTATTGAGGCGAAAGCTGAAGTCTATACAATCAAGCAAATAGCTTCAATCCTAAAAAGGCGAGGATATCAACGCACACCAATTGCAATTTATCTGAAGTTAAATAGCTTAGGTTATTCAGCCCGTCCCACTCTTGATAACTATTCTTGTAAAGAAATTGCTCAAGTTCTTCAATTGAATTTCTCAACTGTCACAAGGTGGGTAAAACGAGGATGGCTCAAAGCTACAAGACGCTCTGCCAGACATTACCAAATTCGGAAATGGCATCTCAAACAGTTTTTTGACAACCCGCCACAATCAATTAAAAAACGCATTGCCGCTCTTGATGTTGAAGCGATTAATTACCTATTAGGGAGAAAAGCATGATTGACCATATTAACGCACTTCAAACAAGCTGGTATCTTTCTCCACCTTGGGGCAAAACAATTCCACCTGTTGCAGTTAATTTACTGGAGAGAGTTTACCTACGAACCACAAGAACATTTGGTTACTGCTGCGGTATGCAATGGAAACACGAATGTTGGATTTATTCAATTGATTGTGGAAAAGAAATACTCCACGCTACACAAAACCAAATCATCGGGACTGGAGAATTAGAAGCCATCAGTCTGAAAAAACCTGCTTTTGTTCTGGGTGAAAGAGTGATCCTCTGTTCTCACGATAAAGGAACAAAGCAACGGCTGATTTTGGGGATAGCGCTGGTGCATAATTCTTGGTTTTACCTTATTGAATTGATGTCACCAACGTTAATTAAGATACCAATTATATCGAATCGTTTCTCATTAGTTGGTGAAAAAAGTTTAGTGCGGGTAAATGTTTAATTCTTTCTAATCACACAACTAAAGTTATGTCACAAATTGAAATCGTCGAAATCATCGAACAGATAAAACAAGAGATTGAAGTTGACGCTAATGGTCAAGCGAAAGCTAGCCTTCGGGCAACTGCAAGACTTGCTGGGGTTAGTGATAAAGCTATCGGGAAAGCATTAGAGAGCGCGAACCTGGAACCCTCTAAACTGGCTCAAATGCTTATGCAGCAAAGCTTTGATGCCGCGAATCTAACTGACTGGAGAAGCAGTGGTATTCCCGACACTGCGATCGCAATCATCCTAGAGTACTACGCTTACGAAGCTGGTAGATATTGCACCAAGCAAGCCAGACTGGTATGCCGTTCATTCAACACCATCGGCATTCGAGCATGGATTCAGGACAAATTGGGCTGGAGTAAACCCACTTCTAATAGCGAAACTGCGATGACCCAAATACAGTTACTCGCTGCGATCGCACAACAGGGCGGCCGCATCATGTCAATAAGCAAAGTCTATTCTCAATAGACCGAAATCAATGTCATTAACTCTTGCTTATTGCGAAAGTTTTCGGCGATCGCTTTGGGGCTTAAAAAATAATCAAGCGCGAAATCCTGATTTTTTCGTTGGTTCTTAACCTTCGTTGTGATCAAGAGTAATTTAGATGCGTTTGCCCTGGATCGCACAACAGATGGCACAGCAAGAACAATATTTACTGGAGCAACAACAGCAACAAGCTCAAATCTTGGCGAGACTCAAAGCGGTTGAAGTTGAACAAGATAGAGTAAATACACCATGCGGCCATAAATATAGTGTTGTTGGATTCGCTAACCTTCAAGGTTTAGAAATATCTGTAAAAGAAGCCGGTACTAAAGGTCGAAAGGCAAGCGCATTGTGTCGGAAACAAGGCATAGAAATAGAACGCATTCATGATCCACGTTTTGGAAAAGTTGGTTTGTATCCAGAAAGTGTATTAATTGAGGTTTTCTCTACTGGTCAAAACTAACAGCAATTGTCTTCAGAATACTTTCTTGAATTGGAGAAAAGTACCATGCAACAACTCAATTTATTTGCTGAATCAACCCCAGTTTTACCAGTCACCTACTACCCCGATTTCTTAAGTCTTGAACAAGCCAATAAACTTTACCAACACTGCTTGAAACTGGAGTGGCAGCAAAATCAAATCAGAATGTTGGGTAAAACTCTTCCCGTCCCGCGCCTTGAGTGCATTTATGGTGATGCCGGATGTGATTACCTTTACTCCAACAGCGTATTTTTAAAACCCCTGATTTGGACAGACAATTTGGCTAACTTACGGGACAGAATCACTGCGTTGACTGGCTACAAGTTCCGCATTGTCATTGGCAACCAGTACCGCACAGGGACTGATTCTATCGGCTGGCATTCCGACAATGAACCATCAATGGGATTCAATCCTGCGATTGCATCAATCAGCTTGGGGTCATGTCGCAAATTCCAAATCAAACCGAGAAATGGCAAACCTACTGACTTCTGGTTGGAACACGGGAGTTTGTTGATCATGCAAAGAGGTTGTCAATCAACTCACCTTCATCAAGTTCCCAAGACCAACAAAGTCGTTAGCACACGTATTAATCTGACATTTCGACCACACACCGGAGGGGCCAGATAACGCCTTCCCCTTATTCGCCTTTATAGCAATTCGATTGATTTTCAGTAATTCAAAAGGAGTCAAATCATGGGAGAAGCAAAGCGCCGTCGTCAATTAGATCCAAACTACGGAACAACTCAACTTCCTGATGAATTCGCTCAGATTTTTGATGATTTTGTCAACAAACAAACTGACATTGCAATCATCTCCAAACAAGATTTAATTCAGCCTTGGTCAGAAAGATTTGCCTATTTTAAGCCAAAAGGCACAACATTGATGAAACATCAATACGTCAGTATTCCTATATCACCTTCTCAGAATTTTGCAAGGGCAATATTTCTGGAATATCAACTCCAGATTATGGCTTCAATCACTCCACGAATACAACAACGTGGTTGGATTAGTCAAATTAACAATCCAAAAACCTGCGATATCAGTATCGTTTACGCTCCAGAAACTACAGATAATCTCAATTGTCTGGAAACGCAAGTTTTCACGAGAATATTCGGGAAGATGGTAGGTGTTTTGATGAAAAATGCCCTGCAATACTTTTGTTTTCAACCTGACAATATTTTGATTCCGGTTGTTGCAATGCCGGCCAGTGAGTCTGACCCATATTACTTATTTTGTCTTTGAAAAATTGAAGAGTAAAGGCTAACAAAACTTTTACTCTAACTGGCTCTTTAATCTTTCATCTGCTTAAAAGCTTTAACGGCGGCACAGACTCAAGTGCCGCTTCACTTCCATGCGTCAAAAAAGAGAGGAAATACGGTCATGCTTCGTATAAATGAAACCGATTCTCAAGCAAAACACTTACAAGAATGGCTCAACAGTTGCGTTGACGAAGAAATATTTCACTTGAATGCGCGATCGCTGTCTGGAACTTTATCCTACGAATATCTGCTCTACAGTCCCAAAATCTCCCGTCGCAACGATGGACGATTACGCGATCGCGATTTGAAGAAATACCAGCACATTGAACTTGGCGGCTGGTGGTGCAGTGGCGTTGACCCCCTCAACCAATACACCCTAATGATGTGGGGTTGCTTTAAACCCGACCACCCTCGAAGAGATCGCCAGAAAATCCACAAGTTCATTAAGTATGAACACCCATTCAGAGAAGAGACACGCGCCTTCTTCCTATTAGTCCCGAATCGCATCTGGGTGAAAGTCTCCAATCGTAGCGGCATCCCCATTACTGAAGAAGACCTACAGCATCCTGGCGGCTTCTGGCATTGGGTTTGGCGGCATAATGTGCCAGTGACAATTGTCGAAGGAGTCAAAAAAGCTGCTTGCTTACTGACTGCTGGTTATGCTGCGATCGCTATCCCCGGTGTCAATGCTGGATACCGCACACCCCTTCAGGAGTACGGTACAGCTAATGGCAAACCATACCTCATCCCAGACTTGAAACATTTTGCAACACAAGGCAGACAGGTTAACATTTGCTTTGACCAGGACAATAAACCTGAAACAGTCCAACGGGTGAGAACCGCTATCAGTCGCATGGGTCGGCTGCTGGTAAATGAAGGCTGTTCGCTGCGAGTGATTGATTTACCTTTTGGGCAAGAGAAAGGGGTTGATGATTTTATCGTTGCCAAAGGGCAGCCAGCATTTGACGCACTCTACAATACGGCTGTTGCTTTAGAGTTATGGGAGATTAAGCTGTTTACCTTGTTGACTTACCCGCCGTCAATCGCACTCAACCAAAGATTCCTCGGACATATCGAGAATCTGTGCTTGCGGGTTTGGTCGAGGATGGTTACACCATTATCGATGCCTCGGATGCATCGGATGATGAGAGTGGGGCAGTTATCGAGTCGGTTAAAGCAGCATCTGTTGAATTGTATGCTGCGGAGTGTAAAGCGATCGCGGATTCTGATGAACTCTCTGGCGCTGAACTCAAGAAACTGCAAGACAAACGGGCGAAAACAAAAACCGAATGACACCAGCAGCGTAAAGCCGAATTATCCCGTCGCTACGAAGTTGAAGTTACGCCTGAGTTGGTCGAGAAAGATGACGACGGCTGGTATCCTCAACTGCGGATGCACTACTATTTGACGCTGGGGCGAGAATTTCTGACCAATCGTGATGCCAAAAGAGCAAAAGCGCAGTTAGAATTGGGGGAGAATTCGGTTTGGAAACCCGATTTTAACAAGGGGCAGATGTTACCTGCTGTGTTGTTACTGGAAAATCTTCAGCTGTTGCAGTTTCTTACACCAGACGTTCAGTTGCGGGAAAGTGATGAGAAGATGGTGGAGTTTAAGGCACTGGCTGTAACGCATCGGCACGTTATCAAGAATTATCTGAATGTTTCCATTTCTGAAAAACTGACCCCGATTGCGATCGCACAAAAATTACTTGCCAAAATTGATTTGAAGTTGGATTACGTTGCTCGGTTGGGTAAGCGTGAAAATCGGGAGTGCGTTTATCGGTTTGTACCTGTTGATGATGAGCGTGATTCGATTTTCCGCCAGTGGTTAAATCGAGATGAAGCATCAGCATCAGTGTTAGCTAGCGCTCAAAATGTTGTGTCTGATTTGGTGTCAGGCACTAATAATATAGAGTTACAAACACTCATTGCTGGCACAATATCACATGACATTCCCCAAACATTAAATCAGGTTGAAAGTCCTGCTACCCACGGCTGGAAGGGGCTGAAGCTGAAAATGCGCCTTGGACTCGACAGCGTTGGCAAGTTCTACCAACACCTAGTCTCCCAAGTTGGCGAGGCTGTTGGCGTTGCTGATGGTGAACCTTACTGGAACGGATGCCTGGGGCAGTGGCAGGTTTGGGTTAACTTTGCTTCGGGCTGTAAGTCTGTGGTGTGCGATTGGGTGGTGGCAGTGTAGGTCATTTCTCACAAAGCTCATGCTTATTAATTACAGAGAATAGGAACAAGCGCAATAGCGGAAGCTACACTCAATAGCCCCCCACAGGCATGAACTCAATGAATGTCAATTGTGGCGATCGCTTATCCATTTATAATTTGCATCGGGAGCAAAATAGATGCGAAGTGCTTTAAACAGCACCTCGCAAACCTTAACGATTAGCGACAACAGAGCGCTAATTCCGATTAAACTACCACAAAATTGTTGTTAGTTAGTGACAATCCAGAAGATAGTTGTGCAAATTTTACCTGACTAAAGCCAGATGCACTACCATCAAGATCAAAGTACAATGCACTTGTAGTGCTGTTGTAGATAAAACGCTCTTCGCTGGTGGTTGCAGATGTTCCGAGAGTAAACCTACCTGTGGCAAGTGAACCAATTGATAACCCGCCACCAAAACCAGTAACTGATACCTGAATCAGTTCATTAGTGGCGTTGAAGTCATCAAGTCTATCTACACCTTCATTGTAACTATTGAAAGCAAAGGTATCAGTACCAGATCCTCCAGTTAGGCTATCATTACCTTTGCCACCTGTAAGGATATCATTGCCATCACCACCAT
>NZ_CAXTNP010000243.1:0-12432 GCF_964245575.1 uncultured Nostoc sp. | reverse complement strand
CCCAATACCCAATACCCAATACCCAGTCCCCAATACCCAATACCCAATACCCAATACCCAGTCCCCAATCCCTAGTCCCTTCTTCACCCCATCTTTAACTTTTGATCTAAATAGGTGGACTTTTAAGAATATTATGAAAGTCTATTTGTCGCTGCTAGTATTCAACAGCTAGGAGCGTACAATAAATGTAAATAAGTACATGTAGGGATATGTAGGGATCATGGATAATTACCACCTGTAATTACCCATAATCACTGATTTCTCGGCAAAACTTCTAAAGCCATTGTCTAGTAAGTTGTATGAAAAATGCGATTTGAAACTTAAAGCTGTTACTTTGGTGCTATTTCAGGGAACTATCTAAATGTCCCCTTGAAGATTTTTCAGTTAATTAGCCCAAATGATGAATATAACTACTTTACAAAGCTTTAGACAAAAACAATTCAGAGTATATCAAATCTATGAATATGCAAGAGAAAACTACCGAAGCGGAAAACACACGAGCCGATAAGGTAGAAATTGCTGTCCGCCTGGACTCCGAGCTACTAGAGCAAATTCAGCATCTCACCAACGACCCAAGTAAAGTGATTGAGGTGGCGATTCGCCAATGGTTGCGGGGTGAAATCCTTAGAGATGACGAACTGACGCGTACCCCTGTGCGTAAACCCGTTCCTCCTCGGGGTGAATGGAATGATTGACGCTATTAATCAACTGTCAATGCAAGTTAAAAAGTGAAGTTTGTCAATCTGGGTTTTAGATCACTAAGAAATACTCAGTAAAAAACGAAAAAGCTGTAAGAATTTATGCAAAAATTTGAGCAGCTTTAGTAAAATTACGGTCGGATACCCTTTGTCTATCCAACTCAATTAATGACTATTACTGCCAATTCCCAATTGTCAAATGTATTTTCCCAAAATCTGGAATCTATTACCAGTAAGACTGATGGCTCATTAGCAACTCTAGGAGCCGAGTTGGTGTATACACAAGATGGAGCAGGGCGCTATCTGACCTTTTGTTGGCAGCACAGCGAACTCCTGGGGTTAAATACCGAAAAAATAATTGACGAGCTGAACCAGACCCAAACTTTTGTCCCGGTGGATAAGGTTACTTATTTGGAACGATTGCACCGAATTTTGACAAGTTTGGTGCCAGAAAGGTTTCTGTGTTGGTTTAGCTACCACCAGGAATTATTTGAGTTGGAATTGGTGATTAGTCCGATTATGCCGAGTTTGGGAACGACTGCCACAATAGTTTTAGTGATGGGACGGTTAGTGCAAGCGACACTCAACAAAAAACAAGTGCCTGTGGCATCAAAAATGCCCACACAAATAGAGTTGGCTTTACGTCCACAGCAACACCAAAAACTGGTAAATCGCATTACCAGAAATATCCGCCGGACATTGGATTTAGATATTATTTGGCAGCAAACAGTTGATAGTTTAGGGAAAGCACTGCGGCTAGAACGCTGTATTATTTGTCCTTATCAGCCGTCTAGCTCAAAAGTGGAGGTGAAGGCTGAGTATCACCAGGCAGCACTCAAATCAATGCTTGGCTTAGAAATAGATATAGCTTCAGAGCCTGCCTTTGCTCAAGCTTTGGCAACCCTAGAACCAGTTGTAATGGAAGTGCCTGGATACGCACAGTCTGGGCGGCAGAAAACTTTGGTGATTGCAACTTGCTATCAAGACCAGGCCAATGGATTGGTTGCCTTGAGTTGGCAGGATGAATGCTACACATTATCAGAATCAGAATTAGAACTGGCAAAAGAAGCAGCAGATCAATTGGGAACTGCGATCGCTCATGCTACTTTATATGAAGAATTAGAAGTAGCGCGTCAAAAAGCTGAAGAAGCTTCCCGCCTCAAAAGCGAGTTTCTAGCTAATGTATCCCATGAAATTCGTACCCCCCTCAATGGCATGATTGGCTTCTTGAAGCTGATTTTGGAAGGGATGGCAGATGATCCAGAAGAACAAAACCAGTTTTTGTCAGAAGCTCACCACTTATCGATACATCTGCTGAATATTATCAACGACATTTTGGACATCGCTAAAATCGAAGCTGGCAAAATGGAGCTAGCTTACGCTCCAGTCAAGCTAGATGAGCTATTCAATGATGTCGAAAATTTCATGCGTCCCCAAGCAGAAATGAGAAATCTTAGCTTCCAGATGCAAATGCCTCCTACCTCTGATGAAATCATTGTCCAAAGCAACTATCAACGGTTGCTACAAGTGATGCTCAATTTGGTAGGTAATGCCATCAAATTTACCCATGAGGGTGGTGTCACCGTCAGCGCCGATTTAGTGCTCAAAAAGGCGAACTTTCAAGATCAGCAGTTTCCTGGGATGGTGAAAGTACGTGTAGCAGATACTGGTATTGGTGTTTCTTTAGACAAACAAGATAAACTGTTTCAATTATTCTCTCAGGTGGATGGTTCCCGCACTCGCCACTACGGCGGAACAGGTTTAGGATTGGCAATATCCCAAAAGCTAGTGGAGGCAATGGGCGGCGAGGTACATTTTTATAGTCTGGGCGAAGGACTTGGTTCAACAGTCACATTCACCGTGCCACTATATCAACAACCAGTTATGGTTTCATCTAATGATGGCGACTCAACAAACAGTGCTGAATGTTAGTCATTAGTCATTGGTCATTGGTCATTGGTCATTTGGAAGATTACCAGTACTGAATTTTGAGTTTTAAACTTTAAAATTTTTTAGTAATTATTATTTAATAAGCATATTGGGCATGGGGTATTGGGAAAAACTTTCCTTGTCCTCACCTCTTGGCGTTCTCTTCAGGACTTTAACCGCTAAAGTAGAGTAGGAGGGCTTGCACGACAAATTGTTCAGCTAATCTAATATCAAGTTGCTAAAACCAGCAGTGGTTTAGTCAAAAGTCATTAAAAACTGACACCTGACAATCTAGCGGCAATTAGATTTAGGATCGATTTAACAAAGCTGAAAAATAAAATTTTGGATAATGGTTAATGAGTAACCGCGCATCTGGCACAGAGATCATTACTTATTCAATGCCTAATGCCCCATGCCCAATGCCCCATGCCCAATCCCCATCATTAACTTAGCAGGTCTAAAACTATGACACTCACACTCACAATTGATAACGTTGAAACAGTCTTAGATGAAATGCGCCCTTATCTCATGTCTGATGGCGGCAATGTGGAACTCGTAGAACTCGAAGGGCCTATTGTAAAACTGCGCCTCCAAGGTGCCTGTGGTTCTTGTCCCAGTTCTGCAATGACTCTGAGAATGGGTATTGAACGCCGCTTAAAGGAAATGATTCCCGAAATTACAGAAATTGAGCAAGTAGTTTAGAAACTAGGGACTGGGGATTAGGGACTGGGGAAGAATGGATTTTTTCATTCATAATTTATCATTAATACCTAATTCCTAATTTCTAATCCCCAATCCCTAACCCCTAATCAGTCGCTATGTCCCATCCTCTTTACATTGCTTTTATCTGGCATCAACATCAGCCGCTGTACAAATCTCCTGGCAGCGGCGTTTCGCTATCTTCTAGTCAGCAGTACCGACTTCCTTGGGTACGTTTGCATGGGACTAAAGATTATTTGGATTTGGTATTGCTCTTAGAGCGGTATCCTAAGTTACACCAAACGGTGAATTTAGTTCCATCGCTGATATTGCAACTTGAAGATTATATTGCTGGCACTGCTTTTGACCCTTACCTCACAGCCAGTTTGACACCGGATGAACAACTCACTCAGCAGCAGCGTGAATTTATTATCCAACACTTTTTCGATGCCAATCACCATACTCTGATTGACCCTCATCCCCGTTATGCCGAGTTGTACCAGCAAAGGCAGGAAAATGGGCAAGCTTGGTGTTTAGCAAATTGGGAATTGCCAGATTATGGTGATTTGCTAGCTTGGCACAATTTGGCTTGGATCGATCCTCTGTTTTGGGATGACCCGGAAATTGCTACTTGGTTAAAACAGGGCCGAAATTTTACTTTAAGCGATCGCCAGCGCATTTATTCCAAACAGCGAGAAATCCTCAGCCGCATTATCCCCCAACATCGAAAAATGCAGGAGGCGGGGCAGCTAGAAGTTACCACCACGCCTTACACTCACCCGATTTTACCCTTGTTAGCTGATACTAACTCTGGTCGAGTAGCTGTGCCTAATATGACGCTACCTAAGCAGCGTTTTCAGTGGTCAGAAGATATTCCCCGCCACTTGCGGAAAGCTTGGAACTTATATAAAGACCGCTTTGGACAGATACCTCGTGGTTTATGGCCTTCGGAACAGTCAGTAAGTCCACAGATACTTCCACATATTATTAACCAAGGGTTTAAGTGGATATGCTCAGATGAAGCCGTCTTGGGGTGGACGCTGAAACACTTTTTTCATCGGGATGGGGCAGGGAATGTACAGCAACCAGAAGTGTTGTATCGACCCTATCGCCTGCAAACCGCAGAGGGTGACTTGTCAATTGTATTTCGTGACCACAGATTATCAGATTTGATTGGCTTTACTTATAGCGCGATGCCAGCAAAGCAGGCAGCTGCGGATTTAGTGGGACATTTGCAAGCGATCGCTAAAATGCAAAGAGAAAGTCAAAGTGAACAACCTTGGCTAGTTACCATCGCCTTGGATGGGGAGAATTGCTGGGAATTTTATCCCGAAGACGGTAAACCCTTCTTAGAAGCTTTATATCAAAGTTTGAGCGATGAACCCCGCCTCAAACTCGTCACAGTCTCCGAATTTCTGGAAGAATTTCCAGCCACAGCTACCATTCCCGGAGAACAACTACATAGTGGTTCTTGGGTGGATGGCAGCTTCACCACTTGGATCGGCGATCCCGCCAAAAATCGTGCTTGGGATTATCTGACAGAAGCTAGAAATCTGTTGGCAAGTCATCCTGAAGCGACGGAAGAAAACAACCCAGAAGCATGGGAAGCGTTGTATGCCGCAGAAGGTTCAGACTGGTTTTGGTGGTTTGGTGCAGGACACTCCTCAAATCAGGATGCCATCTTTGATCAATTGTTTCGAGAACACTTGTTTGGCATTTACAAGGCATTAAATGAACCTGTACCGCCGTATCTCAAGCAGCCAGTGGAAATCCACGAAGCACAGGGAAACCACACCCCACAAGGGTTTATCCATCCCGTTATCGATGGCAGGGGTGATGAACAAGATTGGGACAAAGCTGGACGCATAGAAATAGGCGGGGCGCGGGGAACGATGCACAATAGCAGTGTTATCCAGCGACTTTGGTATGGGGTGGATCACCTGAATTTCTATTTGCGGCTGGACTTTAAAAGTGGGGCTGCGCCAGGGCAAGATTTACCAGCAGAGTTGAATTTGCTGTGGTTTTATCCAGAAAAAACGATGATCAATAGCCCAGTTCCCTTGGCAGATGTACCAGATGCAGCGCCACTTAATTACCTTTTCCATCATCTTCTGGAAGTTAACTTGCTGACGCAATCGATTCAGTTTCGCGAAGCTGGAGACAATTATCAATGGCATCCCCGTTTCAGTCGCGCTCAAGTAGGTTTAAATAGTTGTTTAGAGTTGGCAGTACCGTGGGCAGATTTGCAAGTTCCGCCAGATTATCCTTTGCGCTTAATTTTGGTGCTTGCAGATGAAGGGCGTTTTTGCAATTATTTACCAGAAAATGCTTTGATTCCCATTGAAGTGCCTTAGAACTCAATAGGTCTGGTATTTAGCCCTTTCAAGGTGACTTGTAAAATCTCTTTTTTCTCTCTGCGCCGCGCCAGTTGCTTCTCCCTTGGCGCTAGCCTCTCCCTTTGGGATTCGGGGAGACGCTGCGCGAACAAGTCTCTTAACCGCAAAGGCGCACTGGCTTCTTTGCGTCTGGGCGGTTAAAAAGTCTTTTATTTAACCTTATTAGGCACAGAGAAAACACAGAGAAAGAGACAATCCTAAAAGCTTGTTATGGACTGGCTTTTACCTTACAGCTATTTTCAGGTAAATAGACCACGCGGTAGGGGTTTAGCATTGCTAAACCCTTACAAAAGATGTGGTTCAAATAGATGAAAACTGCTGTAAGTTTAGACAAATGACAGATGTACGCCCCTACAGCCGATTCATTTGTGGCAAAGGATTTTTGTGCATATTGAATCTTGTTTGTCAATCTGTAATTTCTACAAAAATTTAGTTTTATTTTTTGAAAAACTTTGATGATTTGGCAAAGTTGCAGTAATCTTACTGTAACCAAGGAATATTTGTCGTAAGATTAGAAACATTTCAGAACAGATATTCTATGCTAATGGATCGCTTTTCTCAGAAAATAACGAATTCTCAAGAGAGCATTTTACAGCAAACTCAACTTGGTCAGATGTGTGGTTCCAAGAAGCTATTTGGCGATCGCTATGAAATATTGCAAATTTTAGGTAGAGGTGGATTTGGGGTCACGTTTTTAGCCAAAAATGCTGTATTACCTGGGAATCCTTTATGTGTTATTAAACAGCTTTGTCCGAAAGTGACTAATCCTCAAAGCTGGCAAAGGGCATGTAAGCGCTTTGAAAAAGAAGCAAAAACCTTGGGGCAACTCGGTAGTCATTCGCAAATTCCCATGCTATTAGACTACTTTCAGGCGAATGGAGAGTTTTTTTTAATTCAAGAATACATACCAGGTTTGACTTTGGCACGAGAAGTGCGGCAAACTGGGGCCAAAAGTGAAGCCTCAGTTAAACAGTTTTTGCAAGAATTATTACCTGTATTAAAGTATCTTCATAAACATTATGTGATTCATCGGGATATTAAGCCCCAGAATTTATTGCGCTGTGAGTATGACAGACGGGTAGTGCTGATTGATTTTGGGGCGGTGAAAGAGCAATTAGCTGATGCTTGTGAAAACTCTCCTAATCAAGTTGCAAACACCAACTTTATCGGAACCAGGGGATTTGCACCACCAGAACAGTTTTCTCTACGTCCAGTTTATGCCAGTGATATTTATGCATTGGGTATAACTTGTATTTTTATGTTGACTGCTAAAAGTCCTTTAGAATTTGACTACGACGCAAATACTGGTGAAATATGCTGGCGAAAAGAGGTAAATATTAGCAATAGTTTCGCCCAGATTTTAGGAAAAATGGTAAAAATTTCGTTAACTGATCGGTTTAAAACTGCCGATGAAGTGATAAAAGCTTTAGGTCATGAAAGCTATTTGCCTACTTTGACTGACTGTCTAACTACCCAAAAATTAAATAATAAAAGTATTGCACAACACGGAAATTCTCACGAAACTCCTGATGTATATATACCACCTGTCGCCAGAACTGCAAGTGCTATTCGGAAATGGAGAGCAAGACCGAAGTAAACAAGGTCGCACAGCCTAAAGTATCAAATTAACAATTAATCATGGGTGATTTAAAATATCAAAAACAAATTTAGTAAGCATTTTAACTACATTTAATAGTCATGATGGTTAATTAATCAGGGTTTATCTTTAATACTTAGTACGTTATCGCTTGCCAATATACAAGCAAAATTACTAGGTTTAAAAGTTCCGAAAAAATTTTTATTCAAATTATTATATAATCGAGAGAATAATTAATCTTATGGCTCTCGTAGTTTTCCACAAATGAGGAAGACTGACTACTATTTACAAACGCTAACTATATTAAGTAATTCCCCAATCCCCAGAACAGGGTTTTCTACCACGAGTAAGCGAGAGTCAATTTTCTTAAGGGAAAGTTCGGGGCAAACTTAGCCTAAGTTGTCATGCAGTCGCGCCTGTCAGATCATGATCTGCTGCTTAAATCCCGATTGCTCAAATCCCCTGAATCCCAATGGAAAGAAGTTTTGCCAAAGTTGTAGCACCCCATTGGTGTCACTTTTAAGAAATCGCTTTCGTGTCATCCGAGTCCTTTCAGATGAGGGGGGTTTTGGCAGAACCTATCTATCAGAAGATGTCGATAAACTCAATGAACGTTGTGTTATCAAGCAATTAGCTCCAAAATTTCAAGGAACTTGGTCGCAAAAAAAAGCGATGGAGTTGTTTGCTGAAGAAGCGCAGCGACTACAAGACCTTGGGGAACATCCCCAAATTCCGACTTTGCTAGCTTACTTTGAGCAAGACGGCTGCCTATATTTAGTGCAGCAGTTTATCAATGGAGAGAATTTATTAAAGGAGTTGCAACAGCGCAAGACTTATAACGCTAGGGAAATTCAATCTATTTTGCTAGATTTACTGCCCATCTTCAAATTTATCCACGATCGCAAAGTCATTCATCGGGATATCAAGCCAGAAAATATTATCCGCAATAAAAGTGATGGGCGATTAAGTCTGATTGATTTTGGTTCCTCAAAGCAATTCACCGCCAAAGTTCAGCAGAAATCTGGCACATCCATTGGTTCACATGGTTATTCACCTCTGGAACAGATTAGAGATGGTAAAGCTTTCCCCGCCAGTGACTTGTTCGGTTTGGGGGCTACCTGCTTTCATCTGCTAACGGGAAATTCCCCCTTTCAGTTGTGGATGGAATCTGGGTACGCCTGGGTGAGTAATTGGCGGGAATATTTGCGGAGTCCGTTAAATCCTGAGTTGGATTTTGTCATCGACAAGCTTTTGAAAAAAGATATCCATGAACGTTACCAGTCAGCCGATGAAGTTCTTAGAGATTTGAGTCCAAAACAACTCCTCGCGCTACCACCAGCCGGGAAATCCTCTGGAAAAATACCACCAACTAAAGCACCAGATTTACCAAAAAGTTATCCCTTACTGAGAATTTTAATCTTGGTAAGTGCTTTGATTCTGTTGTTTGGATTCCAAGAATCTTGGTATAAACATTTTCGCCGGATTCAGACCAGTTTGGTTTCTCGGCTGACTCAGCATAATAATTCTGGCAAAGATGAAGCGTTTTTAGGTCAACCACTAAAGATTACTTTGGGTAAGGTTTCCTTAGCTAACACTCTGCAAGGGCATGGAAACTCAGTTTTATCTGTTGCTATTAGCCCCGATGGCAAAACCATTGTCAGTAGTGGCGGCGACCGCACAATCAAACTTTGGAATCTCGCAACCGGTAAACAAATCTCTTCACTCGATGGACATTCTCAGCAGGTGAATGTGGTAGCGATCAGCCCAGATGGAAAAACTTTGGTTAGTGGTAGTGATGACGACACTATCAAAGTCTGGAATCTGGTAAAGCGAAAGCAAATTCGCACTCTTACAGGGCATTCTGACTCAGTTCATGCCTTAGCCATCAGTGCTGATAGCGAAACTCTGGTTAGTGGTAGTGATGACAACACCATCAAAATCTGGGATTTAGCAACAGGAGAGCAAATTCGCACACTGACAGGGCATACATTCTGGGTGCGATCGCTAGCTATTAGCCCTAATGGTGTGATTCTTGCCAGTGGCAGTTTTGACAAGACTATCAAAATCTGGAATCTGACAAAAGGGTACTCAATCCGCACACTGGAGGGAAATTATCAAACAGTAACAGCCGTGGCTATAAGCCCAGATGGTAAAACTTTAGCCAGTGCTAGCCGCGATGTCTACGACGGGCTACGCCTACGCACCATCAAACTTTGGAATCTAACTACGGGAAAAGAAATTCACACACTTGCGGGACATGCCAACACTGTCACATCCGTAGCCTTCAGTGCCGATGGTAAAATTATTGCTAGTGGTAGCCGCGATCGCACCATCAAATTGTGGAATTCAGCCACAGGAGAAGAAATTCTGACATTGACGGGGCACACCAACACTGTGACATCCGTAGCCTTCAGCCCTGATGGCAAGACCCTTGTCAGTGGTAGTGAAGACAATACTATTAAGATTTGGCAATTGTCTCAGTGAGGAGAAATTATAGCGGTTTTGATTCAGATGCAGTACAACATTTGCCGATAGTTTGGAGCAGAAAAATACAGGTTCACAATTCTATTCGCTCCCAGCATAAATATTGCCTTCAATTATCAGCATCTGTCATCCCTAAAGACGTAATTTTCTATTTAAAAAAAAAATTCTTCCTTCTGGAATCTAGCTTATTTTAATGCGATCGCTGAACTTTACTATTGCATAATTTGCCATTATCTGTAATATATAGGACTCATATTTGATTGCGTGAAAAAAACTCAGTACACCTTTATTCCTTCTTCCTAGTATTGAGTCCCAAGTATTGAGTCTCTACGAGTAATTCACCGAATCAAATCGGATTGCTATAACCTATACCAAAATGCTTATTTACTCGCTCACTAATGTACCTTTAAGCGGATTTATATTTGCGGCTAAAGATTGATGCTGTCCATGTCAGAACAAAATATACTTTAACTATTACTTGCAGCAATTCAATTGAGGAATCTGATCGTGAAACGGTTTAATGTCTCCAAAATTCTCGGAAGTACTGCTCTAGCTCTAAGTTTGGCTACCTTGCCTACAGTTCTGCCTGCTTCTGCTCAGACAACAAGCACTACTGATGGAACCGTTACAAATACTACTACAGATCGCGCTGCTACCGACAGAAATTATCGGGATGGCGATTGGGGTTTGCTGGGCTTGCTCGGTTTATTTGGTTTATTTGGTCGCAAGAGCCGCAAAGCCGATGATAATATAGCTTATCGTGACCCTAATGCAGTAGGCTCCCCTGGCTCCCGTTCTAACTTTTAATAATAAGTTGCGCTCTAATTTCGTATAAGTCCTAAAGATAATTACGAACAAAGCCTGCCGATGCAGGCTTTGTTCGTGTGTATACATGACTTCAAATTTTGGGGAGTGAGGACAATCCAAGTTAGTAAGTGGAGTTGCCTTAGCTGGCTTGTTTAAACTATTTGCCAATCAGATTGAGTGTGTAGTGTTGAATGGTTGCGATTCAGAGGAACAGGCAAAGGCGATCGCTCAAGATATTAACTATATTATTGGTATGACAAAGGCCATTGGCGATCGCGCTGCTATTGAATTTGCAGTGGGTTTCTATGATGCTTTGGGAGTAGGAGAATCAATAGAGTTTGCTTATAGAACCCATTTGATATCTTTTAGGCGATAATTTATACAATATAATTCATCAGTTGATACAATCGCATTGTCAGTCCATGCAATGGCGTTGTCAGTCGATGCAATGGCATTGTCAGTCGATGCAATCGCATTGTCAGTCGAAACAATCGCATTGTTAGTCGAAACAATCGAATTGTCAGCCAAAACAATCGCATTGTTAGTCGAAACAATCGAATTGTCAGCCAAAACAATCGCATTGCAGGTTGATCAAAAAAAAACCAGATTGCAATCTGACGAATCTTACAGCTATTTTCAGGTAAATAGACCATGCGGTAGGGGCACAGCAATGCTGTGCCCCTACGATAGATGTGGTTCAAATACTTGAATTCTGCTGTAAATTAGGTTAGTGCAGCGTAAAGCCTTCTCTTCGAGAGGCAACGCCAACGGCATAGCAACGCTATGAGCGAGTCCGCGAGCGTCATTACGAACTTGTACTGAGCGTACTTGTGCCGAGCGACTTGTACTGAGCGTAGTCGAAGTAAGTCGAGGTAGCCGAAGTATTACGAATTGCTCTGCAAGATGCAGGCTTCAACCAAGGAGTATGAGGCGTAGTGGTGGGAAGATTTGTTGTCAGCACGACTTCCCCTTTTTCGTTTAGCGCCAAACCAGTAGCTTCTATGATGCGTTCTGGTGCGGGGGTAGTTATTTTGCTGGGAATAAAGGAGCGATCGCGGTTATCACTGTTTGAATTGAGACTCACCAAATCTACTTTCACTGCATCAGTGTTAAGAGCTTCACCTGGGTTAGGTGGTAAGCCGCCGCGTCCAGTGATTGTAAAACTGCTTTTAGCTAAATTTCCACCAGCTTGACAAGTCTGTGCTACTTGGGTATCAACTGGTACGGTTGGCAAGTTAACTAAGCCACTGTTAGGGTCAATATCCGGCGTGTTAAGTTCTACGGTGCCACTTACACCAAACTCAGAACTAGCAGTGATATCCGAAAGAGAAGTTGGGTTAGAGCGGGGTTGAATGCCATAGATACCAAAGGCTTGAATATTTACTCTTCCACCACTGCCTGTGTAAGCATTAGCAGTGATGTCGCTATTTTCGCTTGGGACGGCAACGATGAAGCCCGACGGGGCATTGATGGTGATGTTGCCACCATTACCACCAGTTTTGTCTGTGCCTGCGGTGGTAGAGATTTGAGCGCCACGACGCAGAAGCAGTAAATCAGTTTGTAAGTTGATATTGCCACCGTTACCCGATGCAGATTGGGCGTTGAGTGTGCCACTGTTGTCTAGGGTAACTCTAGGTGAGGTGACGATAATATTTCCAGCAGTACCCGTCGGACTTTGGGAGTTAACGAACAAGCCACTGCTGATGTTCAAGTTAGAACTCTTGCCAGAAATGGTGACTTTAGCAGCATTAACTTTAATTGTGCCTGCATTCCCAAGTCCCGAAGTTTCAGCAGAAAGTTGAGCGCCATCTCGTAACGAGAA
>NZ_CAXTNP010000242.1:0-12469 GCF_964245575.1 uncultured Nostoc sp. | reverse complement strand
ATTGCAATTTTTAATTTTATATTTTTAATTTTTAATTTCGAGAAGCGACTTGACCTGGTTTCTAGTTACGACCCTGAAAGTGGTTTCAATACTGGTAATGCAATGGGGCGAAACAAATATATTAGGACTTACGCATTGACAAGAAATGCCAAATATGAATAAGTTTAAAAACCACATATTTCGTAGGGGTACAGCAATGCTGTGCCCCTACAGTATGGTCTATTTACGATCACAGAATAATTAAGAAAAGCCTGAAACAACTGGGAGCATCGTTAATTCACATACAGACCAGTCGCTTATATAATTAATCAACCAACAACTCAACTTTCTTTATTATGATGTTGTTACAGAGGATATTTTTCTTTTAGGGAGAGATTACAGGCGATTTTTGGTATTCAAAACTTGAAGCATAATTGATGTGTAAAACACACAGTCATTAATACAAAAAATAGGAACTTAGCAAGGATATGGTGATACAAATAGAACCCACAAATCAGACTTTATACGAGCAAGATTATTACCTTTGGCTCAGGACAACCATCAACCAACTTCGCGCTGGTCAGTTTTCATCTGTGGATTTAGATAATTTGTTAGAAGAATTAGAAAGTATAGGTAAAAGCCAGAAGCGAACGGTGAAAAGTCTGTTAATTCGACTTTTTGAACATCTGCTTAAGCTCACATACTGGAATGTGGAACGGGAGCGCAATCAAGGGCATTGGAAAGGGGAAATCAGGACATTCCGTAGAGAGATTAAGGATGAACTCAAAGATAGTCCTAGTCTTAAGTCTTACATTTTAGAAATATTTGATGAATGTTATCAAGACGCAAGAACCGAAGCAAGCGATGCCTACGGCGGTAAACTACGCTCTCAACTTCCCATTGACATATTCCCCTTGATACCCATTGGTTCTTTAGAACAAATCTTAGATGAAAACTGGTTTCCTGAATATAACCACAATCATCACGGTAAACCCGATTAAAATGAATACGCAACTTGGGTTTCCATAGGAGTATGCAGCCGTGCAGCCGGACTTAATAGGCTTGGAAATTAGTAAGGGGGAACTAAGACGTTTGACTGGGTTCGATCCAGAAGACGTTTTTCGCCCCTCTGTTTTGCGAGATGGCAAGAAGCGATTAGGGTTTTTGATTAATGAAATGCTGGTTATGCTGGCGCTAACGCCAATAATTGTTGGTTTTGTTTACGCGTTTATTATTCTGCCAACAATTGGTTCTTCAATTCGACTAGGAATTCTTTTACTAATTTTAGTGCCAATGCCGATATTAGTGGGGCGATGGCTGTGGCGGCAGCTTACCTGTCCTGAAGGACTGACAATACTTTTAGATGAAGTTGATAAATATCATGACCTGATTAGCGCTATAGATATTAATGACCAATTGGCAGCATCAGGAAACGTAGAAAGCAGTTTCCATGACCGAGATCAAGTAACCGCCGCCCTGCAACTGATTAGAGAAGATTTAGTCCGCGCTCTGAAAACGGAACGAATTTTGCGAGATAATAAAAAACTGCTTGCTAATAACCAAGAGTTATTTGTGAATAATTTAGCTAGTCTGCAAGCTTTACAAGTTAGTAGTCAAGCAGGCGAATATGCTCAACTGCTAAATCAATCATTGCAAATTGCGATCGATGTGCAAGCAGAAATCAGAAAATTGCATAAAGGCTGAGTAAAGTTTTTCTTTGCTGACGACTTTCCTAAAAAACAATCGCCCCGTTGACCTAAATGAGCAAGAAACCAAAAATAATTGTCCTGGATGATGACCCTACAGGTTCTCAAACAGTCCACAGCTGCTTGCTGTTAATGCACTGGGATGTGGATACTTTACGCAGTGGGTTGCAGGATGATTCGCCGATTTTCTTTGTGCTGACTAATACTAGATCGCTAACGCCAGAGTCGGCTGCATCTGTCACCAAAGAAGTTTGCCAGAACCTAAAAATCGCTTTGGATGCTGAAGGAATTGACGATTTTCTAATTGTCAGCCGTTCTGATTCTACTTTGCGCGGACATTATCCCATTGAAACTGATGCGATCGCACAAGAACTCGGCCCTTTTGATGCTCATTTTCTTGTCCCAGCTTTTTTTGATGGCGGACGCATCACCCGCGACAGTGTGCATTATTTAATTATTGCTGGTGTACCCACCCCAGTCCATGAAACTGAATTTGCCCGTGATTCAGTCTTCAGCTACCATCACAGTTACTTACCCAAGTATGTCGAAGAAAAGACTCAAGGACGAATTAGGGCCGAAGCTGTAGAAAGGTTTCTCCTAGCTGATATTCGCGCTGGTAGTTTGGAACGCTTACTAAAACTGAGTGGTAATCAGTGCGCTGTCGTCGATGGTGAAACTCAAGCTGATCTTAACCGCTTTGCAGTAGACATATTAGCAGCAGCAAGTCAAGGGAAACGCTTTCTGTTTCGCAGTGGAGCAAGTATTTTAACGGCTTTAGCAGCTTTACCACCCCAACCGATTGCCGCCGAAAAGATGGCGCAGTACGTGCGACAAGGCAAACCAGGTGCAGTGATTGTTGGTTCCCATGTGAAAAAGACTACTCAGCAATTAGAGGCGCTGTTGCAAGTAGAAGGAACAGTAGGAATCGAAGTGAATGTAGCGCGATTACTTGATCATGCAAATCAATCTGCGGCACTTCTAACTGAAATCAAAGAAAGTACACGGGCGGTACACGAGGCTGGCAAAACACCGGTGGTTTATACTAGCCGTCAGGAACTGAGTTTTAAAGATGTCAACACACGATTGGAGTTTGGAGCAAAAGTTTCAACTTTATTGATGGATATTGTCCGGGGTTTACCATCTGATATAGGATTCTTAATCAGCAAGGGTGGCATTACCTCTAATGATGTCTTGAGTACTGGACTAGCTTTAACTTCAGCCCGCTTACTCGGTCAAATTTTAGCTGGTTGTTCAATAGTGTTAACGCCATCCGATCATCCCCAGTTTCCTGATTTACCTGTGGTGCTGTTTCCAGGTAATGTCGGCGATGCTGATGCCTTGGGAACAGTTTATCAGAGGTTGACCATGCCAATTTGAGATTTGAGACTTCGGCTCCTTTCGGCAACTCTTGGAGACGCTGCGTGTTAGCAGAGCTTTCGCTTTAGCGATACGCTCAAGGCAAGTCGCTCAGTCGAACGATTTGAGATTAAATAATCTTTTGGTTCATGCCGGACTAATGTCTTGCTACGCGCTTTCTAACTCTTGTGGGTAATACAAATCCGAAATCCCAAATTTAAAATCCAAAATCTGTGTATTCTTCGTCTTTTGGTTAGTACTTCATGACTTCTGATTCTGCAATTCCCGATCTAAAGTCAAATTCTGCACTTCCTAATGCAGAACCAAACTCTATCCTTTCTGAGGTAGAGGTAAATCCTACTGTTTCTGATGTAGAGTCAGATTCTATCCTCCCGGATGCGGAGTTAAATTCTGTCCTTCTTTATTTAAAATCAAATACTGTCCTTGAGGATGTAGAGTCAAATCCTGCTAACCCAGATGTAGATTCAAATACTGATCCGGCATCAGATTTTATCCTTACTGATTTAAATCCCAATGAGTCAGCAATTCCAGGACATCGCCTAAATGACAATACTCAAGTCCAGTTAAAAAGTCAGGAGGGACGGCTATTATTAATTCTGCCCCCAGAATCTCAAGTATCTGCCTCTGAACTCAGTTGGTCTGATATTTGGCAACAAATAAGACAGCGTTTGAATGCAGGCGATCGCTTTCGTATATCTAATACTCCTGTGCATCTAATGGCACAAGACCGCCTAGTAGATGCCAGACAACTCCAAGAACTCGCCGACGCTTTGAGTGAAGTCCAACTACGGCTAATATCAGTCTCGACTAGTCGTCGGCAAACTGCGATCGCTGCCGTTACATCTGGGTATTCTGTAGAACAATTACAGCCCGTAACTTCCCTGAATTCCGAGCCAAAAGCTACAGCCATACCCCAGGCAGATGCCCTCTATTTAGAAATGACAGTCCGCTCTGGAGTAGAAATTCGTCATCCTGGTACAGTAATTCTCTTGGGAGATTTAAATCCAGGTGGTATTGTAATTGCAGATGGAGATATTATCATCTGGGGTCGCCTACGTGGAATCGCTCATGCTGGTGCTGGAGGCAATCGTGAGTGTCTGATTATGGCCTTGCAAATGGAACCAACCCAATTACGGATCGCAGATGCTGTAGCTAGGGCACCAGAAAAACCGCCAATGCAGTTTTCTCCAGAGGTGGCACATATTACGCCCCAAGGAATTCGCATTGCTAGGGCTACTGATTTTTCCAGAAACCAATTTACCAAGAGCAATCAAGAGCCATAAATATTTACTTAAAGAATGAAGTATAAAGGATGAAATAACATAAATATTCATGCCTCGCCCTGATCAGGGAGAACAGATATTTCTTCATACTTGATACGATACTTCATACTTTATACTGCAATTTACTGTTTTATATTTTCTGAACCCTTATTGACCGCATTTCTATCATGACTCGCATTATAGTGATTACCTCCGGCAAAGGAGGAGTGGGTAAAACCACAGTTTCAGCAAATCTGGGCATGGCTTTAGCTAAAATGGGGCGTCAAGTTGCCTTGGTTGATGCGGATTTTGGTCTGAGAAATTTGGATTTGCTGCTAGGGCTGGAAAACCGCATCGTCTATACTGCGGTGGAAGTCTTAGCCAGAGAGTGCCGCTTAGAACAAGCCTTAGTAAAAGATAAGCGCCAACCCAATCTAGTACTTTTGCCGGCAGCCCAAAATCGCTCTAAAGATGCAGTCACACCTGAACAGATGAAGTTATTGGTGAATGCACTGGCGCAAAAGTATCAGTACGTGATCATCGATAGCCCCGCCGGTATTGAGAATGGATTTAAAAATGCGATCGGCCCAGCAAAAGAAGCCCTAATTGTCAGCACCCCAGAAATTTCCTCAGTTCGTGATGCTGACCGAGTAGTCGGGTTACTAGAAGCACAAGGTATCAAACGTGTTCATTTAATAATTAACCGTATCAGACCCGCAATGGTGCAGGCAAATGATATGATGTCAGTGCAAGATGTTCAGGAACTTCTCGCCATTCCCCTGATCGGGGTAATCCCTGACGACGAGCGTGTTATTGTATCTACTAATCGCGGCGAACCCTTAGTGTTAGCGGAAAATCCCTCTTTAGCTGCCACAGCCTTTGAGAACATTGCTCGTAGATTAGAAGGGGAAAGTGTCGAATTTCTGGAGATCGACTCGTCCCAAGACAGCATCTTCGCCCGTATACGAAGGTTGTTTAGGACAAAGATTGTTTAACTTACTTTTCCAGTCTCCGCCCCAGACCTATTCGTAATGATTGAACTTCTAGAACGACTTTTTTCTCGCGGTACTGATAGCAGTCGAACTCAAGTTAAACGTCGCCTGCAATTGGTGATTGCTCACGATCGCGCTGACATAGACCCTCAAACGTTGGAAAAAATGCGGAAAGAAATCTTAGATGTAGTCTGTCGCTATGTCGAAGTTGAGACGGAGGGCTTGGAGTTCTCCTTAGAAAGCAACCAACGAACGACAGCTTTAATTGCGAATTTACCCATCCGCCGAGTCAAAGGAACCATACCTGAATGGGAAAGGGGTGATTAGTCTCTATAGTTTTAATCTTAGAGGATGTTTTAAAAGTCGATGCGGGTCAAAAATTATACTAGTCGCTACAGTTACGGCTTGTTATGAAGTTATGTGTATTGCTAGATACAGGGATATTGGTTGCTGTAATTAATCGCCCTGACAATTCTTATTTATATTTTGGGATAATTAATAGTTAATAATGATAACGAGCTTGTAAAAAATTTATTTCATCATCTTTTACAAGATATACAATTCTATGTTCTTGTGTTAAACGGCGAGACCAAGTATTAGGATCTAAATATTTTAAAGGTTCCGGCTTACCTTTCCCCTTAAAAGGATCTTGGCAAGTCTCTTTGACAAGATCCAAAACTTTAAGGGTAACTCGTTGATCATTTTCCACCCAAAATTTTAAGTCTTCTAAAAATTCAGGTTGAAATACTGTTTTTCTTTGCTTTGGAGTTGCTGGAATTTCTTGTTTTAATTGGTTTTTGAGGTTCTTCTTTTTGGTCAAATCCTAACTCCTTACTAAGATCATCCAAGGTTTGAGATTTCACAACTCCTGATTTAGCTCGATTTAAAGCTGTTAGCAAACGTTCAGCATTACGGGGAGAACGTAAAAGATGAGCAGTTTCTAGAATACTAGAAAGTTCATCAAGAGGTATTAAAGCTACATTTTCAGCATTACGACGTGTAATGATTACAAAATCGCGTTCTGAAGTAACTTTCTGGCACAGTTCAGACAGCTTTTCTCGTGCTTGTGTGTAAGTATAACTAGCAGAAACCATAAGTATCAAAAGTTCCGTTTTTACTTGTAAATTGAATTAAGTACATTTTCGATTAACTTGTACATAAAGTCTGTACAGGTTGATGCTTTTATCGTAACATAATAGAAATTGATAAAGTAAAATTTTCAAAAAACCTGGTCAAGCAATTCTGACTAATTGGGGTCAAAAACATTGTAGGGTGGCTGTAGATTACAGGATCTACAGTCTAAGAGGGGGTTTTAAAAGTTTTGAATAGTCAAATTTTATGCCAGTCGCCGCATCCTAATACGGATTATGGCAAGGTAGATGAACGTCTGCGATGTTTCGGAAACTTTATATTAACAGTGGAACGAAGTTTTAAAGCAATACGCTTGGGTTAAGGCTAAAAGTCTGTTACCAAAGTCAATTTTTTAACGTAGACGCTGCATCGGCTTGCCGCAGGCTACCGCCAAGGCGCAGAGTACGCAGAGAGAAGAAAGAGATGCTTAACTGAACTGTATTGAGTTTTAAAGGGGTTTTGCTTAAGTTGACACTAGTGTTAGGATGCCCACCCCACAAGAATCATTTCTATTTTATGCAACGCCAAAAAAAAATCTCCCGTTGTCGTCACTGCTGACAACGGGAGTATATAAGATTTTTTATAAATTATCGGTAGGCTACTTGTGGGCCTGCCCAAATTTCTGTAACCTTTTTACCAAAAGTAATCGGCTGATCGTTGTCTGTTGTGGGTAAAGTCTTACCATCATTAGCAACTTGCATTAATGGCCAGTTTTCCTCGCCCAATTCACCTGCACGGAACAACACATGATCCGGTTGCCTTTTACTCCAACCTAACAATACTGCAATTTTGTCATGTTCTTCGTCATTAGCAGGAGCAACTGTATTAGCGTGATTTTTTTGCCGATCCCAAATCACTGCACTATCTGTAGAATCACCTGTATTAAATATACCTTCAAACTTGCGTGCTAAGAAGCGATCGCCTTTTTCCGACCAGCTAACTGGAACTAATACCCCAATTTTACCACTCGGATCAGTTTCTTCTGACGACGTAGCCTTTACAGCTTTTACCTTTAATAAAGGATCGCTAACAGGAGTAGTCGAAGCCATCACCCACAACTTCTTGGTTTGCATATCTTGGACAAACAGAACGCTGGTGACACGGCTGTTGTACATTTCGGGTTTTACTTCTAGTTGCACGCGGCTATAAACAGCATATTTCCCATCTGGAGAAACCACGGGTATGCTGCGGTAGTGGCGCACTCCCGAACCACCCTTGGAAGCAATAGCTTCTTGAGTCGCTGTAATCCATTTCCAAGGAATAGGATGAGGACTACCTATGGGATCTATTTGTTCTGCTTGGGACTGATCACGGGGTTCAGAAACAGGTATTTCCGTTGTTGTGGTTGGTTGTGATTCTCTAAGAGTTGGTGCTACTTGAGTTGCTGTCAATGATTCAGTTAAAGACTTTTCTCTAGAGAGAGAATTTTCTTGTCCTTTCAAAGACTTGATATTAGCAGCTTTGAGTTTTCGGATTAAATTAAGCTGACTAACAGGAACATCTGTTAACGGTGCGAGTTCAACTGCTTTCAAAGAATCAGGAACAGTTAAATCACTGGTTGATACAGAACTATCTATTTGAGCCAAAGACTTAATTTTATCGGCTGGTAATACTTGCGGTTCCTGAATAGCAGTACTTTGTGTTGGCACAGAGTCAAATTCTTCTGTTAAGGAGTTGGTTTGCTCTGTTTTTGATGTTTCAGCTATCTCAGGTTCTTCAACTATAGCTATTTGCTTTGATACAGAGTCAGACTCTCCAGTTGTCGAAGTTAGTTTAGCTACTTCGGATCTGACTGGGATCGACTGGCCCGACGCCCCTAGCAAGGGTGCGAGCAGTATCACAACAACAACGTAATTGATAAATGGTTGGGCGCGGAACCATCCTGACAGCAAAAGGGGTTTAAGCATTTGTAGAATCTCTAGAGGGGCGGTTGCTATGTGAGAAGCAATACCTATGCGGCAATGGGGCAGGCGGTAATTATATGTATAACAATAAACTAAAAACTTTGACGAGATATTTTCCTCAAAGTTTGCAGAGTTTTATAAAGATTAAGTATCATTGTCTACACCTTTTCTTAGTCTGGTACTAGATGTTTTTTTACATAAATATGTGAGTATAGTAAATATGCTGACAAGTCAGTAATTACTACGCAATATGTTGCTAGTTGCTATACCTAAAAACACCAAAAATAGGTATTAGTCAAGGGATATTTAGCGTATACTTTAGGCAATAACGCTGGCAACCAAGAGTGAGATAAATAGGCGATTGGGGATCGTACTAGCGATCGCTAGTACACAACAAACAAGCCAGGTTACACACTAATATTAAGAGGGCAAACCCTAATAATGGTAAACTTGAGGCGTTACGTGAAAAGCTGGTAAAGCAGACGCACAATACATCATACTCAGAAAATACAGCTGTCAGCAACCCAAAGTTCTAAACTGCAATCTTAACTACAGAAATAGCTAGAAGACGCAATAGTTTATTAGAAACCCAATTGCATTTAACGGCAATTTGGGGCAAATTATCAGAAACACAACAAAATTGACTCGGTAGATGCTCTAGCGGCTCGTGACGAGACACCACTAAACGATTAAGTTCACTAAAGGCAGATGCAATTTATATTACCTGTTACACTTGTTAACTTAACTATTAAGTTAAATTTTGCAGCCTTTTGTTTCACCAATACGAAAATATTGTACCACCAAACAGCCGATATTATTTACCATTAATTAATCACTAACGATTAACAACTAATTATTAATGAAAATTGTATTCTTTGGTACACCCCAGTTTGCTGTACCCACATTGGAAAAGTTATTGAATCATTCAGAATTTGACGTGTTGGCAGTTGTCACCCAACCAGATAAACGCCGGGAGCGCGGAAATAAACTTACTCCAACACCTGTAAAAGCGATCGCTACTGCTCACAACTTACCAGTATGGCAACCCGAACGCGTCAAAAAAGACACCGAAACTTTAACCCAACTTAAACAATTAGATGCAGATGTGTTTGTTGTTGTCGCTTATGGGCAGATATTATCGTCAAAAATTCTAAATATGCCAAAGTTAGCCTGTATTAATGTGCATGGCTCGATTTTACCCAAATATCGGGGTGCAGCGCCGATTCAGTGGTGCTTGTACAACGGTGAGAGGGAAACGGGGATCACGACAATGTTAATGGATGCGGGGATGGATACCGGGGCAATGCTACAAATAGCCACTACACCGATTGGATTACTGGATAATACCGAAGATTTAGCCTTCAAACTAGCTGCGATCGGTGGGGATTTGTTGGTAGAAACGCTGTTGAAGTTGGAACGCCAGGAAATTCAACCAATTCCCCAAGATAATTTAGCAGCTACTTATGCACCTCTGATTCAAAAACAAGATTATGGTTTAGATTGGTCAAAAAGCGCGATCCAATTACACAATCAAATCAGAGGCTTTTACCCTAACTGCACGGCTACCTTTCGTAACAACCTGCTGAAAATCACCACTTCTGCTCCCCTTGGTTCTGTAGGCGATCGCGATCTCCCACCAGAATTACAAGAATTGCTGCATAAATTGCCTGATTTGTCAAATGCATCAGACAGACCGGGAGTTGTAGTCAGCATTGCCAAAGGAATTGGGGCGATCGTCCAGACTGGGGAAGGTTTGTTGCTGTTGCGAGAGGTTCAGGTAGCTGGTAAACGTCCCCAGTCGGGATGGGATTTTGTTAATGGTACCCGCTTAACTGTGGGAGAAGTTTTTGGTGCGGGTAGTTGAGGGCAATGTAGCTTTAGCTTCCCGCAGGGTGGGAGATGGGGAAGAATAACTTTTAACTTCTAACTCCTAACTCCTGTACAGAGGCGATTAATCGCGTCTGTACTCTTAACTCTCAACTTCTAATTTTTCATAAAAACGGCAAGATTCACAAGGGCCATCTGGGTTGACTGCACAGCGAATAATTTCTGAATGAGCATTGTAGGAGCAGGTGGCATCGCCAACTACCCAACGTCCCGCTACAAAACTTTTCTCAGATGGTCGTTTAGCTGACTGCACGTAAATGGCAATATTATGCAAGCGGTAGCGCCCACCTTTAAGTTGGTATCGATGGCGGCGTTCTAAAACCGCGTAGGTTTTACCTTCAAAATCGAGATAATTTCCGGGTTGGGGTGTCCAATCAAGTTGCACTTTACCGAGGGACTCACGCGGATGCGTCAGAATCACCTCGGTTTGTAAAGAGTCTGGCTCCATAAGGTTATGTGATTTGATTTACATTATAAGGATGGTATCGCAATAGCTTTCTTTAGCTTACCGAATTTAGATTATAATTAATGATTAACTCTTCGCATCCCTACGAATTAGGGTAACCAAAAGTCAGGTAAGATAGATTTACCCATGTCACGCAAAGTTTGGTTGAGCGATCGCGCCACTTGGATATGCGCTTCATCCTCTTCTACAGCTAAAATCTCAGATGGCTGACCTTCTCCCAAATAAGACACCACCAAATTCGCCGCCTCCAAACCAGTAACATAAGCCTTTTCTTGTGACCAGGAACCATGACGGTTCACAATCCAATCCCCACTCATAAACACATTCTCAAAACTTGTCTTAGCGGGCAACATATAACGATAGCTGCCAGGTGCAAAGTGAGTCACCGCCTGAGGTAGCCGAATTACACTGCTATCAATGATCTTTGCCTCCCGAAACGCTGGCAGACAAGTTGCTAAATAACCCTGAACTATTGCTAAAATCTCCTCATCACTCAAACTAAGAAACTGATTCGCGTGATAGAAATCAGCTTCAATCACCGTTCCTGGCTCATCCCGATATTCATCATGTAGAGCATTCAAATCAAAAAACGTCCAACCTGTAGTTGCGTCAAATCCAAAACAAGCATTAGAAGGACGAGGAATATCAATTTTGCGGTCAAACCATAGTCGCGTTGCTAAAACATCAATTGCTCCTAAATTGCTCAAATTACGAAATTCTTCACGGCTTTGTAAACTAGGGCTAGTTGAGACTATTTTCTTCATACCCGTGATCCCAACCGCAAAAATCACCGCATCTGCTTCAATTACTTCATCACCGCAAACTACACCCTTGGCTCGATGATTACTATCAACAATTAAATCTGTAACCCGGCGCTTGGGTAGCACTCGCACACCAGCTTTTTCGATACGTTCCACCCAAGGACGAAATATCTTTTCTCCAACAGTTCCCCGACACCAAACTACATCAAAATCTGGTTGATGAGCCAGAATAAAAAAGTAAAGCATCCCTAAAGTTGCGGCGGCTGAACACTGTTCGCCAGGTGCAAACAAACCCACTAATAACATTGGTTCAAAAGCTTCGCGGTAAAGTCGGAAAGAAACGTTAAAATCTTTGAATAATTCACGGGCAGTTACAAAGTCATAGCGCCGCCAAGCTGCATCAGAATTGTCAAAATCAACAACAGTATAAAGTAAAGGCAAGGCACTGAGACGGTCAATTAGTGGTAGCCGCTTAAACTGAGTGTAAAGAAAAGTTCCCAATGGGGAGGGAAGTCGTGGTAAGTCTTGAAAAATTGGTGATTCAACTTCCAATCCCGCAGGCGAATATTGCGAAGAACGAGTCCAAGTAGTAAAAGGATTAATTCCTAATTCATTTATTAGGGAAAAAATATTTTTGTAAGGATACCAAAAGCCATGAATACCAGCTTCAACAGATTTTCCGGCTGCTGTTTGCCAACCTGCCACCAATCCACCGGGATAGGGGCCTGCTTCTAGAAGTGTCACATCATAGCCTTGTTTTGCCAAATGGTAGGTTGCTCCTAAACCAGCCCAACCAGCACCTACAACTACCACCCGTTTTTGTTGTGACTCTTCTACCATCCCAGCCTCCGATTGTTGCAGTCTATCAACTAATGTATACGAACTGTATATGAACTTGCCGTTTTCATCAGATAACGGCTTGCTATTACAACGGTTTTTCTACCCTGCGGGGATTCGTGACAAGTTAAGGAAAAGCAGGATTTGTCAAGGGGAGAGGAAATGGA
>NZ_CAXTNP010000241.1:5529-12477 GCF_964245575.1 uncultured Nostoc sp. | reverse complement strand
ATATTTTTTACATTAGTTAATATAGTTTGAATTATTCTCACCGACTTACTTAAAAGGGTGATTATAAACGGTGTCTATACAAAAAAACCCACGCAAGCGGGTTATCACAAGAGGCTGAATTGACTGAAACTTTAGCTTTTTGTTACTTCCAGCTTTTGGGTATTTTAAAGTTTTCCGGTAGGATTGTTGTGCGATCGCCAATTGCCTGTTCAATCTGCTGTAATTCCAGGTTTTCACATCCGCTCAAGTTTGCTCTAGAGAGGTTAGCTTCTTGGAAGTTAGCATCTTGCAGGTTAGCTGTACTGAGTAACACAGCTTCTAAGTTGGCTCCAGCAAGTTTTGCGTTTTGCAAGTTACTACCAATCAGGTTGGCATCTTGAAGGTTGCTATCCTCAAGGTTTGCTCCTTCCAAGTTGGCATCACAAAGGATTGCTCCTTCTAAGTTGGTACCACAAAGGATTGCTCCTTGTAATTTGGCATCACAAAGGATTGCCCCTTCCAAGTTGGCATCGTAAAGGACTGCCTTTGAGAGGTTCGCTTTTCTGAGGACTACGCCTTGGAGATTGGCTTCTGGGAGGATTGCTTTTTGCAGGCTGGCTTCATAGAAGATTGATCCGCAAAGATAGGTTATTGATAAGTCTGCCTCTGAGAGATTTGCTCGTGTAAAATTGACCCATTGCAAGTTAGCTCCTACGAGGATTGCCCTAGACAGGTTAGCTTCGGTTAAGTCTGCATTACTGAGGTCTGTATTGCGTAAATCTAGTTTCTGATTTACCGGATCTTTATGTGAATCACGTCGTCCAATGACAGTCAAAGCCGTTTGAATATCTGTAGGAAGTTTTGATAAGTTCTGTGACTCGTCCTCATATTTCTGATTTACTGGGGCATTCTCGCGGATAAACGCAGCGAGAATTTCCATAATTGTCCAATGGTCTTTGTGAGAATCTTTGGCAATTCGCTCTAAAGCATAAATTGCGGCAAACCGCGTTTCAATCTTTTCATTTCCCAACTGTTCAATCGCTTTAGAAAAACGTTCTGGAACAATTTCTTCTAAAGTTTCTTGGGTGTTCTTAATGCCAGTTACAATGTTGTTGTCCCAAGCTAGTGTCCTAGCAAGGAGTTTGATTAACACACTCTGATTTTCACCAAAAGAAAGCCTGTAAGTATAGTAAGCATTAATAATTAATGCTAATCCTCCAATAATTATAGCAATAGTTATTAATGCTTGATTAATATATTCTATTTTTTCTTGATTTGAAAATCCTTCAATGTTTTCAAAGAATGAAAAAATTAGAGTTAATGTGAAAATAAATATAATTGAGAGAAATACCAAGAAAGTCGTGAGTCCATTCGTCTTTATGAGAGATATGTTATAAGTCTTCATATCTGACTCCTTACGGAAGTAAATTTAGGTTGATTTTAAGAGGATCTGTAAGGTTATGATACAGTACAAACACGTAACTACTTGACAAATTCTTAAATTTATTCCATAGAAATCATCTATAAAATCTTTGATAACTTATTTTTCAAACATCCTCTGAACTGCGGTGGTTAGCGGTAGAGACATAACATGGTTGTCCATGAAGCGAAGCTATTCCACGCAATTGAAAGGCTTGTATTACCTGTGAAGTATAGTTTAAAATTTGTAACATTAACGAGGTTCATCTAATTACTCAGGTTGATCACAAACACCTAAGTAGATGGGACTAAATTAGAAATCGCCGTAAGCAATTCCTCTGGTGCTACAGGTTTAACGATGTACTGTTGAAATCCTGCTTTTAGTGCTTGCTGCTGATTGATTTCGCCTGCATAAGCAGTCAGAGCGATCGCTGGAATCTGTTTTTCCCCTATTTCTGCTTCTAGAGTCCGCACCTGTTGCATCAGCATATAGCCGTTCATCTCGGGCATCCCAATATCGCTGAGTAAGATATCTGGCTTTGACTGTGTTAGCGCAAGTAATGCTTCATCTCCTGATGCTGCTGTGGTGACGCTCGCTCCAAACTGTTCCAGCACAAAGCTGAAAAAGTCGCGGGTATCAGCATTGTCATCTACAATCAGGACTTGTAAACCCATGAGAGGAGAGGAAACAGGAACGGCTGTTGAGGAATCAGGATTCGTGTCATCCTTGATTGTTGCACCTTCCTTGAGTAGGGGTAACCTAACTGTGAAGATAGCTCCTTTGTCCTCGCCAAGACTTTCCGCCCAAACTGTTCCACCATGCATTTCGACTAAGTGACGAGCGATCGCTAAACCTAACCCTAGCCCACCAAACTTTCTAGTTGTTGTACTGTCAGCCTGACGGAAATAGTCAAATACATGAGGTACGAAGTCAGGGTGAATGCCCTTACCTGTATCGCTCACGGTAATCTGCACTTGAGCGTCGATGCACTCCAATTGCACATTTACTTTTCCCCCAGTCGCTGTAAATTTGACGGCATTCGATAAAATGTTCCAGAAGACTTGCTGTAAGCGGGTTGAATCACCCAAAACTTTCCCCTTCGGATCAAGCATCGTCTGAATCTGAATGGTTTTTGCCTCTGCTGCCAAACGCACTGTGTCCATTGCGGCTTCAATGGTGGATGCCAGATTGACTGGAATCATATTGAGATTTAGTTTGCCTTGAAGGATGCGAGAAACATCCAGCAAGTCTTCAATTAATTGAGCTTGTAATTTGGCATTACGTTCAATGGTTTCCAATGCTTTTTTGAGCGCTGTCTCATCAAATTTACGGCTCTGCAACAGTTTTGCCCAACCGAGAATTGGATTCAGGGGCGATCGCAATTCATGGGAAAGTACCGCCAAAAACTCATCTTTGATCCGGTTAGCAGCCTCTGCTTCCGCCCGGGCTGTTTGCTCAAGTTGCAAAAGGCGATCGCGTTCTGATTCGGTGCGCTTGCGATCGCTGATATCAGTTAGCATAGCGATCGCGCCTAAGAACTCATTTTGTTCATTCAAAATAGCTCTAGCAGAAATCAGTGTCCAAATGTACGAACCATTTTTGCAGCGCAATCGAGCTTCTTTAATATCACTCTCTTCTCGCTTCAGGCACTCCACTTTCTCTTGGGCTGCTACCCCATCTATCTGATCGATAAAATCAAACATAGAACGACCGAGCATTTCTTTCGCCGGATAGCCCAACATCTCACAGAGGCGCTGATTCACAAACTCTGTTCGTGATTCAGAGTCAATCATCCAGATTCCCTCATAAGAGGTATCAACAATTCTGCGATACTTGGCTTCACTCTTGAGTAAAGACTCTTCTGCTTGCTGGCGCTCCCGGCGCTCCTTAGCTCCCCGCAATGCCCGTTGCACTGAGGGAACTAACCGCCCTAATCGTTGCTTCAACACATAATCGGTTGCACCATTCTTCAAGGCTTCGATCGCTAATTCTTCACCCAGCGCGGCAGAAACAAAGATAAAAGGAACCTCAGGAGTGCGATTTCGGGCAATTTCTAAAGCAGAAATTCCATCAAAAGATGGCAGGGCATAATCGGCAAGAATTAGGTCGAAAGTCTCTGCTTCCAAAGCAGCTAGGAAATCAGCGCCAGTCTCGACTCTTACCAGTTCGCAATTAATTTCCCCCTCGGTTAACATCGCTTCGGTAAGCTCTGCATCTAACAGACTGTCTTCCAAAAGCAGGAAACGAAGCACATTCATCAGTTCCTCTCCTGTTGACGATGAGGTGCTGGAGGTAGAGCGCCAACAGGGGGCTGATTAATGACTGCCCAAAACAGTCCCACACCCTTGATAGCATTGGCAAACTCATGGTAATCAAGAGGCTTGACGACATAGGCATTAACACCTAACTCGTAGCATCGAACTAAGTCTGGCTCCTCACGGGAAGAAGTTAGCACTACGACTGGAATCACTCGCATTATTGGGTCAGATTTTAGTTCTGCCAGCACTTCTAATCCATCGATTTTAGGTAGTTTTAAATCGAGCAGCACCACAACCGGATGCCCTTCCATCCGCAACCGGAACAGCCCCCGGCGATAGAGATAATCTAGTGCTTCCTCTCCATCACGCAGTACCACTACTTCGTTGGCGAGATGATTTTCTGATAAGGCGGCCAATATTAATTCTGCATCGTTGGCACTGTCTTCAATCAGCAGAATTCGCTTGAGTTCTTTCATTCGCCCTCCTTCTTCGACAAGTTAGGTAGTGAGAAATAGAAGGTGGCTCCATTGTCAACTATAGCCTCTGCCCAGACTCGACCATTATGCCGATGAATAATGCGTTGCACGTTTGCCAATCCAACACCAGTGCCTTCAAATTTTGGGTCGCTATGCAGGCGTTGAAATACTCCGAATAGCTTGTGTACATATTGCATATTAAAGCCTACGCCGTTATCTTGTACAAAAAAGACAACTTCGTTTTCATTGTCAGTACTGCCAACAGTAATTTCTGCTGGGTTTCGAGTCTGGGAATATTTTACGGCATTGTCTATGAGGTTGCGAAGGACAAGCCGTAGCATGGAAGGATCGCCTTGCACTTCTGGCAGTGACTCTATGTGCCAATTGATTGTGCCTTTTCGGGTTTGGATTTGCAAATCACGTTTTATTTCTTCCACTAGTTGCTCCATATTGATGTTGATGTAGCGCATCTCGGTGCGCCCCATACGAGAAAATGTGAGCAACTCATCTATTAGTATTCCTGCCTGTTTGCTAGTTTCTGCAATTATTTTTAAATAACGCTGACTTACTTCATCTAATGTACTTGTTGAGCTATGCCGTTTCTGAAGCAATTCTATAAATCCGGCGATGTGGCGAAGCGGCGATCGCAAGTCGTGAGAGACTGAATAGGAGAAAGATTCGAGTTCCTTGTTGGCGGCTTCGAGTTGGGCTGTGCGCTCTTGAATCCGTTGCTCTAACATTTCGTTGAGTTGTTGCTGGGCGGCTTCGGCAACTTTGCGATCGTGAATGTCGCTGGCGATGCCCACCCACTTGATAATCTGTCCGGCTGCATCTCGAAAGGGCAAACCGCGCACAAGATGCCAACGATAGCTACCATCAGAAACTCGACGAAAGCGAATTTCTGTTTCGTAGTTTGTAGCATTAGCAACAGTCTGCATTGAAGTTTTCAAGACGCGATCACGGTCATCGGGGTGAATGAGATGAATCCAGCCATACCCAGCAGTCTGCTCCATTGTCAGTCCACTGTAGTCAAACCAGTATTGATTGCAATAGGTAATACCATCATTGCGATCGCCCATCCAAATAGCCTGCGGCGACACTTCTGTTAAAATTCGGTATCGCTCCTCGCTGTCACGTAGCGCTTCTTCTGCCAGATTGCGATCATGGATATCAACACAGGAGCCGATATAGCCGAGAAACTCCCCTGTTGTTGCAAACCGAGGCACACCAGTATCCAAAAGCCAGCAGTGTTCGCCATCAAAGCGTCTGAGGCGATATTCCATTGTAAATTTTTCTCGGGCATCAAAGGCATTGATGTATGTATCTAAGCAACGCTGAAAATCATCAGGATGTACACCTTCAGCCCACCCATTGCCCATCTCTTGCTCCAGAGTCCGTCCGGTAAAATCTAGCCAGAATTTATTAAAGTAGTTACAAAGTGTGTCAGTGCCGGACATCCACACCATTATGGGAGTGGTGTCTGCCATCTGGCGAAAGCGGGCTTCACTTTCACGCAACGCTGCTTCTGCCTGATTGCGATCGCGCAGCGCCGCTTGCTGTTCGCTCAAATTAAGAACAAAACCAATCATTGTCCTATCTCCCTGCTTGACAAAGCCAATTAAGACGGGAACTTGAGAGCCATCTTTGCCGATGTATTCTTGCTCAAAGGGCTTACAACTCCCAGCAATCCTAAGTTCTTCAATTGCTCGCTCACTCACCTCAATGTATTCGGGTGGAGTAATCTCGCCCCAGCGAATTCTACCAGAGCGCAAATCCTCGCGTGTATAATTGAGCATTTGTAGAAAGGCATCATTGGCTTCAATGATTAAGCCGTTCAGATCAGCCACAATTACCCCAATAATATTGGACTCTGTTAAGCGACCAAACCTTGCCTCGCTTTCGCGTAGTGACTTCAGACTTGCCTCAGCTTTCTGTTGGGCTGTGCGGCGTGATTCGTTAAGCGAACTGATTAACCCTGCTGCCAGTATGAACACAACCAGAGGTATTAATCTACTTAGATTTGTAATGTTATGCGGATCGAACGGCTTAAAAAAGAAGTAGTTGATTGCCAAAGTAGACAAAACGGTAGCAAGTAACCCCGGCCCCAAGCCACCGTACCAGGCACTCACCATCACCGCAGCAAAAAACAGCGCCGCAGGCGTTGGCGTCAGATATGGGTTGAGCAGCAGAGTTGCCCCCAGTGCTAAGGCAACGGATAGCAAAGCAACAGCATAGTGCAGTAATTGCTCTCTACTGCCAGCAAAAATTTTTTTAGGTTCCGATGCCCCCACTTTATGAGCCATAACCCTACTCTGCTTCTGGAAAATACTTGATTAGCAGCCTTTTGTCGGGTTCACGCATCTGCCGTAACATTTCTTTTATTCGTTTTAGCGCTATCCGTGAAAGCACTGTATGTCTATTTTTTCAACGATTGACTGTTTTGAATCAAACTTTTAATTTAGCAGCAACCTATTTCTGAGAAAAATTCAGTTGCTACCGAAGCTCTTGAATTAAATTTAAAATCTCCAACCGCTTTTTGACAGACATCTCCTTTTTCTATCCCTATAGCAATGACTAGGATAGGACAGGTGTCTTATTGTTTATCTCCTGCTGAGGGAATATTTCTCAGGTTATACCAGTAAGCTGGGTTGTGCTTTCACTCCAGCTAATCTCTATTTTAAAAAAGCTCACGTTTGAGGTTCAAAGGCTCAACGTTGGAGTTAAAAGGCTCAACGTTGGAGTTAAAAGGCTCAACGTTGTAGTTAAAAGGCTCAACGTTGGAGTTAAAAGGCTCAACGTTGGAGTTAAAAGGCTC
>NZ_CAXTNP010000241.1:0-5429 GCF_964245575.1 uncultured Nostoc sp. | reverse complement strand
AGTTAAAAGGCTCAACGTTGGAGTTAAAAGGCTCAACGTTGAGGTTCAAAGGGTGAAACTTAAGCTTTCCAATGTTTGGGTGGTTGAAGATTTTCCGGTAAGATTGTTGTGCGATCGCCTTTTGCCGATTCAATCTGCTGTTGTCCTAGATTTTCGGCTCCCGTGAGGATTGCCCTTTGTAGATTGGCCCCTATCAGGAATGCTTCTTGCAGATTGGCTTGACCTTTGCTCTGTTGATAAACCTTCAGCCTTCACAAAGGCTAAATATAAACGGTAGAACTATTAAGCAATTTCTCAGAGGGTCTGTGTTGTTATCAGATATATAGCAATCCTAGACGATTGATTTTTTTAACGAACCGCATTCGCACACGCACAGCCTCTCGTAGAGAAGGACGCAAAGAGCGCAAAGTAAGAGAATTGTAAAGGGTTTTTGCCTCAGTCCCGTGAATTTTTTATTTTTGATTGCGGTTGTGAATCATATAGTGGGTAAGCATTGTTCAAGATGCTAAAACTTCACTGAGGATAACAACAGGTAAACCAGGAACATTATGAAAGCCTTTATCGTTGGTAATAAATTGGTTAGAATTAACAGAGAAAACTGTTGCAGCATGAATAGCATCGGGTGTTTTGAGGTTACTTTTAGCCCGAAGACTTGCAGCTGATCGTAGGATTGATTGACTAATAGTAATTAACTGTACTTGAGATGATAATAATAGTTCTTCATAGTTTGCTACTAAAGAATTATTACCATTACGCAAAGGAACAACTAAAACCTCCATTAATATTAGTTCACTGCTGATGATTTGAATTTCTCCTGCATAAAACTTAGACCATAGTGATTGCAGAAGAGAGTAATAATCAGGGTTGCCTTCAATGGTATAAATAGCCACCAAAGTATCTATATAAATAGAGCCACTTGTTGGAAGCATTAGCTGTCCCATGATAAGCGTTCTTCTTGTAGTTGTCTGTCTATATCCTCAGCAGTTCGAGAAGGGTGTCTCCTACGGCTTTCTTCTATAATGTCCAGTACAGAACGATGTTTTGGTTCAGCTTTTTCTGGTAATATCACAAATACATCAACGCTATCGCCTATTTCAGCTTCTGGAATTTCAATTTCTATTTTGTTTCCTGGTAAAACTTTGGTTGTGATACGTAAAGCTGATTGCATGGTTTTTCCCTCAACATTTATTAATACTGTAGGTAAGATTGTTCTCTTCTATATTCTCCTACAAGCCATAGAGGGCGGCAGTACTCTCATCTATTTCTTGTTTTTCGCTAAATGAATAAATAATCCAATAAATAAAATTAGAATTATAAACAAATTTATCGGTATGTCTGTGTTGTTATCAGACATAAATTATGTTTCTTCCTCATCTCGCAAATATTTACGGAGACTTTTGGTAAAAACTATAGCATTAAGTGAAACTGGTAGAATGCGCCCAAATAACTAATGATGCTGCGGTAACTCAACTTGATTGTCGCCAATCTGTCGGTGTTTCTATATAATCAGGTAGACGAGTGGTGCGATCGCCAAGTGCTTTTCTAATCTGCTGCAACTCTAAGTTTTTAGCCCCTGTTAAAATAGTCCCTTCCAGTTTGACATCACTAAGGTCAGCTTCTGAAAAGTTAGCTCCCATAAGGTTTGCTTGAGTCAGGTTAGCTTGATAAAAAGTCGCTTTATACAAGTTAGCTCCGATCAGGTTTGCTTGATAAAGGTCAGCTTCTGTGAAACTGGCTTCTGAGAGGTTGGCAAAATAGACTTCTGTTTGATGGAGTTTGGCTGCATTCAAATTAGCCCCAGAAAGGTTGGCTCCATTCAAGTTAGCTCCTGAGAGGTTGGCTCCAATCAAACCCGTCATCTGCAAGTTGGCTTTACCCAATTTTGCTCCTTGCAAGTTAGCTAAAAATAGCTTTGCCCCAGAGAGGTTGGCGATTTTTAAGGTAGCTTGTTGTAAGTTAGCTTTATACAGGTTTGCTCCTTGCAGATTAGTCACGCGCAGACTAGCTCCAGAGAGGTTGGCTGAACGCATGTTTGCCCCACACAGATTAGCGCGGTTGAGATTAGCCCAACAGAGGTTTGCTCCACAAAGGCTAGCTTTTAGTAATTTGGTTTCATAAAGATTAGACCTCACGAGTTTAGCGCCGTTTAGGTCAGCCTCACTCAAGTCTGCTCCCCGCAGGTCAGCACCACTCAGGTCAGAACCACGTAAGTCTGCTTGTTGCAGATTAACTCCTAGCAGGTCTGCCCTTCTAATGTCGATATTACGTAAATCAAGTTTCTGATCTTTTGGGTCTTCGAGTAAATTACGTCTGCCGATGACAGTTAAGGCTGCTTGAATATCGGTGCGGATTTTTGGAAATTCTTCATGGAGATTTTGCTCCAACTGCTGTGTCGGACGCGACCCACCTCTGTGCCTACCTGAGTAAGCTGCTTCTTGATATTCCGGGTTTTGTTGCTCTACCCTCACCTGTTGGACAGGTGCATTCTCTCGCACAAAAGCAGTGAGAATTTCCATGATTGTCCAGTGTTCTTTGGAAAAATCCTGAGCAACTCTTTCTAATGCATAAATTGCACCTGTCCGAGTTTCAACCTTTTCATGACCAAGCTGGGCAATTGCCCCCATAAAGCGCTCTGAAATCAATCTGTCTTGATTAACTTTTGCATTTTGAATGTCAATTTCCAAGTTTTTCTCAGATGCGATCGCATTTTTCTGCATCGCTTGGGCACGCTTTGCTGCATAATAAGTATTAAATATTACTGCCGATGCCAGAAAAACTATTGCAGTAGTTGTTAATGCTTGGTTTCTATACTGAATTTTTTCTTGAATTGATAATTCTTTAATACTGGACAACGCGAAAAAAATTACAGTTAATGAGAAGCCAAATATAACTGTTATGGTTATCAACCAATTCAAAAGAGCGTCTGTCTTTTTAGAAGACATGGTAACGATTTTCCTTACAACCTAGAATTATTACTTAGATGGTGAGGAAAAATAGTATAGCATTTAGCAGAAAATTATAATAGGTGTCAAGACACTCAATTAACTAGTTAATGACATGGAATATACCATAGTGTACATACCATTTCAAATGGCGCAAGAAGCTCGGAATACAATTATGCATGAATTTTGAATTTTGACTTTTAACTTTTGACTTTTGACTTCCCCAAAGGGGCTGACTTCCGCCTTGTGGTACTAGTGTTTTACTCAGAGAATTTAGCTTCTCTGAGGTTTGCCCCATCAAGTATGGCATCATTAAGAACTGCTCCATGCAGTCTAGCTAAATATAAGCTTGCACAATATAGGTTAGCTCCAGAGAGGTTAGCTGCTTTTAGACTAGCTGCACTGAGGATTGCTCCTTCTAGGTTAGCTAAATATAAGTTAGTACCTTCTAGGTTAGCTGCACTGAGAATTGCTCCTGCAAGATTAGCTTCTGTGAGGTTAGCTTCAGCAAGATTAGCTTGATAGAGATTTGTGTGTTCTAGGTTCGCCCTATTCAGATTTGCTCCTCTTATGTCCGTGTGACTCAAATCAAGTTGCTCATTCTCTGGGTCTTTGTTTACATCTCTTCTAGCGATAACGGTAAGGGCTGCTTGAATATCTACACGAAGTTTTGTTGACAGGTTGCTCCTTAATTTCTCTTGGGGCATGTAAGGAGCATTTTCTCGTACAAAGGTAGTAAGAATACCCATAATTCTCCAGTGGTACTGTGGATAATTTTGGGCAATTTGCTCTAAGTCATTAATTACAGCGAGACTGGTTTCTATTGTCTTATTCCCTAATTGCTCAATTGCTATTCTTAAACTTTCTTTTGGCGATTGATGCTGAGTTTGGTTAACTTGTTTATGCAAAACATGTATCCTCAGAAATATTTTTGATATTTGACTGTTATTTTTCGGTAAAATATTTTTTATGCCATGAAAAGCATGAATAATTACTGTAAACATTTTTCAGTGATCAAATGAGGTCTAAAAAAATACTTGTACTGACTATTATTCATTCTTCACTATCAATTAACCCGGAGCATGATGATTTTGACTGATGTCTAATCATTAATAGAGCATTTAGAAATCATTTATGAAAAACCATTAATTATAAAGGATAGCCTTCTTTTACCAGATGCGCTATGCGAACAGAAAAAATCTCACAACTCAAATAGTATTGTTATTAACTACTTGAATGCAGCAAAAATTACAGCCTCTAGTTAAAGACTTAGTGTTGATTGGTGGCGGTCACAGCCATGCAATTACCCTGAAAATGTTTGGGAGAAAGCCTTTACCTGGTGTCCGTTTGACGTTGATTACCGCAGCCAAAAATACAGCCTACTCTGGAATGTTACCAGGACACATTGCCGGATTTTATAGCCACGAAGAATGTCATATTGACTTGCGACCTTTAGCGAACTTTGCTCAAGCACAGTTGTATATTGACAAAGTAGTTGCCCTAGACTTGAAAAATAACAAAGTTCTCTGTGCTAACGGACTTGTGGTAGATTTTGATTTGCTGTCTATTGATATTGGCAGCACTCCGGCCACACTGTCTGTATCAGGTGCAGCAGAATATGCGATCGCAGCTAAACCAGTATCGCAGCTATTGGAACATTGGTATGAACTAATTGAAGCTGTAGGTAAAAATCCTCAAGAACCAATTAGGATTGCGATCGTGGGTGGAGGCGCTGGTGGTGTAGAATTGGCGCTGTCGATGCAATCTCATTTACATCGCATTTTAATTGAAACTCAACAACCAATTAAAAATCTGGAAGTTCATTTATTCCAGCGTGGACAAGAACTGATGCCCAATTACTATTCATCAGTGCAGCATCAAATGCAGCAAATTTTAACTGAGCGAGGTATTAAGCTACATCTTGGGGAAATTGTCTGTAAAGTCGCTCCGAAAAATATTACCCCTTCTCTACAAGCAGAGAGAAAAAATAAAGAAGTATTTGAAATTAAATGCGAATCTGGTTTGACAGTAGAGTGTAATAAAATTTTCTGGGTAACACAAGCATCAGCGCCTGAGTGGTTAAAAATCGCTGGACTAGGAACTAATGAGCAAGGCTTTATTCTAGTGGAGGACACGTTGCAATCTCAAACGCACCCGCAGATATTTGCTGCTGGTGACATTGCCACAATGGTAAATCATCCGCGTCCAAAAGCTGGGGTGTTTGCTGTTAGGCAAGGTAAACCTTTATTTGAGAATTTGCAGCGAATTTTATTAGGTAAGCCGCTCAAACCCTATAGACCACAGAAACAATATTTGAGTTTAATTGGTACAGGAGATGAACGAGCGATCGCAACACGAGGTCTTATCACTTTACCACCTCACAAACTCTTGTGGCGTTACAAAGATTGGATTGACCGCCGCTTCATGGAACGCTTTCGCTTGGAAGAAACAAGAAAGTAGGGAGTGGGGAGTGGGGAGTAGGGGGAG
>NZ_CAXTNP010000240.1:6443-12556 GCF_964245575.1 uncultured Nostoc sp. | reverse complement strand
TCCCCAGAGGGGGCCCCGAGTTCCCCGCTCATCGGGAGGGGTTGGGGGTGGGGTTCTTTTATTATGGGTAATTTAGTAGACATGATATTACTTGACTTCCACCGCAACTTCCGCAGACATCCCCGGAGTAATCCGCGATTCGTATCCTTGAATGCTCTTTTGGTCGAAAACTACTTTTACTGGGATGCGCTGCACAACTTTGGTAAAGTTACCTGTAGCGTTATCCGGTGGCAATAAGGCAAACTGAGCGCCGGAAGCTGGCGAAACACTGTCAACACGACCAGTAAAGGTGTGATGAGGGAAAGTATCCAGCTTGATTTCTACTGGCTCTCCTGGGCGCATCTTTTCTAATTGGGTTTCTTTGAAGTTCGCGACTACCCAATACTCGTTATCCACGATCGCCATTAATGGTGTTCCCGATTGGACTCGGTTGCCAATTTCGACGTTTTTCCTACCAACTCGTCCAGCACTGGGGGCAGTAACATTGGCATAAGATAGTTGCAATTGTGCGTCTTTGAGCGATGCTTCTGATTGCGCGATCGCAGCTTTTGCCGCTTCGTATTGACTACGTTTTACTGTTGTATCTTGTCCACCTGCGGTAGCTTGTTGCAATCCTCCCTTAGAGGCTGCCAATTTAGCTTGGGCGTTGGTGACATTTTCTTGCGCTTGTGCTAGTTGAGACTGGGCTTTGGCGACACCAACTCTCGCGGAGGCTAACTTGGCTTGGGCTTGTTCTACTCCCTGAATAGCGGCGTTCTTTTGTGCCGTAGCCACATCATAAGCTGCCTTGGCTGTGTCTAGCTGCTGACGAGCGATCGCACCTGTTTTATACAACTGATTATAACGATTGTAATCTGCTTGGGCATTTTCCAAATTCGCATTTGTTTGCGCTACCTGGGCTTGGGCGGCGGGAATCCCCGCTTGGGCTAGTCTGACTTCAGCTTGCGCCGCTGGTATCCCAGCTTGAGCTTCTTGTACTGCTGCTTGGGCTGTGGAAATTGCTGCTACCGCACCGCTAACATCCCCCTGCGCTTGACTTGTCTTACCAGTAGTAGTTTGTGAAGTTAAGGCAATATTTGCTTGGGCGGCTTGCGCCTGTCCACGCGCATTTTCTAGGGCTGCTGCTGCTTGTTGTACCTTACTCTCATAATCTCGTGGATCTAACTTCACTAACAATTGTCCCGGTTGCACCAGTTGGTTATCATTCACAAGCACCTGGCTTACAGTTCCGGGAATGCGGCTACTAACTTGGTGAATGTTTCCCACAACGGTAGCGTTGTCAGTTTCTTGGTGGGTGGAGGCGTATTGCCAATAGTGATAACCAAAACCACCTGCTGTGATCGCACCCACACCTAATGCTGCCAAAATTAAACCATTCGGTCTTTTCCGCTTCCGTGGAACTTCTTTTTCTTTCTCTATCTCAGGAGTTACAACAGGTGCTTCTGCTGTTGTGGATGTTTCTGTCGTCACAGTTTCTAAAGTCTCTGAATCAGGAATCAATTGTTTTTCTAAAATTGGGGTTTTGTGTCCGTTGCGTCCGTTAAAAGTATTAGCACCCATGATTATTACCTCGTTTGTTCGTTCAGTAATTTGATTGATAGTCTTTTATTTAGAATGCGTAGTATTTTCTGAAAAAATTTTTATATCCTTAGTACGCGTATTATTATCTCAAAATAATTCTTTACAGTGCTTCCCCCAGTCGGGTGATTATGGGATCATCTTTAGGAGAGGTTAGCGATCGCCCGATTCAAGATTTGGGAAAATAGTTCTCGGTCAGCAAAGGAAATACCATCCATCGCTTCATCACGCACTGCTGCGGCGATTGGGGGTAAAACAGCTTCTAGTTCCTTACCTGCATCCGTGAGCCAGATTCGCCAGATGCGGCGATCGTGAGTGTCGCGTTCTCGACGCACCAAGCCGCGTTCTTCCATCCGATCTAGTACACCTGTTAAAGTCCCCCCCACTTGTTTGAGTTTGTCCCCAATACTAGAAGTAGGTAAACCATCTTCTTGCCACAAGCAGCACAACACCAGCCAGTGAAAAGGCGTAAGTCCAAAGGGTTCTAGCCTCTCTGTAAACTTGCGTCCGAGCAGTTGTGAGACTAATTTGATTCTGTAACCCAAATTGTATGGTGCCAGATTTTGCTGCCACGAATCTAAAGCTGGGGAGTGATTAGATGTAGAAACCATTTAGCAAAATACTTAGTATGCGTACTATTATTATAACTTGATTTGTTTTTTTAGCAATACTTGCTTTACATCTGCTTGATATCTGTCTTATGGAAGAACTTGAATTAACTGGTACTCTTTGACAGTGCCGATAATGCGGTGAGGTCGAGATAATTTAGGGGACTGGTCAGCATAGATCCAAGCATAGCTCAAAGGTGGTATTTGGGAAATAGAGGCTACTTGTTGGATATGAGTAGAAAGATAGAACTCAAACAGTACTTGGGTTTTCTGGTCTATTTGCACATAGTAGATAGGATGAGATTGGAGGATTGAGGCGATCGCGCTTTGTTGTAAAAAACTTTTCAAAACAGGGTTATAGTCACTTAATAGACCAATGCTACCCGCCGTCGCCAAAGCCAGCCAACAGGGAATTAACCAACCTGCAATCCAATAACGGGCTGTGAGAAACTTTTTGTCGAAGTGGTAACGACTAATCCACACCACAGGTAAAATTAACCAACCCAAGCCCATAACTAAGCCAATAGTTGCATACTTACGGATGTCAGAACTACCCCAACTAAGAACACCAATACTCGCTATTACAAGTAAAACACCGAACCCACCAAAGCCATAGCTGAGATTTCGAGGAAGATTCTTCTTTGTAAAAAGGTTTAATATATTTATTTTACCATTTTTAAGAGGTAATTGGGGGGGAATTCCTGTCTGGTAAATATTACCTAACCAGTTTAAACCCACAGATGCAAAAAAAGCTATAAACGGATAAAGGCAAAGACTATAGTGAGGAAGACGAGTGCTAAAAAGACTAAGTTCACAAAATAGGACAATTGGAAAGCCAACTAATATTAACTGATAACGAGAAATAGGACGACGGAGAGTCAAAAACAAACCTAAAAGTCCGAAAAAAGCCCAAGGAAATGTTTTTAAAAGAATATTCCATACATAAAACAGCCGATCATTTCTATAATTATTCTCAGAACCTAGCTGCACAACAAACTTGAACAACTCCTCAAAACTTTGATTTCCGTAGTGTAGCCAGCTTAACCACAGCCAAATGCAGGTAGGGATTAAACCTACCAAAAAGCCTAAATATAAAATTGGGTTAGTAAGATGATGATGACGGCGATTTTCCCAAATTAAATAAGGGAATAAAGCTATGATTGGCAAAAAAATCATAAAGCTTCTGACTAAGAAGCCTAAACCTAAACTTAAACCAGCTAGAAAACTCCAAAAGTAGCGATATTTAGGATGTAATTCCGTTTTGATTAAAGACCAAATAGCTAAAAGCACCAAGAAAATCATCGGCAGATCAGGTGTACTTAAGCGAGAGTATTGCAGCCAGAGAAATTCCACACTTAAAATTGCAGCAGCTAGCCAAGCTAATTTTTTGCCTAGCATAATTTTGCCGATTTCATACACCAGCCATAAGCTAAAAATGCTAGCAATCATACTAGAAAGACGCGCACTAGTATCACTGATCCCAAACAGCTTGTAGAAACTGGCAATTATCCAATAAGGGCCAGGGGTTTTATGATGTGCTGTTTCCCAAGGAGTTATCCAATTACCAGAATCAAACATTAGACGCGCACGCGATGCGTAAAGCGCTTCATCATGTGCCATCAGGCTATTGTGCCCAGAAGTAAATAATAATAAGGGCAGTATCCAAACTAACAAACTAAAATAATGTAATAATGCTACTAAGCGGATTTGTCGCCGAATATACTGCAAGAAGTGTAGTTTATATAACATTGAATTGAGAAAAATTGAATGCTGCTATTTAGACTCGTTTATGTGTCCTAGTGTTATTAAAATATGTTACATAGTGTTTGTTAAAAAATATCTGAAATTGCAGTAATTTTCCGAAAAAGCCCTCCAAAGCAGAGATTTATGCAGTTAAGACCGAATCAACGCCTGAAATTAGACGACACAGACGATAAGCTGTTCTATGCCTATCCCCGCTTTGTTACCCATGTAGATGAAGGATTTATTCAACAGCTAACGGATTTATATCGCGATCGCCTCAAACCCAACACCCGTATTTTTGATATGATGAGCAGCTGGGTGTCTCATCTGCCAGAAGAGATGCAGTTTGCCCATGTGGAAGGACACGGACTCAACGGTGAGGAACTAGCACGAAATCCCCGCTTAAATCATTACTTTGTCCAAAATCTTAACGAAAATCCGCAGCTACCTTTACCAGATGAAGATTTTGATGCTGTTCTCAATTGCGTATCTGTGCAGTATGTGCAATATCCAGAAGCAGTATTTTCCGAAATGTACCGTATCCTAAAACCCGGTGGTGTTGCAATTATTAGCTTTTCTAACCGCATGTTTTTTGAAAAAGCGATTCAAGCTTGGCGAGAGGCTTCAGAAGCACAGCGAGTGGAATTAGTCAAAGAGTACTTCGCCTCAGTCCCAGGATTTACAACCGCAGAAGTTATAGTTCATAAGTCAACATTACCGAATTTATTACAGTGGTTGGGTGCAGCTGGAGGAGATCCGTTTTATGCTGTTATAGCTTACCGCAGTTAAGCCAAATATTCACTAGTACAATGTCTAAGCTAGTGCAAGAGGGCTTGTAGTAATCACTTTAGTGCTTAGAAAATAAGGACTAAAGTGATTACTACAAACTTATTTACAGCTATTTTCAGGTAAATAGACCACGCGGTAGGGGCACAGCATTGCTGTGCCTTTACGATAAATGTGGTTCAGATACACGAAAACTGCTGTAACTGCTCAAAATTAAAATATTTTTATATATACATAATTTCTCTAAATGAATTATTGGCTAATGAAATCAGAACCAGAAGCCTATAGTATTGCTGACCTTCAACAGCAAAATGAGACTATCTGGGACGGTGTTCGCAATTATCAAGCTCGTAACTTTTTGCGCCAAATGGATGAAGGAGACTTAGCTTTTTTCTATCACTCCAGCACTAATCCTCCTGGTATTGCTGGGTTAATGCGTGTAGTGAAAAAAGATATTGCTGACCCGACCCAGTTTGAGCCAGAAAGTAAATACTACGATCCGAAATCAAGTTCCGAATCCCCTCGATGGCAAACAGTTGTAGTAGAATTTATTGAGACTTTTTCTAACCCCATCTTGCTATCAATACTCAAAGAAGAGTTTAGCGCCGAAGAGTTAATGTTGGTGAGACAAGGAAATCGGTTATCAGTGATGCCTGTCCCTGAAGTAGTTGCTTTGAAGATTCTGGCGATGAAAAGCTCCTAGTACAGCTTGGCGGAAGTCAAAAGGAGCCAGTGCGCCCTTGCGGTGGCGACAGCCAAGCAACTGGCTCTCAAAATATCAAAAGTCAAAAGTCAATGACAGAGTATTAGTGGTCTATCGCAAAAGTTTTGATAAGCAAGTAATACCACCAGGCTAAGAAAACAACTGTTGGTATTTATATTGTCCTTTGTGAGGTAATATATAAACGTAATTCATGGCAATCAATACCTTCGCCAATTTACGAGTATTGGCATAGATCAAACCTAAGATTTTACAGGCTTGTTTTTTGCCTTATAGCAAAAACAAGGGTGTAAAATCCTGTGTGGTTCTTGTAGAAGGAATTTATAGTATCGTGTCCCTTTGGACTAGGGCTTTACGTTTTGCCTAACAGTCAACCACAGTCTTGTGTTGGACTATTTCGCCAAAAGCTAGACTACCTCTATTTTTTGCAAAGGTATTGATGGCAATAAAACTCAATTTATCAAAGGAGAATACTCGTGTCTTATCTCACAAAGCTAAGTCAGTCACCACGTCTAATTACTCTTGCTGTTTGTAGTGCGATGTTGGTTACAATTCCCATTGATGCTGCTTTTGCAGGGCCATCCTCTCCTAGTAGTTATCAAAATTCTTGTCAGAACATTGGTGTTACTAGAGATATTCTAACAGCAAGCTGTCGTAGAAGAAATGGCACATACAAC
>NZ_CAXTNP010000240.1:0-6343 GCF_964245575.1 uncultured Nostoc sp. | reverse complement strand
TGTTACTAGAGATATTCTAACAGCAAGCTGTCGTAGAAGAAATGGCACATACAACTCAACATCAATTCCGATTCGGGGAATCGACAATATTGATGGAACCTTGAGGTATTCATAGGTAGCAAGTAGGATGCAATTAGAGACAGCTTTGCTGCCCGAACCTTTTGAGTAAATGAACTACCCCACCTGAATTTTAAAATCAGGTGGGGTAATTCACGTACGGCAAACACTACGTGCTACGCAAAGCTGTAACAGGATTTAGCTGGCTAGCGCAAAGAGCCGGGAGAAAACTAGCGCCCACTCTCACCAGCAGCGCCGATCCTAAGGACAAAGTGGCTGTACTGCTTTCAAATTGATAGGGCAAATCAAAAGTACTGACAACCACCAACGTCAACCCATGCACTGTCATCAGCGCCACAGTTCCCCCTAACAAGCTCAAAACCGCCGCTTCGAGAATGAACTGCAACATAATGTCCTGCTTTGTTGCCCCGATCGCCAGCTTCAGACCAATTTCAGAAGTCCGCTCCGCGACAGTGGCGATGGTAATATTGGCAATGCCGACACCACCCACCAATAGAGAGATTACTCCCACTGCTGCCAGTGCCATTGAAACGGATTCAAAGGTTTTGAAACTTCTTTTTTATGCATAATTCAAGGATTTATGTTTTTATTACTATTCCGACTCATGCAATCTGAAGCTGAGGTTATATCTGGTAGCTGATGGTCGTAGTTTAAGCCCATTGCACAGGATCTAATTGATAGTAACGTTGCAATTGCTCATAAACTGCTGGATGCTTGGACAGCAATTGGTGTGGTTTCTCAAAGAATGTCTCAGTCGCTACGGCAAAAAATTCTGCGGGATTGGTTGCACCATAGCTATCCATTACCGTCTTTGCACCTTGCAGAACATCATTACAAAGTTGCTGATATGCTTCTGTCATCACCTTCGCCCAAATAGCATAGTCTGAGTTGCTTTGCAGTATCGGAACTCCTTCAGCTTTACCATTTTCTTGATCCAACTGATGGGCGAATTCATGAAGCACAACGTTACGTCCATCCCTCCAGTTATTAGTGTCTTGTTTCACCTGTTCCCAAGATACTACTACTTGGTCATTTGTCCACGATTCACCCAGTCTTGCCACACGCCTTTCTTCAACAACATAATTTCCGATGGAAGTCGTTTCCTGAACTAAATAAGCGTTTGGATACACCAGTATTGAACGAAGTCTAGGGAAGTACTGTCCACGTTCATTTAGTAGGAGTAAACAGGCGACACCAGCAAGGGTAAGTTTCATTTCCTCCGTCACCTGTAATCCTCTACAGCCAATAAATTGCTTTTCTGCTAAGAATACTTGAATATGTCCCTGAAGTCGTCTGATTTCATCGGGAGAGAGATAGAGATAAATAGGAAGATTATTCTCAATAATCGCATTCCACAGTGGGGGGAAAGGACGATGTTTGAGACGGTTTCTTCGCCTTTTTACTAGAACGGGATTGATTAAAATCCCAGTGAGAATCAGCCCAATGATGAGAAAGACAACTATTGTTTTAATCATTTAATTTGGAGCAGATTACATATTTAATACCAATTTTGTATTATAATACGCCAAACTAAAAACTATATTTACTGGCACACATCACCGCTATTGAATTAGAATTATGCAAGATTGAACTTTGGTAGAAAGGGTTTTTTGAAGCCCTTGCTCAACTTTGCTAATTAGTTTATCAAAAGCCTCTTGATCTGCTGTCAATTGTTCTTGAAGAACTTTCTCTAACTCAGGCTTTATTTGCTCACACATATCCTCGATTTTTTTGTCACTCAAAAAACTAGAACGAACCCAACTAGGTACATCCACATTTGTCTTGATTACTTCTTGAACACTCTTGCGATTTAGTTCCATTCCTGCCGCCATCACCGAAGCCCCATATACTAGTGCAATAGGCCAGGTTAAATGTCCAGTTAGGATGAGAGTGATGATGCTAGCTACGGTGCCTCCACCAATTACTACATTGACAATAAAGCCCACTGTCTCAGCCAAAATAGCATCTCCAATTCGTAGCTCTGGGTTAACAAAATTTGGGTCAATGCTATCCTGGAACCTTAAGCTGCTTCTAGGTATCTGAAACTTTCGACATATTGGATCGGTTTGTGCGGCTAAATCGGGTTGTATTTTATTGCTAAACCAAGAAGCGCATTGATGATTAATTATCTGCACAGCGCGATCGCTTTTGAACCACTGTTCTGCCCGACCGATCAAAGCTGTTTCCAACTCTGCTAAAGTCCGTATCTTGTTTTTTTGCCAATCTTTTAAACCTGGTTGAACTGCGTTGACAATCAAGCCATCTGTCAAAGGCTTAGTTAGTGATTCGATTAACTCCGGGATATGCGTTTCAATCAAACCTTTAAGCTTGTTCGAGGTAAATAGTTTGTTGACTTCTTGCTTAAAAGCAGCAGCACGCAGATCCCATCGTCCTACTCGTGCTAAACCCATTGCAATGCAGCGTTCCGGTTCCGGATCGGGGCGAAGTAGCGTTTCTGGTTCGGGAAACATTTCCTGACAAAGCAAGTGCGTAAACTTCATGCGAGACGCACCCCCAGTCATTAACACAAGTTTCGGCACGAACCCAAGTTTTTCTAGCTTTTCTTTCGCCTCGGTTAAAGAGTCTCTAAACGATCGCACCCAACTATGATGCTCCAGTTCCGGTAAGGGCTGGTTTAAAATTTCCTCCATCAGCAATTTATTCACTTGGGGAATAAAATAAATCTGTTCGTTAATCGACTCGAAGCCACGCGCAAAGGATTCAGGATCGCTGTATAGCTGTTCATTAGAAAAGTAATCTTCTTTAGCTTTGCGACAAGCAAGTTCACAACGAGCTTGGTGATGCGGATATTCCTTAAATACTTTTTCGAGTAATGCTTTTTGTTCGTGGTTGGCGAGAGTCTGGGCAAAAATAGCCTTGTCAATTAGGGATGCACCTAAAGTATTACTCCCGAAATCTATCGGGATCTCTTCTAAGCTTTTAACCAGAGTAAAATCTGTGGTTGAAGAACCAATATCGACAATTAGCACCGATCCAACAAGTTTGTCATACTCCAACTTGCCGGCTTCTTTGGCTTGCATGAAAGCAGCCCGCGATTCAGGTACAACATTTAGCTGGGGAATGCCAGCTTCTTGAAGCAGCTTTTGGTATTCGGAGCGATCGCTAACTGACCACCCGGAAGGGCAACCTATGTAAAAATAGCTACCTTCCCCACCTTCGAGTTGTTTGCTTTCTTTTAAAAGGCGGTAGTAGGTTGCTACAAAAGTGCTAATTGTTTCCCGATATTTGGGATCGTTGTTGGGTTTTTGCTTGAATGAAATTGTCAGTTGGGTAACGCCAGCTTGAATTAATGCTTGTTCGCCGACCAGATAACCGAGTTTGGGATGCCAACCAAGGGCTGTAATTTGGTTCTTCTTGTTATTAATTTCCAGCATTTGGGGGGGTTCGATACTTTCCACTATCGCTTTAGCTACAGCCGTTTCACCGTGCCCCAAATCAAAACCGATTGTTTCTAAAATTTCCATATCCTTATTGTCTATTATTCTCTAGCAGAGGAATATGCTGGCTCAATTACCCGGCCGCGCCGAATCAAGCGATCGCCTTTCAACAAAGCAGGAGTTAGAGTCACGTGATCTTTGGTATCAGGGTCGATACTTGGCTCAAAGTCAAAATACCCGCGATCGCTGTGAGGGTCATTTGGTCGGTAAATTTGAGCGTTAATTCCCTGAGACATTAAAATCTGTGGCAGAAGTTTTGCAAGTTCATGAGCCATTTGGGGTTTATCAAGTTTTGATGCGCCCATTAGCCTTTGCAGAAAATTCAATAGCTCTGGTAGTTCTTCTATTGCTAGGTCGCTTTCATGTTTATTCCATTCTTCTACTCTAGCTACTGCTAGGTCGATAGTGTTGAGAGCATCGCCAAGGTGATCTAAAAATATTTTGCTATCAACCCGGAGCAGAGGTTTAGGTAATTCTAATAGCTCTTGAGACATAGAATTTTGCTGGTTGTTTAAGTCGAGTTGAAGTACAATTTCTACCCCTATAAGTACAGAGGTTAGTAAAATTGCCATCCATGCACCTGGGGTAGTTTTAGTTAAAGAGAACAACGAACCTAAGATGCCTATATAAATTAGTGCCTTTAGCAATTTCAGAATTAATCTGCTGGAAAAAAACTTTGTACCTGAGTTAGTAAATTGCCTTTGCTCTGTTGGAGCAAGTTGAGAATAGTTAGCCGCAGCAAGAGCAGCAATGGACTGCCGCAGCGTATCTAGGAAAAAGGAAGCCAGACGAACCTGAGCCAAATTAAGTTTTTCAATGTAAATTCTTTCGAGATTATCAAGTCGGTTTTGAACCAACTTAATTATCTCCTCAATGCTGGTTGTATTATCAATATCTGTCTGGAGTTGGTTGCGTTCTTCGCTAAAAAGTGAGGTGATTGTTTTCATGGCGTTGACTAAGACTCTAACGTTACTAATAAGGGTCAAACGAACGGTTGTTTGGTTATTTCACCCTGTAATCACATGATGACTGATGTAATTAACTCAGTTGTATGGTTCCAGCATATTTTTATTAGAAAATTGCACTCAATGTTATATATAGGAATCATATTTGATTGCGTGAAATACACGTAGGGTGCGTTATGCCTCTGGCTAACGCACCATCAGATAGTTTGGTGCCGTACTCTTGGCGATAACACACCCTACATATACTTAAATTTTTTCATAAATCAAATCAGATTCCTATATAAATCTTGCATATAGTTGAGATCACACTTAGACTACTGATGAGGCAGATTCACTGGGGCGTTTGAAGCCACCCATTGCCTAACTATTGATTGCAAATTACTAGCTAAGGTAGGAGAAGCAGAATGTTTATTTGCGTCATTGCAGACTACGGTACAGGAGATCCGGCATTTACAGAAGTCACACAACGTCTGCTGATGGCTTTTCCCCATGCCCAAATTCATTTGCTTTCGGTTCCAGCATTCAGTACTTTAGCAACAGGATTCTGGATTGCCCAACTGGGACTCAACCCAGGCCCTAGCGATCGCCTAATTTATCATAACTGTGCCCCTCGTCAAGATGATCCCGAAGCCCGTCGGGATAATGAAGGTGAAGGACTAACTTATGCCCTTTTATCCAATGGTGTAAAAGTAGTAGGTGTGAATGCAGGCTACACCCTCTCCTTTATTAAAGACTATACAAAGGAGTTGCGAGTAGTTAACGTTTCTCGTGGTGGATCGCAGTTTCGCTCACGGGATGTGTTTCCTCCGGCGGCGGCGGCGATTATGAATGAAGATTTTAGCCTTTTGGGAGATAGCCTCAAGAGTGAGCAAATCCCAGATGTTCCACCAGATCGAATTGCTTGGATTGATGGCTACGGCAACATCAAAACAACTATTGGGGCGCATACACTTAACTTGGAGCCTCAAAGCAAGATTGTGATCCGGATTGGAGATGTAGTCAGTGATGCAATCTATTCTGATGGCAGCTTCAAGGTGTCTGAAGGAACTTTAGCCTTTGCTCCTGGTAGTTCCGGTTGGTCAACAGGCGATTCTGGAGAACCATTGCGCTTTTTAGAACTATTTCTGCGAGGAGGGAGTGCTTGGGAGCGCTTTGGTCGTCCCCGTGTGAATCAGCAAGTAACTCGAATTGCCTAAAAGTAGGGTTGGTGACTTCTGTCTGTGGCTGAGTGCGGGCTGCCTTTATTGAGTTACCCTGACCAAAATGCTTGATAAAAATGCTGTTCGATGTGGAACATTTGGCATTTTTTATAGTAAACCGTTGACGGTGCAAGCAACAATTCGATGGGAGTTTTAACTTGCTCGAACAACGTAGTCGGGGTATTGAACTAGATGTTGCTGGAGAAATCTTGCCAGGATGGAAAATCATTGCCAGCTATGCATATATCGCAATACACTTGGGTTAGCATTTCTTTCTTCTCTTTGCGTCCAACTCTTAGAGACGCTGCGCGATGGCGGTAGCCTGCGGCAAGCCGATGCAGCGTCTACGTTAAAAAAATTGACTTTAACAAAGAGTTTTAGCCTTAACCCAAGCGTATTGCCTTTAAAAGCTTTTACTATCTCTGCCCTCACCTGGCAATTTTGGGTTGGCAGACCACTAGGTACGATTTGTATTGATTCTAATTGTTGCGTTCGCTTTCGTGTTGAATAAAAGCAAATTTGCTAAGTTCCTATATTGAATTCGGACAGTCGTTGATTGAATTCGGGCAGTCGTTGATTGAATTCGGGCAGTCGTTTATTGAATTCGGGCAGTCGTTTATTGAATTCGGGCAGTCGTTTATTG